>NZ_SMNY01000024.1:0-508487 GCF_004353535.1 Cupriavidus sp. L7L
CCAACTACATCCCGATTCGTGACGCTGGCTTGAACCCCAGCGCCACAACCCCTCATGCCTGGTGACCATAGCGAGCTGGAACCACCCCTTCCCATCCCGAACAGGACCGTGAAACAGCTCCGCGCCGATGATAGTGCGGATTACCCGTGTGAAAGTAGGTCATCGCCAGGCTCTTATTGTGCAAAACCCCTCGACAGCGTGTGCTGCGAGGGGTTTTTGCTTTGGCGGTCACGCCTAGAATGGCGCAGCGGCCGCCAGGCCAGCGACTATGCTTCTGCCACCTGATCCGCCGGCGCCGCCTGTGCCGCAAGCGTCTGTGCCACCCAGTATCCGGTATTGACCTCGATATTCTCTTGCAGAGTTACGAGGTCGACCATCTGGTTGCTGAGAAGCAATCCGAAGCGAGCGAGGAGGTCCAATTCCTGTTCGACGAGCTTCGACATAGTGTTGGCACGCTTGACCTGCGCACGCTCTTGCAGCCAGGCCGTCCATCCCGCCATCCATCCTTGCTGCTGCGTCTGCAGGCGTTGGACGATAGCGTATTGCAGCTGGAACAGCTCCGTCAGCACTTGCACATCCATGCCAAAAGATGCCAGGTTCAGGCTTTTCACTCCGGTATCGGCTGTACGCAAGGCCCAGCCGCTCATCAGCGTCTGCAGCATCTGACTGCGCTGCAATGCGGCGGGTTGGGTCATGGCCAAGGCGCGATGCACTGCCGGCACGGAGGCCTCGTTCTTCGCTACGGTCAGCGCACCGTCATGCGGACTCATCATGGTTCCTTCCATCTTTCCGCTCCTTCAGCCGCCAAGGCGGCTAAGCATGCCGTGGATCGCCCTGATCTGGATCGCGTCACGCGAATAATAGTCAGGCTGCTCGGCGTCCGCGCTGGAATAGCCCCACCAGTCCCAGCATCCGTCCGGATTTTGCGTGAGGCTATTGTCAGTGCCCTCTGCCTGAGGGTACAGCACGATGATGTTATTGCTGTCGGCGATATTGTTGTAGCCGGTGGTCGTGATATACCGGTTGCCATAAGGCGGCTGGCTGGCGAAGTCGGACTGGCCGAAAGTAAAGTCGATATAGTTGTAGCCCTGCTTGCAGCCGTGAAGGGCGATGTGCACCCGAGCCGCTGCGCCATCCGCGACAGCCTGCGGTATGTAGGCGTAGCCATACTTGCTCATACTTGCGCGCGCTTCATTTCCGAAGAACTCCGTCTGGTCGAAGCGTAGCAGGCGCCCGCTCAGCTGGCGTGAAGGGGCATGCAGATTGCCGTAGATATGCCGAAGGATATTGTGCGACTGGATAAAGCTGCCGTTATTGATGTACGGCGGCTGGTTAGTGCCTAACGGCGAATCCTCGGCATTGTCGGTGATGATCGAATGGCCAGCCGGCACGCTGTCGTCAAAGAAGATATTGTCAGCCTTGACGCCAAGCAGGCGGTAGAACTCGCGAGTGCGTTCCACCACTGTTGAAAACACCACGCTGTCTTCGCTGCCCGTAAAGATGTAGACGCGATCCCCGGCAAGATTGGCGACCGGGTCGATCTTGCCGTCGAGCGCCGTCTGGTGTGCCAGCCGAGCAAGACGCTCAGCGTTTGGCGCGGTCCGCGGCACAAGCGGATTCATGCACAAATGCAGCGCGTTGAGTTCGTATGCATCCTCTGCTACCGCCGACGCGGAGCGAAACGATTCCGCGCAGCGATACGGACCTCCCGCGATCACGCCCGCGCCGCAAAAACTCGACGAATGGGCGAGATGCATTTGCACGGTCATAAAGGCCCCCGAGGAGAGCCCCGAAATGGAACTCTTTCCCTTTTCGACCCGATACGCGCCAAGTTGAACGACCTCACTATCCATATCAACTGCCATGTCCACCCCTTCGGTTGCGGGAATTATGTCTGGCACTGGCATGTCTGCACCGGCACGCCGTAGGCGGCCGCACAGAGGCGAATCTCCGCGCCCGTGGTGAAGCTACGCAGGGTGCAAAATGCAGCTATTGTGCAATGCACAATCCATATTAGCCGAGCCGCATGATGGCCGCCAGACGAATATTCGGCTGAACGTCACAATGCGGTAACAGCTAAATGGAAGGACTCCGGCAGCCTCCGCCGGCACATTTGGCCGTGAGATGCTCCAGTAGCCATGGCAAACAACCCAGGGCTCGGGCGGCGGGCAATGCTGGATAGGGGAGGGAGTTTATTGGGGTCGGACCGCCACCTGCCGCATCAGGGCCAGGCCTCTTGTGAAGCGAGACTGCATCGGCTTCTCGTCAAGGATGGCCACTAGAAGCAAGCCAAGGGACGGGCTGAAGATCATCGAGAAAGTCGTCCAGGCCGCGCCGGAGCGCCCCAGTCCGTTGGCAAAGCAGCCGACCAGAACGGAGAAAATCAACCAACAGGCAATGGCGAACATGACGGAAACTCGCAAAGGGGATCTACAGTGGCGTCGCGCGGGACGGCGTGTCGCTCTCACTCCCTTTCGCTTGTGCTGTCGTTGCCGAACCGGTGGATGGAGGGGAAGCGCTGCTATGAGTATGTGAAATCGCAGCGCGTCCATTTGACACCGCGGGACAAAAACTTTGCTCTTCGGGACAGTTAGGGTTAGTTAGGGGGCCGATGCGGTGCGCATGGGTGTGGGGGAAGGACGGATGCCGCACAACCTTCTTGGCGAGGCCTTGGATGCGGAATCGGGGTCGTGGTTTCAAGCCAGCTCGCGATGATCAGGGGAGGGGATATACATACTTGCTTCTCCGTCAATCAGTTTCCGCAGGGCTGCAAAACGCTGGTGTACATTTTCGCCAAATAATGGGTCGACGCTGGCCGGCTCAGTGGCCGCCACTGCTGCCCAATCTTCTTCGGTCAGCAAGTGTGCGGCACGGGGCATGACCTGTTTCTCCTCGGTGGAGAGATGATTGCGATAGTAGGCAAGGTACATGGCTGCAGCGGCTTCCAGCGCCGTTCGCGACGTTATGACATCCCGTTCCGCTTCATGAAGCCGGTTGAGCAAATCCTCGCCTACCGCTGCAATCACACGATGCTCTTGCAGAAGCCGGCTGATCACAATGCGCATGCCTGGGTCTCGCTCGACGAGCAGCGCGTATGCAACATCCTCCCGAGGATGGTGAACGCAATCGCCATACTTGCGCATGTACTCGATGATCAGGTCCATCAAACCGTAGTTTGGCTGCTCCTCCTGGTAAAAGGCGCTCACCTCTCTCTCCAACAGGTCAAGCAGGCTGGCGAAGTTGATATGGTCGGTATGCCAGGCGGCAAGTTGGTTGGTCATGGCGCCCCTCCCGGGAGACTGGTCGAGTGGATCTTGAGTCCGCATCCATATCGGAATTGCAAGATTCCTGATAACACCATAGGTATCCATCACCATGGGGATCTGATACAGATCAATCAGACTCCAGATGCCATGACGACTCGCAAGCTAACTGTCGAGCTTGTCACCTGCGCTTCAGCCGTGGCCGGCCATGACTTAGCGCGGCAGGAAGAAGAAGGTGAGGGCAAGCGCGAAATAGACCATCAGAAGTTGCGTGCCCTTGAACCAGTCCGCCCGTCCGTCGCTTGCCATTTGCGCCGTGACCAGCACGGACAGGACCACAATGAGTACCAGGGCTGGACGAAAGGCCAGGTCCATCGGAGCCGGCCCGAGAAAATGGCTGACAAGCACCAGGACTGGCGCGACGAAGAGTGCCACCTGGACGCTGGATCCCACCGCAATGGAAAACGACAGGTCCATGCGATTTCTGAGGGCTGCGGTAATGGCCGATGCATGTTCGGCTGCATTGCCCAGGATTGCCACGACGAACGCGCCGACAAAAATTTCGCTGAGGGCGTAGGCATGCATCATGGGACCAATCGCGCCCACCATGATCTCGCTCATCCACGCCGTCCCGACGGTGGCTGCCGCCAGTATCGCTAGCGCGCGGGGGGCGTTGGCAGGTGGCTTGTCCTTCTCGTGTTCTGTCGCCGCCTTCCCGGCTTCATGTGCACTGCGGAACAGCGCAGGATGAGTGACCAACGAGAACAACAGATACAGCGCGTAGATGACAAGCAGCGCAATGGAAATCCAGACGCTGAGCCGGTACAGCACGTCTGATCTGTCCGCTACGGCCTCGAAGCTCGCAGGGAGGATCAGCGCGATCGCCGACAGTATGAGCATGGTCGCCTGCGAACGCGCACCGCGCGGGTTGAACCGTTGCTCGGGATAGCGAATGCCCCCCGCGAGCATCGCAGCGCCAAACACCAGCAACAGGTTGCCGACAATGGAACCGACGATGGAGGCTTCCACGACCTGATGAAGGCCTGCACGCAAGGCAACCAGTGCAATGATCAGTTCCGCCGCGTTGCCGAATGTCGCATTGAGCAAGCCACCGATGGCCTCGCCGAGACGCTCCGCCAACTGCTCGGTGGCATGGCCCATCCGTCCCGCAAGGGGCAGGATGGCCACGGCAGAAGTCAGGAAAATGAGCAGATGCTGGTCGGCCGCGAGGAATTCCAGGGCTATCGCGACCGGCACGAATATAAGAAGCCAGTTCATCCACATGGGGCGTTCCTTTGCAGGGGCTGCCAGCGCCGAGCGGATCAGTGTGGCCTGTGCGCACGACGATTATTCGTGCCTGGCGATAAAGCCCTCAACGGTGTCGTGCAGCAGGTGCGGCTGCTCCAGGAAGATGAACTGGCCGCCGTCCAGCATGACAAGCCCGGCGCCGGGGATTCGCGCGGCAATCTCCGCGGAGGGTTGCGCTGCGCAATAACGCGCGGTGACGGATTGCCAGAAGCTGCGCGATGGCGCGGCCGGTCGAAGAACCGGCGGCATGGGCGCGTGCTGTGGAATGCCCTTGATCTCGTAGTGGATACGAACACCGTCTGAGGCTACGTCTGGCATGTTGCTTCCCCGGTTTAGGGCAGCGTGAAGGAGAAGTCGAAGGGGATGCAAGGGCCTGTGCGAAAAGCGTACATACTGGTATAGGCGGATCGTCCTCTTCGTCAAAGGCCTGCCTGCATGGACGAGGGCGCGTGGCGCCGCCTATTGAAGGCAGCGCGGCGCTAAAAAGCAGGGCGAATAGCAAGACCGCGAACAGCAAGACCGGCCGGCCAGGGTGGCGCTCAGCGCGCGCGCATCCCATACTAGAAGCGGTGCCCTCAGGACCAGGGGGCTCAGGCTGGCGCAAGAGCGCCGGTTCCGAGCAAGCATGAAGGGCGCCCAAAAACGGCTAAGGAGCCAGAGCTAGATATGAAAGCGCTAGGCGTGCTTCTCGGCATATCCATGGCGGCTGGGGTTGCGCCTTACGCCGGAGCCGCTGGATGCCAATACGACATGCAGTGCAAAGGGGAGCGAATCTGCGAGAACAGTCAGTGCGTCTCTCCCGGCGCACAGGAGCGGAGCGTCGATCCAGGCATCAAGGTCCCCGCGGCTCCAAAAAGCTTCCCCAAATCTGAGCAACCCACCCGGGCCTTCCCGGCAACGAAAAATGTTCCGGCGCCTGCGCCACCTCCCAAGGCTGCCCAAGTGACGAAAAGCGTTCCCGCCCCTGAGCACGCCATGCCGGCCGAGCGATCCGTCATGGCGTCTCCCGCAGTGGTGAATTCTCCGGCGCCTGCGACGGAATTCCGTTTCTGCTGCACCAAGGTCGGTAAATTTCCCATCGACCCGGAAGCGAGCGCGGACGGCCCCCTCAAGCAAGGCGATACCTGTCATGGGATCACCAGTTACGGGACGCCGCTACCTGGCACGCCCTGTAATTAAAAGGGTTCCACGCCCATCGCGCCAGAACGCGATGGGATGACCGCCTGTGCCCGGGCCTGGAAGGGAGCGTGTCATGTCCGTAGCACTTCGATCCGCGCTTTGCCAATTCTTCGTCGCCTGCTGCCTTGGCATCGCAGCCTGCGGAGGGGGCGGCGACGACGAGGGCAATGACGGCGGCACCGGCACGCTGATGATCTCCATCTCCGGCCTGCCGTCCGGGACGTCGGCGGCCATCACGGTACTGGGACCCGGCGAGTTCCGCCAGACCGTGACCCAGCCGACCACGCTGTCCAACCTGGCTCCTGGCAGCTATACCGTCAGTGCCGCCAATGTGCTGACCAGCAGCGCGCTGCTCAAGCCGCAGCCGCCCTCGCAGACGGTGGGGGTGGCCGCGGGCGCACGCGCCTTGGCCATGGTGGCTTACGAGGCAACGTAGCGGTTGTCGCCGAGCCACGCACCCGTCGTCCCAACCTTATGCCGCCTTCACGGCCGCCGCGTCGCGCGTGCCGTCCGCCGCTTCGCGCTGCAGCGCGGAGGCGCGCTGCGCCAGCTTGCTGAGGCTGGGGTTCATCGGCTTGAGCTCCATGCGCTCGGCCGCCAGCGCGCAGGCCAGGTTGGCGCGTTCGCCGCGCAGCGCCGACTCGATCAGGGTCAGGTTGATCAGGTCGCGCTGGGCATGGCTGCCGCCGAAGCGGTGCGCGATCTGGCGCACCGGCATCAGCAGCTCGATGCTGCGATCGTAGTCGCGCCGCGAGAAGGCGACCAGGGCCTCGGTCACCGGCAGGCCGACATCGCGCGTCATCATCGCGTTGCAGCCGCTTCCGGCCGCCGCGGCGCGCATGCCGGCGAGCAGGGCGGCGAGCGCGTCATCGCGCCCGGCGCACAGGAAGGCCATCGCCGCATGGGTGTCGTTGAAGGCGTAGTATCCTTGCGCGCCGCGGGCCTGCCAGGTATCGGCCAGCTCGTCCCAGCGCGAGCCCACGTCGATGCCGCGCAGGTGCAGGCGCCACAGCATGGCGCAGCCATCGATCAGTTCCAACGCGACCGAAGACTGGTTCTCGCGGATGTGCGCGTCGTAGATGTCCAGCACCTGCCTGGCGTGGCCGAGCTCCAGATGGAACAGCGCCAGGTGCCACCAGTTGTGCACGGCCATCATGTTGTCCTGCGACCAGTCGCCGGCACGCCCGCTTAGCCAGTCGATGCCTTCGTCCTGGCGGCCCTGCATTTCCATCACGTGGGCCACGGCGTGGATCGCCCAGGGATCGCGCGGGTTCAGTTCCAGCGCGAAGCGGCCGCGTTCCTCGGCCTGCTCGTACCGGTGCGTTTCCTCGAGGCCGAAGGCATGCATGCCGAGCACATAGCCGAAGCCCGGCACACGGGTGTTCCAGTGGGGCAGCACCTGGGCGATGCGATCGCGCAGCAGGGTGGACTGCCCGAGCAGGAAGTCCCCGATATGGGCTACCTGCAGCGCCAGGCTGTCGCGCGGGTAGTCGATCACGATGTCGCCGTAGAGCTGAATCGAGCGTGTGAAGTGTCCATCCAGCCAGGCGCGCGCCGCGGCGATATGCCGGCGCTCGCGCTCGTTCGCGCTGGCGGACAGCGCTTCGCCTGCTTCGACGCTTTCGCGCAGCAGCGGCGCTACGGTGCCGTCGCCCGCGGTGATCATCATCCCGGCCCGCAGCGCATGCCCCATCACGAAGCCGGGGTCCTCCGCCAGGGCGTGATCGATCACGGTGAGCGGGTCGCCGTAGTAACCGTGCAGCAGTTCCAGTGCTGCCTCGAAGCGCTCGATCGAGCTGGCGTTGGTGCTTGAGACCGAAACACTCCGCGAATCCGTATGTGCCATGACGCAATCCTTCCAGTGTGATGGAGACAGCCCTTGTCTCGATAATCAGCCCGCTGATGCCGCTATTGCGCGCTACGGTAGTGCCGCGCGGCCCCGGGGGTTGTGCTGATAGTAGGCAGGGGCCGTGAACGGGCCCGGCGGTCCGGCGTGAAAGAAGCGTGAAAGTTGCCGCGGGCCGCAAAGTAACGGCTACCTGTCTTTGCGGCGTGGGACCGCAGCGTAGTCCATTGCCGTCGCCTATAACGGATGGGCCTGCCAGGTTCCTTCCCATGACCCGCGCCCGTCTAGACCTGTTCGGCGGTTTCCAGCTCAGCTCCGCCGACGGCACCCCGATTCCGCTGACGGCGCGCAAGGCGCGCGCCGTGCTGGCCTACCTCGCACTGGCCCATGGCCGGGCCCAGCCGCGCGACAAGCTTGCCGCGCTGTGCTGGGCGGAAAGCAATGCAGAGCAGGCGCGCAGCAGCCTGCGACAGGCGCTGAGCGCGGCCCGCCGCGCGCTCGACGAGGCGGGCACGCAGGGCCAGCACGTGCTACTGGCGGAAGGCGACTGCGTGATGCTGGGCGAGATCTCGGTCGACGTGTGCGAGTTCGAGCAGTGTGCCCGTGCAGCCACGCCGTCCTCTCTGGCACGCGCGGCGGACCTGTACCGTGGCGACTTGCTGGAGGGTTTCCATGCCGCGGCGCCGGCCTTCGACCACTGGCTGGCGATCGAGCGCGAGCGCCTGCGCGGCGTGGCGCTGGGCGCCCTGGCGAAGTTGCTGGGGCACCACGAACAGGCCGGCGCGACAGACCTTGCGATTGCCAGTGCCACGCGCCTGCTCGCGCTCGACCCGCTGCAGGAAGGCGTGCACCGGGCGCTGATCCGGCTCTATGAACGGCAGGGCAGGCAGGCCCTGGCACTCAAGCAATACCGGCTGTGCCGGGCAGCGTTGCAACGCGAGCTCGGTGTGTCGCCGGAGCCCCAGACCGATGCGCTGTACCAGGCCATCCTGCGCGCGCGGCGCGAGCCGGCGCCAGGCAGCCTGGGCGGTGACGACGGCGGCGGGCAAATTGCGGGACCGGATGCGATTTCACCCGCGGCCACGTTGACACCCGAGCCGCAACTGCGCCACGCGGTGGTACTGGTGGCAAGCCTGCAGGAGGGCGCCGGCGGCCCGCTGGAGCCCGAGCAACTGCACCAGGCGCTGAGCTGCTGGCGCCAGCAGGCCCGCGCCCTGGCGGGCGCCTGTGGCGGACACATTACCGATGAGATCGGCACCCGGCTGACCATCGTGTTCGGGGTCCCGGTGGCGCACGGCAACGACGCCGAGCGCGCGCTGCACACCGCCGGGGCGCTGCATGCAGCGTTGGCGCGAGTGGCCGGGGTGGCCGGGGCCGCCGAATCGCGGCTGCAGGCCCGCGTCGGCCTGGCAAGCGGGCAGGTGCTGGCGGCCTATGGCGACAGCGAGATGACGCTGACCGGCGGCCCGGTCGGCGTGGCCCTGCAGGCAATGGAGGCCGCCGAGGCTGGCGGCACGATGGTGTCCAACCGGGTCTACCAGGCGCTGCCCGGGCGCCTGGTAGCCGATTGCGTGGCCCGCGCCGTGCTGCCCGGGGTAGCCGAGCCGATCCCGCTGTGGTGCGTGCGGCGTTTCCTTGGCGTGGAGCAGGCGCCGGCCGAGCATGCCTTCGTCGGCAAGCACGCGGAACTGGCGCAGCTGGCCGGGGTGGCCGACAGCTGCCTGCGCTCGGGCCATGGCCGCGTCGTACTGATCCGCGGCGAGGCCGGCATCGGCAAGAGCCGGCTGGCCGGGCGCTTTGTCGCGCTGGCGCGCGAACGCGGCCTGGAGGCGCACCGGGTCCTGGTGCTCGACTTCGGCGCGGGCAGCGGCGGCGATCCCATGCGCATGCTCGCGCACAGACTGACGGGCCCGCCGGGTCCCGACGCGAAAGGCAGCAACGTGGCTGCCATCGAAGGCACGCTCGCCGCCTGGCAACTTGCCGAGCAAGAGCTGATGTTCGTGCGCGACATGCTGGAGCTGCCGCATTCCCCCGAGCACGCCGCCGCGCTGGCCGCGATGGATCCCGCCAGCAGGCAGCGCGGCGCGCAGCGGCTGATGGTGACGCTGGCCACCCGCCGCAGCGCCGCGCGAGCGCTGCTGATCGTGGTCGAAGACGTGCACTGGGCCGAGCGCACGGTGCTCGATTGCCTGGCGCAGCTGGCGGCCGCAACGCGCGGCCATGCGCTGGTCCTGGTGCTGACCGTGCGCCCCGAGCACGACCCGATCGATGCGGCCTGGCGCGCGACCAGCCAGGGCGCGCCGCTGACCACCATCGACCTCGGCCCGCTCGACGATGCCGAAGCGCACGAACTGGCCGCCTGCTACCGGCAGGTCGATCCGGCAGTCGCCGCTTCCTGCATCCGCCGGGCCGAAGGGAATCCGCTGTTCCTCGACCAACTGCTGCGCGGCGTCGAGGCGGGCGCGGAAGCTGGCACGGAAGAGCTGCCCGGGACGCTGCAGAGCATCGTGCTGGCGCGGCTGGACCGCTTCTCCAGCGCCGACCGGCAGGCGCTGCAGGCCGCTGCCGTGCTGGGCCAGCGCTTCAGCCCCGCCGCGCTGCGGCACCTGCTCCAGGATCCCGCCTATGCGTGCGAGCGCCTGGTCATGGCCGCCATGACACGGCCGGAAGGCGAGGACTACCTGTTCATGCACGCGCTGATCCATGAGGCGGTCTACGCATCGCTGCTCAAGTCGCGCCGCCAGAACCTGCACCGGCGCGCGGCCGCCTGGTACGAGGGCAGGGACCCCGCACTGATGGCCGAGCACCTGGATGCCGCGGGCGATCCCGGCGCGCCCGAGGCCTATGCCGCCGCGGCACGGCATGAGGCGGCGCACTTCCGCGGCGAGCGCGCGCTGCGCCTGGTCGAGCGCGCGCAGCGGCTGCCCAGCGACGATGACTGCAGGCACGCGCTTGCCTGCCTGCACGGCGAGCTGGCGCTGGACCTGGGTCTGGCCGTGCAATCCCTGCAGGCGTTCCGGCAGGCCCAGCCACTTGCCAGCGTGCCGGCGCAGCAGGCCCGGGCATGGCAGGGCACGGCGGCTGCCTTGCGCCTGCTCGACCGCCATGAAGAGGCCCTGTCAGCGCTGCGCGAGGCCGAACAGGCGGCCGCCAAGCTGGGCCAGTCGGAGCGGCTGGCCGAGATCGAATCGCTGCGCGGCAACCTGTATTTCCCGATGGGAGACATGGACCGGTGCCTGGCCGCCCACCAGCGCGCCCTCGGCCACGCGCGCGCGGCCGGATCTGTGCTGGGCGAGGCGCGTGCGCTGGGCGGCCTCGGCGATGCCTACTACCAGCAAGGCCGCATGATTACCGCCCATCCGCATTTTGTCCGTTGCGTCGAGCTGGCGCGAACGCACGGCTTTGTCCGCATCGAATGCGCCAACCTGCCGATGGTGGGCGCGGTGGAGCTGTTCCTCAACCAGCTCGATGCGGCGCGGGCCCATTGCGAGGAAGGGCTGCGCCTGGCGCAGCGCATCGGCGATGCGCGCAGCGAGATGCTGGCCTACGACGTAATGACCTCGACCGCGCAGCTGGCCGGCGACTGGCCGCACGCCGAAGCGCACGCGCGGCTGGCCCTGGCGCTGACGCGCCGGCTGGGCGCGCGGCGCTTCGAGGCCGAGGTGCTGGCGCGGCTTGGCCTGGCGCTCGGCGCGCTTGGCCAGATGCAGGAAGCCGAGGCATTGCTCGACGAGGCGCTGCAACTGAGCCACGCCAGCGGGCTGCGCTACTCCGGCCCCACCGTGCTGGGGTTCCTGGCACGCACCACGCGCGATCCCCGCCGGCAGCTCCACGCCTTGCGGCAGGCCGAGGCGATCCTGACGCAGGGCTGCGTGAGCCATTGCCACGTCGACCTGCTGGAAGCCGCGATCGACGTTTCCGTGTCGTTGCGGCACTGGCAGGAAGCGGATCGCTACCTCGCGGCGCTACAGGATTACATGCGGCCCGAGCCGTTTCCGTGGGGCGACTTCCTGATCCGCAGGGGCCGCGCACTGGTCAGCGCCGGACAGGAAGAGGAGGGTGGCGGCACCCCGGCGCTTCGCGAAAACCTGCGCCAGCTCAGGGACGAAGCGCATGCGGCCGGCCTGCACGCATCCCTGGAGGCCATCGATGCCGCGCTGAAGCGGCTGGCGGCAAGGCGCGATTAGGCCGTCCCGGGCAGCTATATTGTGATGGTGAGGGCGGTTCGCCATCTTGCCGGCCAGGGAATGAGCAGGTGGGCGAAAGCACGGAATGCGAACTCATGGAGATGCTTGGCCAAAAGTGCGATATCGCCAAGCCAATGGCAGAGCGCGGGGTTGTCGTTTAGTTCTTTAGAGTCGGCTGGGTCAGGAGGTCTTGTTGCCAAGATGCGCCGCAACTGTGATTTAACATAATATACATTATGCGTTTTTGTGATGTTGGCCCCAAATAGTAATGTCGCATCTGAGCCAAATAGAAATGTCGCACCCCTAGCCACGGCTGGCATGCTGGCGGCTTTCGTGTCTGTCCAGGACCGGAGGCCCCAGCCATGTCGATGCCCGAGACCATCACGATGACGATGCGCGAACTCGACCGACTCAAGGTGATCCAGGCCGTGGTCGAACATGGCCTGCCGGTCTGGCGCGCCGCCGAGAAGCTCGGCTTGTCGCGGCGTCAGGTGGAACGAATAGCGCTGCGCTACCGCGAGGATGGTCCGAGTGGCCTGGGCTCGCGCAAGCGTGGCCGGGACAGCAACCGGCAGTTGCCGCCCGGGCTCGAATCCCGCGTGCGCGGCCTGATCCGCGACAGCTACGCTGACTTCGGCCCGACCCTGGCGGCCGAGAAGCTGCGCGAGCGCCATGGCATCGACCTGGCCACGGAGACCGTGCGCCGGATCATGATCGATGCCGGGTTCTGGGTACCCAGGAAGCTGCGCCCGCCCAAGGTGCACCAGCCGCGGAACCGTCGCGCCTGCCTGGGCGAGCTGGTCCAGATCGATGGCAGCGACCATGCCTGGTTCGAGGAGCGGGCGCCGGCGTGCACGCTGCTCGTGTTTGTCGATGACGCGACCGGGCGGCTGATGCAGCTTTTGTTCGTGCCGACCGAGTCCACGCCGGCGTATTTCAGCGCCACGCGCGCCTATGTCGAGCGCCACGGCAAGCCGATGACGTTCTACAGCGACAAGGCCAGCATCTTCCGGGTCAATGCCCGGGACAGCGCCGAGGGCCGCGGCTACACCCAGTTCGGGCGCGCGCTGTTCGAGCTGAATATCGACATCGTGTGCGCCAATTCGAGCCCGGCCAAGGGCCGGGTCGAGCGCATGAACGGCACGCTGCAGGACCGGCTGGTCAAGGAGCTGCGGCTGCGCGGCATCAGCACGATGGCCGCCGCCAACGCCTTTGCCCCGCATTTCATGGCCGACTTCAACGCGCGCTTTGCCAAGGTGCCCAAGCGCGACTTCGATGCGCACCGGCCGCTGCGCGGCGACGAGGACCTGGCGCGCATCTTCAGCTGGCGCGAGTGGCGCAAGGTGTCGGCCAGCCTCACGCTGCAGTACGACAAGGTGAGGTATTTGCTCGAGGACCGGCCCGAGCATCGGCGCCTGATCCATCGCTATGTCGAGGTGGCCGAGTACCCGGACGGTCGGATCGAGCTGTGGGCCGAGGGCGCGTCCCTGCCCTACACCACCTATGACCGGCTGGGCGAGATCGACCAGGGCGCCATTGTCGAGAACAAGCGCCTGGGGCACGTGCTGGCGATCGCCGCGCAGGTGCAGGCGCAGCGCGACAGTCGGCAGCAGGCGGGGCCGTCGCGCACGCTGCAAGGCGAACCAGCCCGGCCCCATCGCGCGCCGCTGAACGTCAAGCGGCAGCGTCTGATCAACCGGCTCGATCTGGAGCGCGCGCTCGCTGCGGCCCCCCCAATCCAGCAGAAGGCGGACATTTTAACTTTGCCCACCGCCAATCAACCGCCCCACCCTGGGCCCAACTCTGCCACGTCAGGCCAGCACCACCGCCCCACCACCACCCCGCAAAAGCCTCCAACCCCGCACAAAAAGCACGCCCGCACCGACATTTGAATTTAGCGGAAGCGACGACCTTTCAAAACCGGCTGGACATGTGATGTTAGCCGTTTTTTCTAATGTCGTACTTGGCCAGCGTGCCACCACTCTGGTGGTCCGAATGCGTGAACTGAAAGTTGATTTCACATAGTGGAATCCAGTCCAGCTTTTCACAGCATTGCTTTTCGTTGCTTGAAAAGCCGTTCCACATCGCAAAATTTACCTCCTATCTCATTGAAAAATAAAGAAAAACTAACTCTTATGTCTTATATAAGACCTCGCCGCAACGCACCAGGAACGCCCTACAATAAGTCCACGCTGCTTGCTTCGACATCCGTAGCGACACTTTTCAAACGCTCCCTACCTCTAGGAAATTCACATGGCCCAGTATCAAGACGACATCAAGGCAGTTGCTGCTTTGAAAGAGAACAACGGCAGCGCGTGGAATGCCATCAATCCCGAGTATGCTGCCCGCATGCGTGCCCAGAACAAGTTCAAGACGGGCCTGGACATCGCCAAGTACACCGCCAAAATCATGCGCGCCGACATGGCCGCCTACGATGCGGACTCGTCCAAGTACACCCAGTCGCTGGGCTGCTGGCACGGCTTCATCGGCCAGCAGAAGATGATCTCCATCAAGAAGCACTTCAACAGCACCGAGCGCCGCTACCTGTACCTGTCCGGCTGGATGGTGGCCGCGCTGCGCTCCGAGTTCGGCCCGCTGCCGGACCAGTCGATGCACGAAAAGACCTCTGTCAGCGCGTTGATCCGCGAGCTGTACACCTTCCTGCGCCAGGCCGACGCCCGTGAACTGGGCGGCCTGTTCCGCGAGCTGGATGCTGCCCAAGGCGCTGCCAAGGCCGCCATCCAGGCGAAAATCGACAATCACGTCACCCACGTCGTGCCCATCATCGCCGACATCGACGCGGGTTTCGGCAACGCCGAAGCCACTTACCTGCTGGCCAAGCAGTTCATCGAAGCGGGTGCATGCTGCATCCAGATCGAGAACCAGGTGTCCGACGAGAAGCAATGCGGCCACCAGGATGGCAAAGTCACCGTGCCGCACGAGGACTTCCTGGCCAAGATCCGCGCCATCCGCTACGCCTTCCTGGAACTGGGCGTGGACGACGGCATCATCGTGGCCCGTACCGACTCGCTGGGTGCCGGCCTGACCAAGCAGATCGCCGTGACCCACACGCCGGGCGACCTGGGCGACCAATACAACTCCTTCCTCGATTGCGACGAACTGTCGGCCGACCAACTGGGCAACGGTGATGTCATCATCAAGCGCGACGGCAAGCTGCTGCGTCCCAAGCGCCTGCCGAGCAACCTGTTCCAGTTCCGCGCCGGCACGGGCGAAGCGCGCTGCGTGCTGGATTGCGTCACCGCCCTGCAGAACGGCGCCGACCTGCTGTGGATCGAAACCGAAAAGCCGCATATCGCCCAGATCGGCGGCATGGTCAGCGAGATTCGCAAGGTCATCCCGAACGCCAAGCTGGTTTACAACAACAGCCCGTCGTTCAACTGGACCCTGAACTTCCGCCAGCAGGCGTATGACGCGATGAAGGCCGCGGGCAAGGATGTGTCGGCCTACGATCGCAGCCAGCTGATGAGCGTGGAATACGATGACAGCGAACTGGCGAAGCTCGCCGACGAAAAGATCCGCACCTTCCAGGCAGACGCGTCGCGCGAAGCCGGCATTTTCCACCACCTGATCACGCTGCCGACCTACCACACCGCCGCACTGTCGACCGACAACCTGGCCAAGGAATACTTCGGCGACCAGGGCATGCTGGGTTATGTGGCTGGCGTGCAGCGCAAGGAAATCCGTCAGGGCATCGCCTGCGTCAAGCACCAGAACATGTCCGGCTCGGACATCGGTGACGACCACAAGGAGTATTTCAGCGGCGAAGCGGCCCTGAAAGCTGCGGGTAAGGACAACACCATGAACCAGTTCTGATACCGGTCATACCCCCAGGCAAAACGCCAACCCATAACGGGTTGGCGTTTTTTTTGTCCAACGATAACGCCGTGCATGGGTTCTACCCCTGGGCCACACAGGCGATTCCCTGTTTTCACAATACACAGGCCAAATCCTGTATTTTCAAGATACAGGCTACATCTTGTAAAACATCAAAACAGGCTATATCCTGTACGTTATCAGCAACCCATGGCCTGCCATCCGGGACGGCAGGCGGCGCCATGCAATATCCCATCCATACCCTCACCCAGCTGCGGCCGATCCTGCAGGGCTTCAGGAAGTCCAGGGGCCTGACGCAGGCCAGGATGGCGGCTTACCTGGGCGTCAGGCAGCAGACCTACGCCGAGCTGGAAGCCAACCCCGCCGCGGCCAGCGTCGAGCGGCTGTTCAAGGCACTGCGCGTGCTCGGCGTGGAGATGGTACTGTCCCCTGCCCCGGATTCCCAGGTGTCCCAGGTGCAGCCGGAACCTGTGCAAGAGACAAGTCCCGCCTCCCTGCCGGCAAGCAAGGCTGCCCGCAAGGCAACAACGGAACAGCCGAAAAAGCCCGCTGGCGGCAAGGCAAGCCGCGCCGCCCGCAAGAGCACCAGGCCACAGCGGGAGGATTGGTAGCCATGGCGCGCGGCACGCAGGCGAAGCGTCTCGATCTGTGGATGAACGGGTTGCCGGTGGGTCACTGGGAAACCACGCCCGCCGGCGACCGGCTGGCCTATCGCGAGGACTGGATTGCCGACCCGCAAGGCCGGCCGCTGTCCCTGTCATTGCCCTTTACGCCGGGCAACCAGCCACACCGCGGGCCCGTCGTCGCCAACTATTTCGACAACCTGCTGCCCGACAGCGATGCCATCAGGCGGCGCATCGCGGCCCGGTACCGGACCGGCGGGACCGACGCCTTCGCGCTGCTGGCCAAGCTCGGCCGCGACTGTGCCGGCGCCCTCCAGATGCTGCCGCCGCAGGAGGCACCGACGGCGTTGAAGCGCGTCCAGGGCCGCCCGCTGTCGGAGACCGAGATCGCCACCCTGCTGCATGAGGCCACGGCCGAGCCCGTGCTCGGGCTGCGCGAGCCCATCGATGACCTGCGCCTGTCCATCGCCGGCGCGCAGGAGAAGACCGCGCTGCTGCGCTGGGGCGGGCACTGGCTGTTGCCGCAAGGCAGTACGCCTACCACGCATATCTTCAAGCTGCCGATGGGACTGGTGGGCAATATGCGCGCCGACATGCGGACCTCGGTGGAAAACGAATGGCTCTGCGCCAGGATCGTCGCCGCCTTTGGCCTGCCGGTCGCTGCCTGCGAGATCGCGCGCTTCGGGGATGTCAAGGCACTGGTGGTCGAACGCTTCGACCGCAAGCCTTCGGCCGACGGTTCCTGGCTGCTGCGCCTGCCGCAGGAAGACATGTGCCAGGCCACCGGGACGTCGGCATTGCAGAAGTACGAGTCGGACGGCGGGCCCGGCATCCAGCAGATCGCCGACATCCTCTCCGGCTCGCGCTCGGCGCTGGCCGATCGCCGCAACTTCTTCCTCGCGCAGATCGTCTTCTGGCTGCTTGCCGCCACTGATGGCCATGGCAAGAACTTCAGCATCAGCCATCTGCCGGGCAGCCGCTATGAAGCGACGCCGCTGTACGACATCCTGTCGGCGCATCCGATCATCGGCAGGGGCAAGAACCAGGTGGCGCCGCAACGGGCCCGGCTGGCGATGGCGTTGCACGGCAAGAATTCGCACTACGCCATCCAGGAGATCCAGCGGCGACACTGGTTTGCCCAGGGACAGCGCATCGGCTTCTCGCCCGACGACGTCGGGTCGATGCTCGACGAGGTCGTGTCGCAGACCGGCCGGGCCATCGACGCCGCCGCTTCCGCGCTGCCGCCGGAATTCCCCCTGGACCTGGCCGATGCGATCTTCGACGGCATGCGCCGGCAGCAGCGGCGCCTTGCTGCCTGAGGCTAGCGCCTGCGCGTGAACTGGTTCAGCGCCACGGCGGCGCGGACCAGTGTCTTCAGCGCTTTCTCGTCGATCTTGTCGCCTTCCTGGAAATCGATGGCGCGCCGGGTGTTGCCCTCCAGGCTGGCGTTGAACAGGCCGGCGGGATCGTCCAGCGCGGCGCCCCTGGCGAAGGTCATCTTGACGACGTTCTTGTAGGTCTCGCCGGTGCAAATGATGCCGTCGTGCGACCAGACCGGGACGCCGCGCCATTTCCATTCCTCGACGACTTCGGGGTCGGCTTCCCTGACCAGCGCGCGCAGCCGGCCGAGCATCTGGCCGCGCCAGTCGTCGAGCTCGCGGATCCTGGCATCGATCAGCTCGGAAGCCGGAATGCTGTCCTGGCTGCTGTCCTGCGCTTCGCTCTTTTTCATGGCGGTTCTCCTCAAGCGGATACCGTGCCCGCGGCACATGGCTGGCCCTGCATTGTGCCGAAGCCGGCCCTGTATCGCCACCACCGCGCCACCACCGCCCTCACCTTGCCACGCCGCCCAAATCTGCCTCTAATAGTCTGAACAGGCGGGTCGGCATGACCCGGTCCGGTCAGGAGGCGAAATGCGCTGCACGCATTGCGGCTTCGCGAACCTTGCGGGCGCCAACTTCTGCGAGGAGTGCGGGGCAAGGCTTGCCCGCATTTGCCCACAGTGTGGCGCTGAAGCCACGCCAGCGGCCAAGTTCTGCCGCGCCTGCGGTGTTTCCCTGGGCGATACAGCCGCGCCGCGACCTGTGCCCCAACCCGCGCCCCAGCAGCCCCAGCCGCCCCGGCCGCCGGCGACCGCCCCCGTCCACTACACCCCGCCCCACCTCGCCGAGCGCATCCTGGCCGAACAGGCCGCGATGGAAGCCCGCGGCGAGGCCGCCGGCGAGCGCAAGACCATCACCGCCCTGTTCGCTGACATGGCCGGCTCGACCGCGCTGACGCAGGACATGGACCCGGAAGACTCGCGCCGCCTGATCGACCCGGTCGTGACGCTGATGATGGAGGCGGTCCACCACTACGAAGGCTATGTCGCCAAGTTCCTCGGCGACGGCATCCTGGCGCTGTTCGGCGCGCCGATCGCGCACGAGGACCATGCCCTGCGCGCGTTGTACGCCGCGCTGCGGATGCAGGGCGCGATGCATCGCCACAGCGACCGGGTCCGGCTGGAGCAAGGCATCCCGCTGCAGATCCGCATCGGCATCCATACCGGCGAGGTGGTGGTGCGATCGATCCGCAAGGACGACCTGCATACCGATTACGATCCGGTCGGCCACACCATCCACATTGCCTCGCGCATGGAAGGGATTGCCACCCCGGCATCGATCCTGGTCAGCGAATCCACCCACAAGCTCGCCGAGGGCTATTTCGAGTTCACGGCGCTGGGCACCACCCATGTCAAGGGCGTGCGCGAGCCGCTGGCGGTGTACGAGGTGGTGGGCCTGGGCGCGTTGCGCACGCGGCTGCAGGTGGCGGCGCACCGCGGGCTGGCGCGCTTCGTCGGGCGGCAGCAGGAACTGGAGCATCTGCATGAGGCGCTGGAGCACGCCAAGGCGGGCAGCGGGCGCATTGTCGCCGTGGTCGGCGAAGCGGGCGTCGGCAAGTCGCGGTTGTTCCATGAGTTCAAGACCCGCTCGCAACAGGGCTGCCTGGCGCTGGAGACGTTCTCGGTCTCGCACGGCAAGGCTTTTGCCTACCTGCCGCTGATCGAACTGCTGAAGAACTACTTCCAGATCACCGCGCAGGACGGCGACCGCGCCTGCCGCGAGAAGGTGACGGGCCGGCTGCTGACGCTCGACCGTTCGCTGGAAGATAACCTGCCCTACCTGCTCTACCTGCTCGGCACCACCGAACCGGGTTCGCCGCTGCCGACCATGGATCCGTCGATCCGGCGCCAGCGCACCTTTGACGCGATCGCCCGGCTGCTGGTGCGCGAGAGCGCCAACCAGCCGCTGATGCTGATCTTCGAAGACCTGCAATGGCTCGACGGCGAGACCGAAGCCTTCCTCAACATGATGGTCGACCATGTGCCCGCCGCGCGCATGGTGCTGCTGGTCAACTACCGGCCCGAATACACCCATCGCTGGGACGCGGGGCCGCATTACTCGCAGCTGCGGCTGCAGCCGCTGGGCCCGGCCGAGGCGCAGGGCCTGCTGACCGCTTTGCTGGGCGACGACCAGAGCCTGGTGCCGCTGAAGCGGCTGATCCTCGACAAGACCGAAGGCAACCCGTTCTTCATGGAGGAAGTGGTCCAGACCCTGTCCGAGGAAGGCGCGCTGCTGGGCCAGCCCGGCTGCTACCACATCGAGCAGGCGCCGGCCCTGCTCCATATCCCGACCACGGTCCAGGGCGTGCTGGCCGCGCGTATCGACCGGCTGCCGCTGGCGCAGAAAGAACTGCTGCAGACGCTGGCGGTGATCGGCAAGGAATTCCCGCAAAGCCTGGTGCTGCGCGTGGCGGGGCTCGAGGACGACAGGCTGCATCCGCTGCTGGCCGACCTGCAGGCCGCGGACTTCATCCATGAACGCCCGGCATTCCCGGAGGTCGAGTACGTCTTCAAGCACGCGCTGACCCAGGAAGTCGCGGGCAACTCGCTGCTGACCGAACGCCGCAGCGCCTTGCATGAAGCCACGGCGCGGGCGATCGAAGACTTGTTCCAGGGCCGGCTCAAGGACTATTGCAGCGAGCTGGCGCACCACTACAGCCTCAGCGGCAATGTGCCCAAGGCGGTCGAATACCTGCACTGCGCCGGCCAGCAGGCGCTGCAGCGCTCGGCGCAGGCCGAGGCGATCCGGCACCTGAGCGCCGCCATCGAGCTGCTCAAGCGCCAGCCCGATACCGCCGAGCGCGCGCGCCAGGAACTGACGCTGCTGCTGACGCTGGGGCCGGCGCTGATGGCCGCGCGCGGGCAGGCGTCGCAGGAAGTCGAGGCCAACTACCGGCGCGCGCTGGCGCTGTGCGAACAGGGCCGTCAGACCCCCTACGTCTTTTCCGCGCAGCTCGGCCTGTGGGCCTTCTACCAGCTGCGCGCGCAATACCAGGTGGCGCTGCCGCTGGGCAAGCGGCTGCTCGGCCTGGCGCTGCAGTCGCAGCGGCCCAAGCAACTGGCCGAAGGCCATCGCGTGCTGGGCGCCACGCTGTTCCGGCTGGGCAAGCTCGACGCCGCGCGCTCGCATATGGAGACGGTGATCGGCCTGCCCCACCCCGATTCGCAGGCTTACGACTTCCTGATGGGCTACGGGCGCGACCCGGCCGTGCACGCGACCAGCACGCTGGGCTGGATCCTGTGGTACCTCGGCTGTCCCGACCATGCCCGCGCGCTGTGCCAGGAAGCACTGGTGATGGCGCGCGCGCGGCCCGATGCCTACAACCTGGCGCTGTGCCTGGTCTTCGCCGCGGAAGTGCACCAGTGCCGGCGCGAAGCGAAGCTGGCACGCGAGTATGCGGAGGCAGCAATCGCGATTTCGGGCGAACAGGGTTTCCCGATCTACCTCGCGTGGGGAACCGTCGTGCAAGGCTGGGCGATGGCCGAACTTGGCGAGGCCGAGGCGGGGATCGCCCGGATCCGCCATGGCCTGGCTTCCTACGAAGGCACCGGCGCCGTGCTCGGCACGCCCAACCTGCTGTCGCTGCTGGCCGATGCCTGTTGCAAGGCCGGACAGCCGGAAGCCGCGCAGGAAGCGATAGCGCGCGGGCTGGCACTGGCGGAAAAGACCGGCGAGCGGCTGGACGAAGCCACGCTGTGGCGGCTGCGCGGCGACATGCTGTGCCGGATGCAGCCGCCCGGACTCGAGGAAGCGGAAGCCTGCTTCCACCGGGCGCTCGGCATCGCCGGCGAGCAAGGCGCCCGGCTGCTGGCGCTGCGCGCCGCGCGCAGCCTGGCCAGGCTGTGGCGCGCGCAAGGCAAGGCCGAAATGGCGCGCGAGACGCTGGCCCGGTACCTGGCCCCGCTGACCGAAGGCGCCGACACCGCCGACCAGCAGGAGGCCGCAGCGTTGCTGGCGCAGCTGGAAGGCGAAGTATCCGGCACTGCCAGCGACACCACAACCCCTGTGCGCCAATGACTCCGCTCCAGGCCCGCCAGCTCGAGGACCGCTTCCATGCCGTGTGGACGCGCGCGGGCGGCGCGCATGCGCGCGACGCCTATGCCGACCTTGCCGGCCGCTATGGCGAGCCGGGCCGCCATTACCACACCCTCGACCACATCCGCCGCTGCCTGCGCGACCTGGACTGGGCACGCAGCAGCATCGACACGGCCGATGCCGATGCGGTGGAACTGGCGCTGTGGTGCCATGACGTGATCTATGTGCCCGGTGCGACCGACAACGAGGCGCGCAGCGCCGGCTGGATCCGGCAATGGGGGACCGGCATGGCCACGGCCGGCCGGATCGCCGCACTGGTGCTGGAAACCGTCCACGACGGCATTCCTGCCAGCACGGCGGGCCGCTTTACCGCGGATATCGACCTGGCCGCGCTGGGCTGCGGCCGGAGGCGCTTCCGCCATAACGGCGCCTGCCTGCGCGCCGAGCGCACCGACCTCGACGACCAGGCCTACGACGCCGCCGAGCGTGCCTTCCTGCGCGCGCTGCTGGACAGCCCGCGCATCTTCCACACCGAGCTGTTCCACGCGCGCTACGAGGCGCGCGCGCGCGGCAACCTGGCGTGGCGGCTGGCGCAGCCGGGCCCTCCCGGCCTCACAGGAATTCGCCGCTGATGTCGATGCTGGAGCGCCGGCCGACGCTGTCGTAGTGCTGCGCCAGCCAGGCCGTGGCCTGCGCCCTGCCCTGGTCGCGCAGTGCGCACAGGAAGCCCCAGTCGGCGTTGTACTTGGTCGACACGCCGAGCGCCGCCATGGTTTCGTCGGAGCGGATCGAGTGGATCCACATCTCCTTCATCTCGCGCCCGTCCACCTTGCCCTGCTGGATCAGCGACGTGACAAAGGCAATGGCGCGCATCTCGCGCATCAGCGATGAGTTGAAGCTGAGTTCATTGACGCGGTTGAGGATATCCGCCGCCGAGGTCGGCACGCCGCGGCGCACGATGGGGTTGATATGGACGATGACCACGTCGCGGGTCTGGCAGTGGTAGATCAGCGGAAAGATCGCCGGGTTGCCGACATAGCCGCCGTCCCAGTAGTACTGGCCATCGATGCACACCGCCTGGAACAGCGTGGGAACGCAGGCCGACGCCAGCACGGCATCGATGCTCAGTTCCTCCGGCGGGAAGATGCGTATGCGGCCGGTCTCGATATTGGTCGCGCACAGGTAGAGCTGGATCGGGCAATGCTCGCGCAGCGCGGCGAAGTCCACCTGTGTGCCGAGCACTTCGCGCAGCGGGTTCAGGTTGTTGGGATTGAACTGGTACGGCGACAGCAGGCGCAGCGCAATGTCGGCCATGGCGTACAGGGGCGAATGGTTCAGCCCCAGCGTATGGCCGGTCTTGAACCAGGGCATCCAGCGGAACGGGCTGTAGCGCTGGGCCGAGTTCGAGATCGCCAGCCAGAACGAATGCAAGGCCTCGCGCGCGCCGGCGCTGCCGCCTTGCAGCAGCCCATAGGCCAGCACCGCGCCGTTCATGGCGCCGGCGCTGGTGGCGCTGACGCCTTCGATCACCAGCCTGCCGTCCTCCAGCAGGCGGTCGAGCACGCCCCAGGTGAAGGCGCCGTGCATGCCGCCGCCCTGCAGGGCAAGCGACACGGGTTTGTGGTCTGGCTGGTCCGGCTGCATCCGAGGCTCCCTCCCTGGCGCGCCATGCGGGTGTGCCAGGCTCCGTGCTGCGGGCGGTGATCCGTATCAATCCAGTGTAGGGAATAAGCCGTTTTCCGGCAGCCCGGCGCGTGGCCTGGCGCGTGGCCTGACGGGCGGACCGATGGCGCGCTTGCCGCTGGCGCCATGCCCGGACATCCGTCACGCGCCGGCGCCGGCCATCACCACGTGCGCCTGCATCGGGCCGGAGACCGGACCGTCCCCATATGCCGCCACCAACGCCCGTGCGCACGCCTCGGTCGCCCGCGCCAGCGCGTCGGGACCGCGCCGCTCCAGGTCCGCGCGCAGCGGCGTGCCCTGGCAGTACGCCACCGCGGGGATGCGGGCGTCATCGGCGCGGCTGGTGGCGGTGACGGTCTCGAACAGCGGCGGCGCGGTAAAGCCGCCCTGGCGCAAGTCCTGCTCGATCGCCACCTGGCTGTGATAGCCGTGTGGCGTGCGCACCATGAAATCCGGCGGCGATTCGGGGAACAGGCGCGCCAGCGCCGCCGTGACATCGCGGGCGAAGGCGTTGAATTCGATCCGGTCCCAAACGTTGAACGCCAGCGTCCCGCCCGGCACCAGCACGCGGCGCGCCTCGGCGAAGGCCTTGGCCTTGTCCGGGAAGAACATCACGCCGAACTGGCAAGCCACCAGGTCGAAGCTGGCATCGCCGAACGGCAGCGCCATCGCGTCGGCCTCCCGCCAGGTCACGGGGCGCTCCGTGCCCTCGGCCTGGGCCCGCGCCAGCATCGGCGCATTGAGGTCGGTGGCGACGATGATGGCGTCGGGCGCGAGCCGGCGCGCCAGTTCGCGCGTGAGCACGCCGGTGCCGGCAGCCAGTTCCAGCACCCGGCGCGGTTGCAGCGCGGTGATGCGTTCGGCCAGGTCGGCGGCATAGGGCGCAAAGATCATCGGCACCATCAGCGACGCGTATACGTCGGGAATCGCACCCGCAAAAATGTGGTCGAAATTCGGGTGGTCGGCATTCGGCTGGTCGGCATTCGGCTGGTCGGCATTCGGCTGGTCGGCATTCGGCAAAGCCATGGAAGTCCCCTTGCCCGGCGCGCTGGAAGCCGGGATCGCCTCAGTGTGTGTAGGACACCTGGCCGCGAAAGTAAACCAGACGGCGCTGCCTGCCGTGGCGCAACGTCGTCAGGGCCGTCCCAGTGCCTGCGCTTCCTTCATCTGTGCGTTGGCGAATTCGAGCATGCGCAGTACTTCGTCGAATACCGGCAGCGCGTGTTCCCGGTCCGGCACCTCGGGCATGCCGGCGCGGTCGGCGGCAACGCCCCGGATCAGGTCTTCCAGGAAGCCGGGCTGGCTGGCCTCGGCGCGCTGCAGCAGCAGGTGCAGCAGGTAGGCGCAGGCATCAAGGCGCGAAACTTGCGTGGCAGTCATGGAACTTTTCCTCCTGTAGGCATTGGCAAGGCCTGCGCGCCGTGCGTGGCGTGCATATTGGAAAAAAATACAGGGCACTCGCAGGCAAGGCAATGATCCGGATCGGCATCTCGGGCTGGCGCTACGACGGGTGGCGCGGCGTGTTCTATCCCAAGGGGCTGGCGCAACGGCGCGAGCTGGAGTTCGCCTCGCGCGCGGTCGATTCCATCGAGATCAACGGCTCGCACTACGCGCTGCAGACGTTGCGCAGCTATCGCGCGTGGTACGACGCCACGCCCGACGATTTTGTCTTCAGCGTCAAGGGATCGCGCTACCTGACGCACATGCTGCGCGTCCGCGACGACAAGGCGCGCCCGGCCATGGCCAACTTCCTGGCGTCCGGCGTGCTGGCGCTGGAGGAAAAGCTGGGCCCGATGCTGTGGCAGTTTCCGCCCAGCTTTGCCTTCGATCCCGAGCGGATGGAGCGCTTCCTTGCCCTGCTGCCGCATGACACCCACAGCGCGCGCGAACTGGCGCGCGAGCATGACAGCCGGGTCAAACAACCCTGGTGCGAGACGCGGCGCCGGCGCCGGATCCGGCACGCGGTGGAGATCCGGCACGACAGCTTCTGTACGCCCGAATTCCCGGCGCTGCTGCGACGCCACCGCGTGGCGCTGGTGATCTCCGACGCCGTCGCCGACTGGCCCTACGCCGAAGACATCACCAGCAATTTCCTCTACCTGCGGCTGCACGGCAGCCAGACGTTATACGGTGGCAGCTACTCCGACAAGGCGCTGCACCGCTGGGCCGCGCGGCTGGAAAAATGGGCCAGCGGCCACGAACCGGCCGATGCGCAGCGGATCTCGCCCAGGCGGCCGCGCAAGGCGGCGCACCGCGACGTCTATTGCTATTTCGACAACGACAAGAAGGTCAAGGCGCCGTTCGACGCGCAGCGCCTGATGCGCCTGCTGCAGAACGCCTGAAGGCCATCAGTCGCGGATGCGCGGCATCCAGCCGCTGCCACGCGTGCGCGGGTCCACCGGCAGCTGGCGCTGCAACGCGGCCTTGGACAGCATGTGCGCACTGATCGGCGCGGTCAGGAACAGAAATGCGGTTACCAGCAGCTCATGCAGGCTGGCATTGCCGCGGAAGCTGAAATACGCCACCGACGCCAGCACCACCCCGCCCACGCCCAGCGTGGTCGACTTGGTGGGCCCGTGCAGCCGCATGAAGAAATCCGGCAGGCGGAACAGCCCGATCGCCCCCACCAGCATGAATACGCTGCCGGTCACAAGCAGCGCGCAGACAACGAACTCCGCAACGGGATGCAGCATGGCCATGGCTCCTCAGTATTCGATGATGTCGCCGCGCTGCAGGTACTTGGCCAGCGCCACCGTGCCGACGAAGCCCATCACCGCGATCAGCAGCGCCGCCTCGAAGAACATCGCCGAATCGAGCCTGATGCCCAGCAGCACAATCAGCGCGATGGCGTTGATATTGAGCGTATCGAGCGCCACGATGCGGTCCGGCAGGCTGGGTCCGCGCAGCAGCCGCGCGAAGGTCAGCAGGAAAGCCAGCCCGAGGATGGCCAGGCACACCGGTATCACGATGGCAAGCATTGGAAGATCTCCTTCAGCGGGATTTCATAGCGCGACTTGATGCGTTCGACCAGCGCCGCTTCTTCTTCCAGGTCGAGCACATGGACCAGCAGCGCGCGCCGGTCGTCGCTCAGTTCTGCGCACAGCGTGCCGGGGCTCAGCGAGACGATGCTGATCAGCGCCGTGGTGGCCAGTTCGTGCTCCACATCCAGCGGCACCACGATAAAGGCCGGCCGCAACCGCGCGGTGCGGCCCAGCACCAGGATCGCCACTTCGATATTGGCCATGACGATGTCGATCAGCACATGGATGCTCAGGCGCAGGATCAGGTCGGGACGCGACAGCCGGAACGCGCTTAGCACCAGCCAGCGGTCGGCCAGCCGGCCGATGGCCCAGCCGAGCAGCGCGCCCAGCAGCCAATGCCCGGGGGCGATGCTGTTGGCCAGCATCAGCCACATCAGCAGCAGGATCAGGCTGAGCCAGGGATGCGGCAGCAGGCGGTGCAGCATGGCCTACTCCTTCTGCGCGGGCAGCACGGCCCGCATGTAGGCCGCGCGGTCCAGCAGCTGCGCGGCGGCGTCCGCCATATATTCGGTGGCCGGCCGCGCGTACACGGTCAGCGCGACGTTGCCCGCCAGCAGCAGTGCGCAGCAGGCCAGCTTGCGCGGGTCCGGCCGCACGCGGGCGCGCGCGGGGCTGGGATGGTCCTCGTCGAGATGCTCGGCGCCTTCCGGAACCTGCGCCGCCTCATGCGGCAGGCGCCACAGCAGCCGCGTGCCGGTGCGCGACACCGCGATCAGCAGCAGCAGGCTCGACAGCAGCACCACCGGCCACAGCGCCGGCATCCACGGCGCCGGGGTCGCGCGCAGGATCATGGCCTTGCCCAGGAAACCCGACAGCGGCGGCAGGCCCACCGCCGCGAGCACGCCGACCAGGTACAGCACCCCGGCCAGCCGCGAGGCCACCGGCGGCGCGCCGTCGTGCGCGGGATCCGGCTCCAGCGCATCGGCCAGCAGGAACAGCCCCGCCGTGCACAGCGTGGTGCTGGGCAGGTAGTACAGCGCGGCGGCCCAGCCGGCTTGCGTCTGCATCGCCACGCATGCCGACAGCAAGCCCACCGACGCTACCACCAGGTAGCTCGTCATCGCGCGCAGCGTGCGGGCGGCCACCGCGCCGATGCCGCCGATCGCCAGCGTCACCAGCGCCAGCGGAAACACCCAGTCATCCAGGAATGGCCCCAGCAAGTCCTGCGCGCCGCCGAACAGCAGCGCGGCACAGCGCAGCATGGCGTAGATGCCCACCTTGGTCATGATGGCGAACAGCGCGGCGACCGGGCCGGTGGCGCTGGCGTAGGCGCGCGGCAGCCAGAAGTACAGCGGGAACAGCGCCGCCTTGAGCGCGAACACGAGCATCAGCATGACGCCGGCCGCTACCGCGAGCGGCAGGTCCTGCGCCGGCAGGCCGGCCAGCCGCAAGCCCAGGTGCGCCATGTTGAGCGTGCCGCCGAGCCCGTACAGCACGCCGATCGCCACCAGGAAGAACGACGACGCCACCAGGTTCAGGATCACGTAATGGAACCCGGCGCCGATGCGCGCGCGCCCGGCGCCGTGCACTAGCAGCGCGTAGGAGGCGATCAGCAGGATCTCGAAGAAGACGAACAGGTTGAACAGGTCGCCAGTCAGGAAGGCGCCGTTGAGGCCCATCAGCTGGAACTGGAACAGCGCGTGGAAATGCCGGCCCTGGCGCGCGGTGCCGTCGCCTGCCGCGGCCAGCGCCGCGACGGCCAGCACCGCGGTCAGCGCCAGCATCATGGCGCCGGTGCGGTCCAGCTGCAGCACGATGCCGAACGGCGCGGCCCAGTTGCCCATCGCATAGACCTCGATGGCGCCGCCTGCCGCGTGCTGCATCAGCATGATGGCCACCGGCAGCAGCAACAGTGTCGCTACCGCGCACACGGCGCGCTGCGCGCGCAAGGCCGTCGCCGGCATCGCAGCCAGCAGCGCGCCGGCGAACATCGGCAGCAGGATGGGGAGCAGCACGGCGTGGTTCATGGGCGTGGCCCCCGCGCTTCATCGTCGCCGTCCGGGTCGTGCACCGGGGCGCCTTCCGGCTCGCCGGCGGCATCGACATGGTCGCTGCCGGTCAGTCCCAGCGAACGCAGCGCCAGCACCACGGCAAACGCCGTCATGCCGAACGCGATCACGATGGCGGTCAGCACCAGCGCCTGCGGCAGCGGATCGGCGTAGCTGGCGCCGGGCACGATCACCGGCGGCCGGCCGATCGACAGGCGGCCCATGCCGAGCAGGAACAGGCTGACCGCATACGACAGCAGCGTCAGGCCCAGCACCACGGTGAAGACGCGCTCGCGCAGCAGCAGGTAGATGCCACAGGCAGCCAGGATGCCGATCGTCACGGCATAGAGGGCGGCCATCAGTCGTCCTCCGTAGCGCGCGCGGGCGGCAGGTTGCGCACCCCAAGGTGCGAGACGATGACCAGCGTGGTCCCGGTCACGGTGCAGAACACCCCAAGGTCAAAGATCATGGCCGTAGCCAGTTCGATTTCGCCGATGCCCGGCAGGTGGAAATGCCCGAACGCCGTCGTCAGGAACGGGTAGCCGAAGGCCAGGCTGCCGAGGCCGGTCAGCCCCCCCAGCAGGATGCCGGCGCCGGCAATGGCGCGGTAGTCCGGCGCGATGCGCGCTTCGGTCCAGCGTACGCCGTTGGCCACGTATTGCAGCAGCAGCGCCACCGACGTGGCCAGCGCCGCGATAAAGCCGCCGCCGGGCAGGTTGTGCCCGCGCAGCAGGATAAAGACCGCCACCAGCAGCGTCAGCGGCAGCATCAGCCGCGCCAGCATGGCCAGCAGCAGCGGATGCGCCTGGCTGGTCCACGGCAGCCCGTCCGGCGCGGCCGACGGCGTCGGCAGGCGCATGCCCTTGAGCAGCGCCTGCACCGCCAGGCCGGCGATCAGCAGCACGCAGATCTCGCCCATGGTATCGAAGCCGCGGAAGTCCACCAGCAGCACGTTGACCACGTTGTGGCCGCCGCCGCCCGGCACCGCCTGCTCGACATAGAAGGCCGATACCGGGTCGAACGGGCGCGTCATCACCGCGTAGGCTGCCACCGCCAGCAGCGTGCCGCCGCCCAGTGCCAGCATCACGTCGCGGATGCGGCGCGCAGGGCCGCCCTGCTCGGCCGTCTCGCGCGGCAGGTAGAACAACGCCAGCACCAGCAGCAAGACCGTCACCACTTCCACCGACAGCTGCGTCAGCGCCAGGTCCGGCGCCGAGAAGCGCAGGAACACCAGCGACACCATCAGCCCGCAGCCGCTGAGCAGCACCAGCGCCGCCAGCCGCTGCCCGCGCGCGGCCACTACGGCAAGCGCCAGCACCGCCAGTATCGCCAGCGCCGCGGCGCCCATCGGGTCGAGCGCGCCGGCCGGGACGGTGCCGGCGAGCGTGTCGAGATCGGCCAGGAACCACGCCGGAATCGCCAGCAGCGCCAGCAGCATCCAGGCGATATAGCCCGGCAACGAGCCGCTCTCCAGCGCGCGCGTGATCGCGGTGGCAATGCGCTCCAGCGCGCGCATGCCGCTCTCGAACGAGCGGCGCGCGTTCAGGTGCTCGAGCGACTGCTGCCAGCGGCGCAGCGCATCGCGGCGCAGGAAGAACAGCGCCGCGCCGCCGGTCATGGACAGCAGGCTCATCAGCAGCGGCAGGTTGACGCCATGCCACAGGTTCAGGCTGTACGGCGGCAGCGGCGCGCGCAGCGTGGCCAGCGACGCCGCCGCCAGCAGGGTGCCTACCGTGTAGGCCGGCACCAGTCCCACCACCAGGCAGATCACGACCAGGAACTCCACCGGCACCTTCATGAAGCGCGGCGGCTCGTGCGGCGGATAGTTGGGAACGTCGGGCTGCCTGCCGCCAAAGAACACGCCGTAGATAAAGCGCAGCGAATACGCCATCGTCAGCGCGCCGGCCATGGTCGCCGCCGCCGGGATGACCCAGTTGAATTCGCCCAGCAGGCCCTGCGCCAGGGTCTCGCCAAAGAACATTTCCTTGCTGAGGAAGCCGTTGAACAGCGGCACGCCCGCCATTGACAGCGACGCCACGATCGCCAGCACCGCCGTATGCGGCATGTAGCGCGCCAGCCCGTGCAGCCGTTCCAGGTCGCGCGTGCCGGTCTCGTGGTCGATGATGCCGGCGGCCATGAACAGCGACGCCTTGAACACCGCGTGGTTGATGATGTGGAAGATCGCCGCCACCGTGCTCAGCTGGGTATCGAGCCCGAACAGCAGCGTGATCAGTCCCAGGTGGCTGATGGTGGAATACGCCAGCAGCCCCTTGAGGTCGCGCTGCAGCAGCGCCATCGCCGCGCCGAAGATCAGTGTGGCCAGCCCCGTCATGCTGACCAGGTAGAACCAGCCGTTGGTCCCGTCCAGCACCGGGTACAGCCGCGCCAGCAGGAACACGCCGGCCTTGACCATGGTGGCGGAGTGCAGGTACGCGGATACCGGCGTGGGCGCGGCCATCGCCTGCGGCAGCCAGAAGCTGAACGGGAACTGCGCCGACTTGGTAAAGACCGCCAGCAGGATCAGCACCAGCATCGGCATGTAGAGCGGGTGGCGCTGCACGTTGCCGGCCTGCGCCAGCACCACCGACAGTTCGAAGCTGCCGCAGATATGGCCCAGCAGCAGCACCGCGGCCAGCAGCGCCAGCCCGCCGCCGCCGGTGACGGCCAGCGCCATGCGGGCGCCCTGGCGGGCATCGCCGCGCCACGACCAGAAGCCGATCAGCAGGAACGACAGGATGCTGGTCAGCTCCCAGAACACCACCAGCAACAGCAGGTTGCCGGCCAGCACCACGCCCAGCATGGCCGCCATGAACAGCAGCAGCAGGCAGAAGAAGCGCACCGCCGATGCATTGCGCGCCAGGTAGTAGCGCGCGTACAGGATCACCAGCAGGCCCACGCCGACCACCAGCAGCGCAAACAGGTAGGCCAGGCCGTCCAGGCGCAGCGACAGGTCGAGTCCGAGCGCAGGCAGCCAGCTCACGCGCCAGGCAAGGCCGTCCTCTGGCTGGTCGAAGACCGCGCCGCGCAGCTGCAGTAGCAGTACCAGCGCGACCAGCGGCAGGCCGACGATGACGGGCGCCACCAGCCGCGGCGCGCGCATGCCGATCACCCAGGTCAGTCCGGCGGCCAGCAGCGGCAGCGCGAGCAGCAGCGGCAGTTCCATGGGCGCCGCCTCAGGCCCGGGCCGGCGCGCGCGCCTGCGCGGCCCGGGACAGGCCGGGGCTGCCCAGCACCGGCGAGACATGGGCAACATGCACGGACAAGGGCCCGGCCAGCAGCGGGCGGCTGGCCAGGCGGCGGGCGGCGGCAACGCTGTCGGGCGATCCGTCCATCGCGAGTACGACGACTGTCATGGGCAGGGATCCAGGATTAACAAGGCAGCGGGCAGGCTGCCCCCTACTTTCCGGATTCTGGGGGTATTGCGCAAGTCATGCGTGGCCTGCTACCGGCTGCACGAAAGAATTCATCGCCCTGCATAACATACTGAAGTCCCGAGAATCGCCCCGGCAATCGATACATGCCCGCTATCGCCCGCCAACAAATGAATATTGGACGCGGCCGCCCCGGCTGACTTAGCCTTGGCGGCAGCAACTGAACCCGATGCCCCCCGGAGACACCCACCATGAGCAACTTCCTCCTCTACGAACAGGACGGCCACATCGTCACGCTGACGATGAACGAGCCCGGGCGCCGCAACCCGCTGACCGGCAACACCGCGGTGGCGGAGTTCCTGGCCGCGATCGAGCGCATCCATGCCGACCGCAGCGTGCGCGCCGTGGTCATCACCGGCGCCGGCACGGCGTTCTCGTCGGGCGGCAACATCAAGGACATGGAACGCCAGGCCTCGGGCCAGGTGCCGGGCATGGAGATCCGGCAGGACTACCGCTGCGGCATCCAGCGCCTGCCGCTGGCGCTGTTCAACCTGGAAGTGCCGGTGATCGCCGCCGTCAACGGCGCCGCCATGGGCGCGGGCCTGGACCTGACCTGCATGTGCGATATCCGCATCGCTTCGGAACGCGCGCAGTTCGCCGAATCATTCGTCAAGCTCGGGATCATCCCGGGCGATGGCGGCGCCTGGCTGCTGCCGCGCGTGATCGGGCTGTCGCGTGCCGCCGAGATGACCTTTACCGGGCAGGCGATCGATGCAAAGACCGCGCTGGAATGGAACCTGGTGTCGCGCGTGGTGGCGCCCGAGGCGCTGCTGCCGACCGCATATGAGCTGGCCGGGCGCATCGCGGCCAACCCGCCGCATGCGGTGCGGCTGGCCAAGCGGCTGATGCGCGAGGCCATGCACACGCGCCTCGACACGCTGCTGGAATTGTCGGCCGGCTTCCAGGCGCTGTCGCACCAGACCGCCGACCACCGCGAGGCGGTGCAGGCTTTCCTGGACAAGCGCACGCCGGTGTTCAGCGGCAGCTGATCGCGGCAGCTACGCAACCCGGCTTCAGGCGGATTGCGTTTCCGCCGCCTTGAGCTGGTTGACCAGCGCCACGTAGTCGCGCATGGCCTGCTCGCGCGGCAGGCCGCGCCGGGCGGCCCAGGCGTCGTACTTGGCGCGCCCGACCATGTCCATCATGCCCGGGCGGTCACCGCTGGCGTCGCCGGCGCTGCCTTGCTTGTAGAGCGCATAGAGCGACAGCAGGGTGTCGTGGTCGGGCGCCTGGCGCAGCGTCTTCAACAACGCGGCGGCGGCCTCGAAGGCCTTTTCGGCCGGGCTTGGCCCTTGCAGCGCCGGCGTGCCGCCGAAGTACGCATCTTCCAGCGCCACTTCGTCCGGGAACCACCGCCCCTCCAGCAGCTTGCCGTCGCGCAGCGCAAACGCCAGCACGCCCTGCGAGGCCAGCGTGCCGCTGCGCAAGGTCGCAGGCACCACGGCCATGCCGGTGTTGAGCACCGGCGCGCCGAACGCGGTGAACGCCAGCCCCGCATCCGCCCACTCGCGCAGCCGCGCCAGGCCACGATCGCCACGATAGACCCCGCTGGTCCGGTTGGCGCCCGGCTGGAACCACGCAAAATCGCCCTTGCCGCGCGCATACAGTGCGGCAAGGTCGCCCTGCTCCAGGTCCGCGCGCGCCGCCGCCAGCAGCCCGGTCACCTGGTCCGGCGTCATGCGCGCATCGTCGCGCTCCGCACCCGCCATGCCTAGCGACGTGCCCACGCTGGCCTCGAAAAATTCAACCACGTTGCGCGCCACCAGCTCGCGGTCATTGTCGACGCAGACCATGTGGTAGCTGTCTTCCAGCACCAGCATGCGCTGCAGCCCCTTGCGCACGTAGCCGCGCAAGCGATCGACTTCGCGGATGCACGCCAGCGGCACCCACTGGTAGTGGAAGTTCTCGCCGCGCGCGAACTTGGCCTTGACGATCTCGCGCAGCTGTTCGTTCTTGATGCCGAACGGCTCTTCCTCTTCCACCTTCATCCGGTTGGGAACGCCTGGAATCCGGTACAGCAGCGGACGCAGGCCGCGATACCACGGCGTGGCCCAGCCGTCGATATAGACCGGCGGCGCCAGCGCCACCAGCCGGCCCCTGGTGTGCTGCTCGCGCTTGACCGTTTCCACCGCCAGCAGCGCGCCCATGCACATGCCCATCACGTGCAGCGTTTCATGCTGGTCGATGATCTCGCGGTATTTGGCGCGCACCGCCTCGAGCCAGTCCTCGGCGCGCACGCCGCACAGGTCTTCGGGTTGCGTGCCGTGTCCCGGCAGCGTCAGGGAGTGCGTGACAAAGCCGGCGCGCTTGAGGCGCTTGTGCATCGAGCCCAGGTCATACTCCGTGCCGCCCAGGCCGTGGATCAGGAACACGCCCGGGTCAGACATGCGCGGGTCCGCGCCGGCGCGGCGCAGCAGTGCCGCCACCTGCTCTACCTTGCCGTCCGCGCCGCGGATGCCGGCCAGCCGCTCATGCACGTGCAGGCGGCCGCTGCCCGGCAGCGTCACGGCGTATTCCTGCACGCTGTCGGGCGCATCGCCGCGCGCCACGGCGGACCAGGTGGCCTGCACCAGCCCGCGGTCGGTGGCGTCGATATGGTCCAGCCATTCGTCGACGCTGTTGACGTCGCGGATCGTGTCGCCGAGCAACGCCGCCGCGCCCTCGCTCCATGTAGCGCGGCCGGTGACCGCGTCATACTCGACGCTGGCCACGCCCACCGCCTGCAGCGTGCGCGCATAGCGCAGGCGCCAGGCACGCGCTTCCTCCAGCGCGGTGCGGCGGCCCTCGGACAATGCGCGGCCGAGCAGCATCACCAGCGCCCAGACAATGACAAAGCCCTGCACCTCGACCACCGCTTCGCCCGGAAAGCCTTCGATGACGTTGAACGGGCCGGCACCGGCCGCGGTGCGGTGGATGATCAGCAGGCAGCCCAGCAGCGTGGCAATGGCACCGCCGCGCGGTCCCCACAGCAGCGCGGTGGCAAGCAGCAGCGGCATCGGCACGTAGGCCAGCGTGGGCGCAAGGCCGCCGAAGCGCTGCGCGGCGTTGTCCGAATGTTTGTGACTCAGGATAGTCGCCAGCCCGCCCGGGGCCAAGACAAGTCACCCCGCCTGGCGGGGCGCCGGAACGTCAGCCTGACACCCCGATGGCCCCCTCCACGTTGCGCACCAGGCTGACCAGCCGCGGGCCGATGTCTTCCTCGATCTGCTTGCTCTGCGGGCTGAACACCGGCACCGACGCGGCAAAGATCCACGCTTCGCCATCGCGCCGTGCGCGCATCGGCACGGCAACGGATTCCACCTCGCGATGCAGGTCGCGATGGCCGCGGCAGAAGCCGTGCTCCTGCAGGTCGCGCGCGGCATCCTTTAGGCGCTGCTGCAGCCAGTCAGCGCGGGCCGGATCGGCGGCGCGCAGCTGGGCCAGATACGCCTCGCGCTCGGGCTCGGGCATCAGCAACAGGTAGCCGCGGCCCGAACCGGTGCGCGAGATCGAGACCCGGGTGCCGACCTCGGGCCGGAACACATGGCTGCCCACGCCCTGGGCGATCTCGACGTAGGTCATGGCGTTGCCGTTGCCGACGATCAGCTCGACCTGCCCGGCGATGTGGTCGGCCAGCTCCTGCATGGCCGGCCGCGCCAGCTGGCGCACCGTCATTCGCGCCAGCGCGGGCGCGGCCAGGTTGACCAGCCCGACCCCCGGCACGTAGCGCGACAGGCGCTCCGAATAGTGCAGCAGGCCCAGTTCGCACAGGGTGTCGAGCAGGCGGAACAGCGTCGGCTTGGCCAGCCCGGTGCGCTCCATCAGCTCGCGGCTGCTCAGCTCCTGCACCGTTGGCGAGAAGCAGTTGAGGATCGAAACGCCCCGCGCCAGCGCGCTGACGAGGCGCGACTCGCCATCGGCATCGGCGGGGGGCGGGGTCAGGGAGGCATGTGCTTCATTGGTCATAACCGGGCCTTCGTCTGGATTTTTTTGATACCAGCGTCTCAAAACCCGGATGTTGCCCTTCGTTGATTCCGAAGTCAAACACAGGATTTTGAGTTTACATGGCGAATTTCCGACGCGAGAATTCCGATTCATCGTATTGGACGATCACTTTTTGAAACCGACGTCTCAATATCCCAACTCAACGATTCATCAACGACTCGCAACCCCTGCACCAGGAGACACCCTCATGCAACAAGCCGTCATCGTCGACGCCATCCGCAGCCCGATGGGCCGCTCCAAGCCGGGATCGGCCTTTACCGAGCTGCATGCCACCGAACTGCTGGCCCAGGTGCTCAGGGGCCTGGTCGAACGCAACCAGCTCGATCCCGGCCTGGTGGACGACGTCATCACCGGTTGCGTGACGCAGGCGGGCGAGCAGTCCGCCGGGCCGGGCCGCGTGGCCTGGCTGGCGGCCGGCTTCCCCGACCACGTGCCGGCCACCACCATCGACCGCAAGTGCGGTTCGAGCCAGCAGGCGGTGCACTTTGCCGCGCAGGGCATCATGGCCGGCGCCTACGACATCGTCATCGCCTGCGGCATCGAGTCGATGAGCCGGGTGCCGATGGGCTCGGCGCGCATCGGCCAGAACCCATATGGCCCGTCGATGGAAGCGCGCTACGCGCCGGGTCTGGTGTCGCAGGGCGTTGCTGCGGAGCTGGTCGCGGCCAAGTACGAGCTGTCGCGCCAGGACATGGACAGCTACTCGGCCCGCTCGCACGAACTGGCTGCCGCGGCGCGCGAGAGCGGCGCCTTCCGCCGCGAGATCCTGCCGATCAGCACGCCCAACGGCGTGGTCGAGCATGACGAAACCATCCGCCCCGGCACCTCGGTGGAGAAACTCGGCACGCTGCAGGCCTCGTTCCGCAACGACGAACTGAGCGAGCGCTTCCCGCAGATCGGCTGGAACGTCACCGCGGGCAATGCCTCGCAGATCAGTGACGGCGCCTCGGCCATGCTGCTGATGAGCGAAGCCATGGCGCAGCGCCTGGGCCTGAAGCCGCGCGCGCGCTTTGTCGCGTTCGACGTCTGCGGCGACGATCCGGTGATGATGCTGACTGCCCCGATCGCGGCCAGCCAGCGCGCCATCAGGAAGAGCGGCCTGGCGCTGGACCAGATCGACCACTACGAAATCAACGAAGCCTTCGCCTGCGTGCCGCTCGCCTGGCAGAAGGCGCTGGGCGCCGACCCGGCGCGCCTGAACCCGCGCGGTGGCGCGATCGCGCTGGGCCATCCGCTGGGTGCGTCGGGCGTGCGCCTGATGACCACCATGCTGCATGCGCTGGAAGACAGCGGCCAGCGCTACGGCCTGCAGTCGATGTGCGAGGCAGGCGGCATGGCCAACGCCACCATCATCGAACGCCTGTAACCGCCTGCGTCGTTCCCGCGCAGGCGGGAACCCAGTGACTTTTTCCTAGGAGACACCCATGAAACTCGAAAACATGTCCGCCGTCGTCACCGGCGGTGCTTCCGGCCTGGGCCTGGCCTGCACCCGCCGCCTGGTGGAGCGCGGCGTCGGCGTGGTCATCGCCGACCTGAACGAAGAGCGCGGCAACGCGGTGGTGGACGAGTTCGGCGGCAAGGTCCGCTTCGTCAAGGCCGACGTCACCGACACAGAGCAGATGAACGCGGTCTACGACGCCGCCGAGGCCATCGCCCCGCTGCGCGCGCTGATCCACTGCGCCGGCCTGGGCGCGCCGGTGCGCGTGGTCGAAAAGGACGGCTCGCCGGGCTCGCTGGAAAAGTACGAGTCGGTGGTGCGCATCAACCTGATCGGCACCTTCAACGCGCTGCGTTTGGGTGCCGCGCGCATGGCAAAGAACGAAATGGTGGACGGCGAACGCGGCGCCTGCGTGCTGACCGCCTCGGTGGCCGCCTATGAAGGCCAGATCGGCCAGATCCCCTACAGCTCGGCCAAGGCCGGCATCGTCGGCATGACGCTGGTGGCCGCGCGCGACCTGGCGCAGCGCGCCATCCGCGTCTGCACCATCGCCCCGGGCCTGTTCGACACGCCACTGCTGGCGAAGCTGCCGGAGAACGTGCGCACCTCGCTGGGCGCGATGGTGCCGCACCCGGCACGCCTGGGCGCGCCGGACGAGTACGCCTCGACCGCGCTGCACATCCTGGAGAACCCGATGCTCAACGGCGAGACCATCCGCCTGGACGGCGCCATCCGCATGGCCCCGCGCTGAGCCGCCTTCGATCACCATCCAGCACTCCCCAATGGCTTTCTTGACCAGGACATCTGCATGAGCGACACGCTGCAACTAGAGACCCGCGGCAATACGCTGCTGATCACCATGAACCGGCCCCAGGCGCGCAACGCCATGGACTTCGAGACCGCGACCGCGCTGGCCGCCGCGATCGACCAGCTGGAAAGCCGTGACGACCTCGCCGTCGCCATCCTGACCGGCGCCGGCGGCACCTTCTGCTCCGGCATGGACCTGAAGGGCTTCCTGGAGGGCAAGCGCCCGAGCCTGCCCGGCCGTGGCTTCGGCGGGCTGACCGAGAAGCCGCCGCGCAAGGTGCTGATCGCCGCGGTGGAAGGCTATGCGCTGGCCGGCGGTTTCGAGCTGGCGCTGGCCTGCGACCTGATCGTTTCTTCGAAAGCGGCCAAATTCGGCCTGCCCGAAGTCAAGCGCGGGCTGGTCGCCGGTGCCGGCGGCCTGATGCGCCTGCCGCGCCGCGTGCCGTACCACATCGCGATGGAGTACGCGCTGACCGGCAATATGCTCGGGGCCGAGCAGGCGCATGCCTACGGCCTGATCAACCGCCTGACGGAACCCGGCGAAGCGCTGCAGGGCGCGCTGGCGCTGGCCGGGGAGATCGGCGCCAACGGCCCGCTGGCGGTGGCGGTCAGCAAGCAGATCGTGGCCGAGTCGGCGGACTGGAGCAACGACGAGATGTTCGAACGCCAGCGCCCGCTGCTGGCGCCGGTGTTCACCTCCGCCGATGCGCGCGAAGGCGCCGCGGCCTTTGCGGAAAAGCGCAAGCCGGTGTGGACCGGCAAGTAAGGCGGGAGCAAGCCATGCCGTCGTCGCGCCTTTCGCCTGGACGGCCGGCCGCAAGCCGGCGGGTCAGCCTGGACTAGCGCGGCGCCGGACCGCCTTCGGCAAAGCGGAAGGCGGTCCGGCTCAAAGCCAAATTGACACGATGCAGGCTGCCGCTTACCCTCGGCCTACCCTGCGGTATATTCAGCGCATGCTTAACATGCCAGGCGCCGCCGCGGGCACATAACGATAACGACAATCCCGCGAGACGACCATCGTGCCTGCCTCCACCGCGCCTTCCCGCCTGGAAAGCCTCCGCCCGGCCCTGCCGATCCTGCTTGGCGCCTCCCTGATGCTCAGCCTGGCCATGGGCCTGCGCCAGAGCCTGGGCATCTTCATGCCGCCGCTGACGCGGGACATCGGCATCTCGGTCTCCGACTTCACGGTCGCCATCGCCGTGCAGAACCTGGCCTGGGGGCTGCTGCAGCCGCTGGCTGGCGCATGGGCCACGCGGATCGGCTTCCGGCCCCTGATGCTGGCCGGCTCGCTGTCGTATGTGGCCGGGCTGGTGCTGCTGGCAACCGCGCAAGGCATGATCGGCGTCACGCTGGGCGCGGGCGTGGCGATCGGCGCTTCGATGGCCTGCACCGGCAGCGCGCTGGCGATGGCGGTGGCGGCACGGCCGGTGCCGGCGGCGCTGCGCAGCACGGTGCTGGGGCTGGTGTCGGGGGCCGGCTCGCTCGGCGCGCTGCTGGCCGCGCCGATCGGGCAAATGGTGACGCAGGCTTACGGCTGGCGCGCCGGGCTGGCCGCGTTCGTGCTGCTGGCGCTGGTGATGCTGCCGGCGGCCTGGATGGCGGGGCGCGTGGACAAGCTGCCGTTGCCCGCGTTCGTCGGCGCCGACCATAGCAATGCGCGGCAGGCGCTGGGCACTGCGCTGCGGCATGCGCCGTTCATCGTCATGGCGCTGGCGTATTTCGTCTGCGGCATGCAGCTGGTCTTCCTGACCACGCACCTGCCGTCGTACCTGGACATCTGCGGCATGGACCCGATGCTCAGCGCGCAGGCGCTGGGCGTGATCGGCGGCTTCAACGTGCTCGGCAGCATCTTCTTCGGCTGGGCCGGCGGGCGCTTCAACAAGCTGATGCTGCTGGGCGGCATCTATACCGTGCGCTCGCTGGCGCTGACCTGGTATTTCTCGTCGGCGCCCACGCCGGGCAGCACGCTGGTGTTTGCCGCGGTGATGGGCTTCCTGTGGCTGGGCGTGGCGCCGCTGGTGTCGGGCTGGATCGCCGAGACCTTCGGCCTGCGCTGGCAGGCGATGCTGGGCGGCGTGGCCTTTTTCAGCCACCAGATCGGCAGCTTTACCGGTGCCTTCGGCGGCGGGGTGGTCTATGACGCGCTGGGCTCATACACCGTTGCCTGGCAGGCGGGCGTGGCGATGGGGCTGGCGGCCGGGATCGCGCAGATCGTGTTTGCGGTGGCGACGCAGCGCCGGCCGCCGTTAATGGCGACGTCCTGAGGCAGAATCGGGGGTTCCGCAAGGAACCCCTTTTTTAATTCCGCTTCTTCCATATCTTGGACCTGCTTCGCATCGCCCTGCTCTTCGCCGTGACCGCCGTTGCCGAAATCGTCGGCTGCTACCTACCCTGGCTGGTGCTGCGCCAGGGCAAGAGCGCGCTGTTACTGGTGCCCGCCGCCGTCTCGCTGGGCCTGTTCGCCTGGCTGCTGACGCTGCATCCCGCAGCCGCGGGGCGCACCTACGCCGCTTACGGCGGCATGTATATCGCCGTGGCGCTGCTCTGGCTGCGCTTCGTCGACGGCCTGGCGCTGACGCGCTGGGACGTGGCCGGCGCCGCCATTGCGCTGGCCGGCATGGCCGTGATTGCATTGCAGCCCGCGGCGCGCTGATGCCCGCCGGCGCATCGAGGCCGGATCACGCACGAATGCGGCCTGCACCCCGAACGGGGGATGTGCAGCCGCTGCCAGGCAATTAGGATAAATACCGAGCGGTCCTCTCGCGGATCCTCAGGCCTTTGCGGCCCGCGTTCGCGCGGGCCTTTTTCTATGGGGCGGCAGCCGCACGCGGCGCAGGTAAGAAGCACCCGCGGTTGTAAATCTGCCTGCCAGCCCGCCTGCTGCCGGCGCTCAGCGGGCGTGGCGGCGCCAATGCCACAGCGCGAGGCCGGCCAGCCCTGCCACCACCGCCGCGCCGGCAATGCGATGGCGGCGCATCCGTTCCGGCGAGGTCCAGCCGCCCTGGACGTCCATATGACCCAGCGAGGCATGGAACAGGTTGCCGTCGGTGACCGGTATCTCGTGTGCCCCGCTGAAATGCCGATGCAGGATGCGGCCGTACGCCTGCTGCAGCAGGCCTGGCGCCAGCAGGTTGGCAGCGCGCGCCAGTCTTGCGACCACGCCTACTGTTACCGCCTGCGAGGTCGGCGCCGCCACCGCGCGCAGCACGGCCCGCGCGACCGCGCCGGCGTCGACCAGCGGCCGCGGCGGACGCAGTGCCTTGCCGGTGTAGTTGGCACTGTGGCGCATGCCCGGCGTGTCGGCGGTGGCCGGGAAGATGTCGCAGATGCGGATCTGCGGATAGTCGACCAGCTCGGCGCGCAACGCCTCCGAAAAGCCGCGCAGCCCGAACTTGCTTGCCGTATACGACACGCCATATGGCGACGGCGCCCATGCGCCCAGCGACACGATATTGACCAGCACGCCCTTGCGCGCCGCCTTGAAGAACGGCAGCACCGCATGCGCGCCGTGCAGGTAGCCCAGCAGGTTGATGCGTACCACCTGCTCATGCGCGGCCACCGGTGTTTCGTCGAACAGCCCAACCGCGCCGACACCGGCATTGTTGACCCAGACATCGATGCCGCCGTCGCCGAACTCCGCCGCACGCTCGGCCAGCCGGTGCATGGCCGCCGGCTGCGTGACGTCGCCCGGCACGGCCAGTGCCCGCGCGCCCAGTTCGCGGCAGGCTGCGGCGGCACGTGCCAGCGGCGCCTCGCCGCGCGCGCACAGCACCACGCGCGCCTGGGCACGCGCGAACGCCAGCGCGGTGGCCAGCCCGATGCCGCTGGAAGCGCCGGTGATGACAACAGTAAGCGGTCGGGTCGGGTGCATGGCGAACCTCTTTTAGAGTTAACGGCGTAATCCCGCAGGAGCAGCAGGTTCCGTTCCAGCGCGGCGGCGCTGGAATGCAACTTGCCTGTCTGCCTGGGGACCGACCACACGGCCGGCCCACGCGGCCGGTATGGCGTGCCGGCCCCCTGGAACCTGCACAAGGAGCCCTGCCATGATCTCGACCGAACAGGAAATCCTGGTGTGCGGCCCGGAAAACGGCCGCTGGCACCTCGAAATGCGCACCGGCAACGCCGCACCGGAGCGGCTCGCCGGCGAGTTCGATTCGCCCGACATGGCCATCGCCGGCGCCCAGCAGGTCTATCCGTCGATTCCGGTGCGCGTGACCGATATCTCCGGGGCGCCGGCACCGTCGGCCCCCGCGCATGGAGGATCGCTGACCGACTATCACTACGGCGGCCACAGCGCGACCCAGGACGAGAAGCTGACCGGCCGCGCGCATCCGTCGAGCGACACCTCGCAGCCGCCGCCGGGTCCGCACCCTTACCAGGCCACTGATCTCGGCAACCTGCCGGAAGGCACGCCGCGCCATGGCATGTACGGGGTCGCGTCCACTCCGGCAGAGGCGGAGGCGGCCGACCGCAAGGACGAGGCGACACGGCGCCACCCCGGCTCGCGCGACGCCGAAGACTAGGCCAGGGCGACGCCACGGCGGGCGGCACCACGTACAATCCTGGTTTTCCCTTCGCCCCGCCGCCCTGCTGCCATGACCACCCTCGGAACGCCCCTTTCCCCCTCTGCAACCAAAGTGATGCTGCTCGGCTCCGGCGAGCTGGGCAAGGAAGTGCTGATCGCACTGCAGCGCCTGGGCGTCGAGACCATCGCCGTCGACCGCTATGACAATGCGCCGGGCCAGCAGGTGGCCCACCACGCGCGCACCATTGCCATGAGCGACCCCGACCAGCTCAGGGCGCTGATCGAAGCGGAGAAGCCTCACCTGGTGGTGCCCGAGATCGAAGCCATCGCCACCCCCATGCTGGAAACGCTGGAAGCCGCCGGCACCGTGCGCGTGATCCCCACCGCGCGCGCCGCGCGCTTGACCATGGACCGCGAAGGCATCCGCCGCCTCGCCGCCGAGTCGCTCGGCCTGCCCACCAGCCCGTACAAGTTCTGCGATTCGCTGGAAGAACTGCAGGCCGCCATCGATGGCGGCATCGGCTATCCGTGCGTGGTCAAGCCGGTGATGAGCAGCTCCGGCAAGGGCCAGAGCAAGATCGACGGCCCCGAGGGCGTGCAGGCCGCGTGGGACTACGCCATGGCCGGCGGCCGCGTCAGCCACGGCCGCATCATCGTGGAAGGCTTTATCGACTTCGACTACGAGATCACGCTACTGACGGTGCGCGCCATCGGCGCCAGCGGCCAGGTCGAGACGCAGTTCTGCGCGCCGATCGGGCACGTCCAGGTCAGCGGCGACTACGTGGAAAGCTGGCAGCCGCAGCCGATGCACCCCGCCGCGCTGCAGAAGGCCCAGCAGATCGCGCAGGCCGTCACCGCCGACCTGGGCGGCATGGGCCTGTTCGGCGTGGAACTGTTCGTCAAGGGCGAGCAGGTCTGGTTCAGCGAGGTCAGCCCGCGCCCGCACGATACCGGCATGGTGACCATGGCCACGCAGCACCAGAACGAATTCGAGCTGCATGCGCGTGCCATCCTTGGCCTGCCGGTCGATACCTCGCTGCGCAGCCCCGGCGCCAGCGCGGTGATCTACGGCGGCGTGGACGCGCAGGGCGTGGTGTTCGACGGCGTGGACCAGGCGCTGAGCGTGCCGCAGACCGAGGTGCGCCTGTTCGGCAAGCCCGAGAGCTTTACCAAGCGCCGCATGGGCGTGGCGCTGGCCTATGCGGACGATGTCGACACCGCCCGCACCCGCGCCAAGGAAGCCGCAAGCCGCGTGCGTCCGCGCGCGGTGGGCTGATACCTGAAGGAGCGGAAGGCGTTACAGCACGTGACTGCCCGCGGCGGCATGGGCGGGCGGGTGCGGTGCCGCCACCTGCGCGGCAGCGTGCGCCGCGGCCAGCACCGGCGCCATGCGCACGCCGCTCAGGTCGGCACCGGACGGGGCCTGGTACAGCCGCAGGCCCAGTTCCGGCAGGATCGCCAGCAGGTGGTCGAACACATCGCCCTGGATGCGCTCGTAGTCCATCCACGCCGTCAGCGCGGTAAAGCAATAGATTTCCACCGGGATGCCCTGCGAATCGGGCTCCATCATGCGCACGTTGAGCAGCAGGTCGTGGTGGATTTCGGGATGCGCCTTCAGGTAGGCGATGCCATACGCGCGGAAGGTGCCGACATTGGTCAGCCGCCGCCGGTTCACCGGGTCATTGCCGGCGGCAATCAGCAGCCGGTTGGCCTCGTCGACCTTGGCCTGCTTCTCGGCCAGGTAGTCGTGCAGCAACTGGTACCGCATCAGCGCATGCACTTCGTCGTCTTCCAGGAAGCGCACGCTGCTCGCGTCGATGCGCAACGTCCGCTTGATACGGCGCGCGCCGGACTCGAACATCTGGCGGTAGTTGCGGTAACTCTCCGAAAACAGCTTGTAGGTCGGCACCGTGGTCACGGTGTTGTCCCAGTTCTGCACCTTGACCGTATGCAGCGCGATGTCCTTGACGTAGCCATCGGCATTGCATTGCGGCATTTCGATCCAGTCGCCGATGCGCAGCATGTCGTTCGAGGTCAGCTGCGTGCTGGCCACCAGCGACAGCAGCGTGTCCTTGAACACCAGCAGCAGCACCGCCGACAACGCCCCCAGGCCGGACAGCATCCACAGCGGCGAACGGTTGATCAGGATCGACAGCACCAGCACCGCGCACACCAGCCCCAGCCCGAGCCGCCCCACCTGGATATAACCCTTGATCGAGCGCGTCTGCGCGCGGCGGCTGCCGGCGTAAACGTCCTGCCACGCGCCCAGCACGCCGCCCAGCATCAGGAAGAAGCAGACCCACAGGCTGGAATGGGCCAGGCGCTCCACCAGCAGCGCATAGCGGCCCATGTGCGGCACCTCGCCGATGCCGACGGTGATCACCGCAAAACCCACCGCATAGCCGAAGCGCCGGTACGCGCGATGGCGCGTCAGCGCCTTGCTCCAGGGCCCCTTGCCCCAGACCGTCAGCACGCGATGGGCGATGCGCGACATCACATGGCCGAACAGCCATTGCGCGACCAGCGCGATCAGCACCAGCACCACCAGGTACAGCGTGATCTGCGCCCAGGGATGGGCCGGAATACGTTGCTGGAACAGCTCCAGCAGGGCATCGAAACTCATAAGGGGCGAAGTCAAGCCAGTGGTTCGGCCGGATAGTGTACAAAACGTGCACGCCCCTTCGTAAAACTGCGATCCCAGGACCCACCAGGCCCCACCAGGCCCCCCTGTGTCCCGCGGCCCTGCCCTCGCTCAGGCAGGCAGCAGCTTCAGCCCCCCGATTCCGACAAAAATCAGCGCGATCAGCGCCAGGCGCATCGGCGCCGCGCTCTCCCCAAGGAACAGGATCCCGATCACGGTGACCCCGATCGCCCCGATCCCGGTCCATACCGCGTACGCCGTTCCCACCGGCAGGTGCCGCAAGGCCGCACTGAGCAGGAAGATGCTGGCCAGGGCGGCCCCGATCCCCAGCACCGTCGGCCCCGGCCGCGTCCATCCGTCCGTGTACTTCAAGGCGAGCGCCATCACGATCTCGATCAGCCCCGCCAGCACCAGCAGCATCCACGCCATTGCCTTTTCCCGTTCCCTGATTGCCGCCCGGCGACCATTGCCGGGCCCGCCAGGCCAATGTAGGCTGTGCGAATCGGCACGAGAACTGGCTATTTTCGCAAAGGGGCTATGCAAACATGCAGGAAGCGGACTGGGACGACCTGAAGTACTTCCTTGCCGTCAGCCAGTCAGGCTCGCTGGCCGGCGCCGCGCGGACGCTGCACGTCAACCACTCCACCGTGCTGCGCCGGCTCGCCCGGCTGGAAGAGGTGCTGGGCACCCTGCTCTTCGAGCGCCATCCGACGGGCTACGCCCTCACCACAGCGGGCGAAGCGCTGGCCCAGCGGCTTGCCGGCGTCGGCGAACAGATCGATGCCGCGCAACGCCAGTTGTCCGGCCTGGACAGCCAGCTGAGCGGGCCGCTGCGGGTCACCACTACGGACACGCTGCTGGCCGGGCTGCTGATGCCGCTGTTCGCGGAATTTCGCGCGCTGCATCCGCGGATCCAGTTGCAGATCGTGGTCAACAACAGCTTCCTGAGCCTGAGCCGGCGCGAGGCGGATGTGGCGGTACGGCCGGCCAGCGCGCCGCCGGAATACCTGGTCGGGCGCCAGGTCGGGATGCTGGAAACTGCGCCGTACGCATCGCGCGACTACCTGGCGCAAACCGGCAACGCCCCGGCCCGTGGAACCGCAGCGCCTGACTGGGCCGGCCACGACTGGGTGGTCCCGGACGACGCGCTCGCGCATCTCGCGCAGGCTCGCTGGGTGGCCGAGCACGTGCCGCCGGCGCGCCGGCTGGTGAGCGTAGACAGCCTGGTGGCCATGGTCGATGCCGTCAGGCATGGCATGGGTATCGGCATGCTGCTGTGCCTGCTGGCCGAGCACGACGCAGGCCTGGTCCGTCTGGCCCGGCCCGACCCCGCGCTCGGCACGCCGCTGTGGATCCTGACCCATCCCGACCTGCGCCATAGCGCGCGGGTCCGGGCGTTCAACGACTTTCTCCACGCCAGGCTCAGTGCGTCGCCCTGGCTGAAGCCAGCGCCGGCGCTATGAAGCTTTCGTATTCGTATACATCGCCATCAGTTGCTCGTCCGTGTAACCCCATTCGGCGGCATTCTCGAACGCCACCACCGTCTCCTCGCTGTGCCGCAGGTCGATCAGTTCCGTCGGCACCGGGCGTGACTGCGACACCGAATAGAACGCCATCACCAGCGGCCGCAAGGGGTCGGCTTCGTTCTGGCCGCAAACCACCGCCAGCCGGTTGGAGCGCAGCCGCAGCACGGTGCCCAGCGGGTAGATGCCGACGGTGCGCGTGAAGGCCTTGAACACCCGGCGGTCGAACAGCGTGTCGACGCGCACGGCCATATATTCCATGGCGCGCGCCGGCGACCATTGCTGGTGGCCCGGACGGTCCGAGGTCAGCGCATCGTAGGCGTCGCAGATCGCGGCAATCCTGGCGTGGATGCTCAGTTCGTGGCCGGCCAGCCCGAACGGGTAGCCGCGGCCGTCCACGCGTTCGTGGTGGTGGACACAGACATCGAGCGGGATATTGGAGACCAGCCGCGCCTCGTTGAGGATGCGGTAGCCCGCCGACGGATGGCGGCGGTAGCTTTCCTCTTCCTCGGGCGTGCGTGCGACGGCCTTGTGCTGCACGGATTCGGGCAACGTCAGCTTGCCGATGTCGTGCACCAGGCCGGCGAGGCCGAGTTCGCGCACCTCGTCCTCCGGCAGGCTCAGCGTCCGCCCGACCGCGATCATCAGCGCGCAGACGGCAAAGGCGTGCAGGTAACTGTAGTCGTCGCGCGCCTTGAGCCGCGCCAGCGCCAGCAGCGCCTGCCCGTGGCGCGACAGCGAGCGCGACGCGGCGTCGACCAGCGGCAGCGCGCGTCCGACCTCCAGCGCGCGGCCCATGCGGATGTCGGCGAACATGGAGCCGATCACCGCCTTGCCGGACTGGAGCAGGTCGCGCGCCCGGCCGAGCTCGGCTTCGAGCGAAGCGACCGGCTGCTCGGCCGCAGGCTCCCACGCCGGTGGCTCGGCCTCGGCAACCGGCACTGGCGGCGCCTCGGGCACGGCTGGTGCGGGCAGGTTGCGCCCCTTGAGGATATCGATCCAGACTTCGCGGACGCCCGCGGACTGGATCTGCCGGATCTGGTCTTCGTGGCTGACCAGAAACTTCGCGCGCCAGAACGGGTGGCTGATCCACGGCCCACCCAGCCTGGCGACAAACATCCCGACCTGCAATTGTTCCGACCCGATTCGTCTCAGCATGAGATGTCCCCCGGACGCTGGTTTTTTTCTTGTCGGAATGGCTATCGGCAGGCCGGCGCCAGACTTGAGGCCTGTTTTTTGCCCGCCGGAACCGCGCCGGCGTTGTCAAGGGGGCGCCAAATGCCCGGACGGCGCCGTCAGGCATTCCAGGCGGCCCCGGCGCCGGCGCTACAATGGCGCGCCCAGAGCTCACCAGACGCCAGCCAGTCGCCCCCGTTCAACCATGTCCGGAACGTACACGCTAGTCGGCATCGCCCGTGCCAAGTCCCATCGCCGCGAGGCGCTGGTATCCCAGCTCACCACGCTGCAAACGCGCGGGCTGAAGGAGCCCGGCTGCCTGGACTACCATGTCGGGCAGGATGCCGAGGACGCTCAGGTCTTCGTGATCTATATGGTCTGGGACTCGAAGAACGCGCTGGAATCGCACCTGAACCGGCCGTATATGCGCGATTTCCACGCGTCGCGGCGGGAATTCGTCGAGGGCGACTTCAGTTTCCGCTGGCTGAATGCGGCCTGACACGGCCTGACACAGCCTGAAACGGCCAGCCACCGCGCCAGGCGTTACCGGCGCCACTTCCGCGGCCCCACGGCCTTCTTCCCCCCGCTTGTCATTCCCGCCGCCCCGGTCTATCAATCAGATTGACCCTCATCTCGGGCCGCCGCGGCCTGGCAGGAGTGCATCATGGAAGTCAGGGACGGATTTGCCGGCACCATCGGACACACCCCGCTGATCCGGTTGGCGGGGCTGAGCGCCGAGACCGGCTGCGATATCTACGGCAAGGCCGAATTCCTGAACCCGGGCGGCTCGGTCAAGGACCGCGCCGCGCTCTACATCATCCGCGACGCCGAGCGCCGCGGTGTGCTGAAGCCCGGCGGCACCGTGATCGAAGGCACGGCGGGCAATACCGGCATCGGCCTGGCCCACCTGTGCGCGGCGCGCGGCTATCGCTGCATCGTGGTGATCCCCGACACGCAGTCGCCGGAGAAGATGGAACGGCTGCGCATGCTCGGCGCCGAGGTGCGGCCGGTTCCCGCCAAGCCTTATGCCGATCCCGGCAACTACCAGAAGATCGCTTGCCGGCTGGCCGAGGAAACCGATAATTCGATCTGGGCCAACCAATTCGACAACCTCGCCAACCGGCAGGCCCACTACGAAACCACCGGCCCCGAGATCTGGCACGCCACGGCTGGCCGCATCGATGCCTTCACCTGCTCCACCGGCACGGGCGGGTCGCTGGCGGGCATCGCGCGTTGCCTGAAGGAGCACAAGCCGGCCGTGCGCATCGTGCTGGCCGACCCGCACGGCAGCGCCCTCTATAACTTCGTCAAGCACCGCGAACTCAAGGCCGAGGGCAGTTCGATCACCGAAGGCATCGGCACCAGCCGCGTCACCGCCAACCTGCAGGACACGCCGATCGACGATGCGGTGCAGGTCGACGACCAGACCTGCGTCGACATGGTCTACCGGATGCTGCGCGAGGAAGGGCTGTTCCTGGGTGGCTCTTCAGGAATCAATGTCGGCGCCGCCGTGGCGCTGGCCCGCGAGATGGGACCGGGCCACACCATCGTGACCCTGCTCTGCGACCGCGGCGACCTGTACATGGGCCGGCTCTTCAACGAGGCGTGGCTGGCCGGCAAGAACCTGCAGCCGATTCCGTTCCGGCGCGTCGGCCCGGGGGTATAGGCACGGCCGGCGGCTACGCCGCCTTCAGCCGCCGCCACAGCGTGGTCGGGCTGATGCCCAGGATGTGGCACGCGGCGGTCCGGTCGCCGCCGCATTCGGCGAGCACGCGGCGGATATGCTCGACTTCGCTCGACTGCTTGACGCGCGCCAGCGAATGGCCGGGCCTGCCGGCCGTTGCAGCGCGCGCGGCCGGTTCCGTTGGGGCTTCCGCCACGGCCATCGCCACGCCCTCGCCGCCAAAAAGTTCCGGCACGGCGGCCTGCAGTTCTCGGAGCAGTGCATCGGCTTCCAGCTTGCGGCCGGCCACCAGCACCGCGATGCGCTCCGTGACATTTTCCAGCTCGCGGATATTGCCCGGCCATGCGTAGCGCGCCAGGCGCGAGCGCGCCACGACCGGCAAGCGCTGCGCACGCTCGGTGCCCAGGCGCTCCTGCGCGCGGCGGTACAGCAGCTCGGCGAGCTCGGCCAGGTCTTCGGCGCGCTCGCGCAACGGCGGCATCTCGATGCGCAGGATATTGAGGCGGTAGTACAGGTCCTGGCGGAAGCCGCCGTCGCGCACCATCGCGGGCAGGTCGCGGTGGGTGGCCGCGATCACGCGCACGTTGACGGGCACGGCGTCGAGGCCGCCGATCGGCAGCACCTGTTTTTCCTGCAGCACGCGCAGCAGGCGCGTCTGCAGCGTCGGCGGCATGTCGCCCACTTCGTCGAGGAACAGTGTCCCGTTGTGCGCCGACTCGAACAGGCCGGCCTTGCCCCCGCGGCGCGCGCCGGTGAAGGCGCCCTCTTCGTAGCCGAACAGCTCGCTCTCCAGCAGCGCTTCCGGAAACGCGGCGCAGTTGACCGCCACGAACGGGAACGCGCGGCGCGGGCTGGCGTCGTGCATGCCCTGCGCCAGCACTTCCTTGCCGGTGCCGCTCTCGCCGCCGATCAGCACGGTGGAATCGACCACGGCGTAGCGCCGCGCCAGCGTGCGCAGTTCGGTCATCACCGCGGAGGTGCCGGCGAGGTCGTCGAGGCTGTAGCGCACGCCCGCGGGCCGGGCGCGGCTGCGCGAGCGCAGGTTGCGGTCGACGCGCTGGATCGCGCTGGCGTCCTGGATGGTGAGCACCGCGCCGAGGGTGCCGGCTTCGCTGGCGATCGGGATGCGGTTGACCACCACCATCTTGTCGCCGAGCTTGTGGATCGCTTCCAGCTCCTTGTCGCCGCTCTGCATCACGCCTTCAAGCGACAGGTTGGGCGCCAGCGTCTGCAGCTTGCGGCCCACAGCGGCCGCGGCCGAGGTACCGAGGAATCGCTCCATGGCCGGATTGAACGACTGGATCCGCCCTTCCGCATCGACGGCGGCCACGCCCTCGTTCAGGTGCGCCAGGATAGTGTTGACATAGTCGCGCCGGGTCGATTCAATGCGGCGCAGCCGTGCGGCCTCGATCGCGTCTTCCAGCGCCATGCGCACCGAGTTGCCTGAATACAGGAACACGCCGGTCAGGCCGTAGCGGTCGGCCAGGTCGGTGACCAGCCCTGGGCCGACCACCACCTGGATGCCCTCCTGCTTGAGCGCCTTGACCCGCGCCACGGCATCGTCCTCGGTCAGGTAGGTATAGGCCGGGATCGCCAGCGAGAACGCGCGCACGAATTCATCGACCTCGGCATAGGTGGAGGCATGCGTGACCAGCGCGACCCGGGGCGAGATGCGGCGCGCGGTGGCGAGTGCGCTCATGACGTCGAAGCCCGTCACCTTGACCAGCACCACCGGCACGTCCACATGCTGCCGCAGGTAGGCGCCGTTGGAGCCGCCGGCGACCACCACATCGAGCCGGCCTTCGCGCACTTCACGCGATACCGCGCTGGCGGCGGCCTCGAAGCCCTTGCCGACGATGCGGAATTCCGCGCGCGCGGCATAGGACGGGATCAGGTCGGCAAAGGCACGTGCCAGGCGGCTGATGCCGATGGCCCAGATGCGCGGGCGGGCGGGCGTGGAGGCGGGAGGACTCATGGTGCGATGCGGCGTTGGGAGCGGGTGAAACCCCGTCGGAACAGGCGTACAGTGCTGGCACATTGTCCGTCATGCCAGCCCCGATTTCAACTTTGAATTCGCGATTTGCGAATGTGAAATTCAAATGTGCTGAAATGAGGACATCCGGCATCGGCAAGATTTCACGCTGCTGCCCGCGAGGCCAGTCCTGACAAGGCTTTACGGCGATTCCAGCGACGTGCCCGCAAAGGCTGGCACACCCCTTGCGCTTATGGCTCCGTCTTGTTCACCTCAAACGCAAACGCCATGACCTACTCCGCTTCCGACCTCGCGCGCTCCGCAGGCGCCCGTTTCCGCCAGGCGCTTGCCGAAGAGCATCCGCTTCAGGTGGTCGGCACCATCAACGCCAACCACGCCCTGCTGGCCAAGCGTGCCGGCTACCGGGCCATCTACCTGTCCGGCGGCGGTGTCGCCGCCGGCTCGCTGGGCCTGCCCGACCTGGGCATCTCCAGCCTGGACGACGTCCTGACCGACGTCCGCCGCATCACTGACGTGTGCGACACGCCGCTGCTGGTGGACGTCGACACCGGTTTCGGCGCTTCGGCCTTCAACGTGGCCCGCACCACCAAGTCGCTGATCAAGTTCGGCGCCGCGGCCATGCATATCGAGGACCAGGTCGGCGCCAAGCGCTGCGGCCACCGTCCCAACAAGGAAATCGTCACCCAGGGTGAAATGGTCGACCGCATCAAGGCCGCCGTCGACGCCCGTACCGACGAGAACTTCGTCATCATGGCCCGCACCGACGCGCTGGCCGTGGAAGGCCTGGACAGCGCCATCGAGCGCGCCGTGGCGTGCGTGGAAGCCGGCGCCGACGCCATCTTCCCGGAAGCCATGACCGACCTGGCCATGTATCGCAAGTTCGTTGACGCGGTGAAGGTGCCGGTGCTGGCCAACATCACCGAGTTCGGCGCCACGCCGCTGTTCACCACCGACGAACTGGGCGGTGCCGGCGTGTCGATGGTGCTGTACCCGCTGTCCGCCTTCCGCGCCATGAACAAGGCCGCGGAAAACGTGTACGCGGCCATCCGCCGCGACGGCACGCAGAAGAACGTGGTCGACACCATGCAGACCCGCTCGGAGCTCTACGAGAGCATCGGCTACCATGACTTCGAGCAGAAGCTCGACGCCCTGTTCGCACAAGGCAAGGGCAAGTAAGACACCATAGAGGCAGGCGCGGCCGGGCCGGGACATCTCCCCTCCCGGCCGCTCGCCTGACATAGACAGGCAACACCAGGCATCACACCAAGGAGACCCAGATGTCCGAAGCGCAACCGCTCGTCACTCCCAAGCCCAAGAAATCCGTCGCGCTGTCCGGCGTTGCCGCCGGCAATACCGCGCTGTGCACGGTCGGCCGTACCGGCAACGACCTGCACTACCGCGGCTATGACATCCTCGATATCGCCGAGACCTGCGAATTCGAAGAAATCGCCCACCTGCTGGTGCACGGCAAGCTGCCGACCAAATCCGAACTGGCCGCCTACAAGGCCAAGCTGAAGTCGCTGCGCGGCCTGCCCGCCAACGTCAAGGCCGCGCTGGAATGGGTCCCCGCCAGCGCCCACCCGATGGACGTGATGCGCACCGGCGTGTCGGTGCTGGGCACCGTGCTGCCGGAGAAGGAAGACCACAACACCCCGGGCGCGCGCGATATCGCCGACCGCCTGATGGCCAGCCTGGGTTCGATGCTGCTGTACTGGTACCACTACAGCCACAACGGCAAGCGCATCGAAGTGGAAACCGACGATGACTCCATCGGCGGCCACTTCCTGCACCTGCTGCATGGCCAGAAGCCGTCGGCGCTGTGGGTAAGCGCCATGAACACGTCGCTCAACCTGTACGCCGAGCACGAATTCAACGCGTCGACCTTCACCGCCCGCGTGATCGCCGGCACGGGCTCGGACATGTATTCGTCGATCGCCGGCGCGATCGGTGCGCTGCGCGGCCCGAAGCACGGCGGCGCCAACGAAGTCGCGTTTGAAATCCAGAAGCGCTACGACAACGCCGACGAGGCCCAGGCCGACATCACCCGCCGCGTCGAGAACAAGGAAGTCGTGATCGGCTTTGGCCACCCGGTGTACACCATCAGCGACCCGCGCAACCAGGTGATCAAGGAAGTGGCGAAGAAGCTGTCGAAGGATGCCGGCTCGATGAAGATGTTCGACATCGCCGAGCGCCTGGAAACCGTGATGTGGGACATCAAGAAGATGTTCCCGAACCTGGACTGGTTCAGCGCGGTGAGCTACCACATGATGGGCGTGCCGACGGCAATGTTCACGCCGCTGTTCGTGATTGCGCGTACGTCCGGCTGGGCCGCGCATATCATCGAGCAACGCATCGACAACAAGATCATCCGCCCGAGCGCCAACTACACCGGTCCGGAGAACCTGAAGTTCGTGCCGATCAAGGACCGCAAGTAAGACCGGCTGCCGGTTTGCCCTGCGTCGGGTTGCATTGATCCGGGCCTGCGGGCAAAGGGGGTAGTTGGTCGCTGACACGGGACCACTACCCCTTTTTCATACTTATATAGATTTCCCTACACCATGAATTCTGCAAACCGCAAACCGCTACCGGGCACCAAGCTGGATTACTTCGACGCGCGCGCCGCGGTCGAGGCCATCCAGCCGGGTGCCTACGACAAGCTGCCGTACACGTCGCGCGTGCTGGCAGAAAACCTGGTGCGCCGCTGCGATCCCGCCGCGCTGACGGATTCGCTCAAGCAACTGATCGAGCGCAAGCGCGACCTCGACTTCCCGTGGTTCCCGGCGCGCGTGGTGTGCCACGACATCCTGGGCCAGACCGCGCTGGTGGACCTGGCCGGCCTGCGCGACGCCATTGCCGACCAGGGCGGCGACCCCGCCAAGGTCAACCCGGTGGTTCCGGTGCAGCTGATCGTCGACCACTCGCTGGCGGTGGAATGCGGTGGCTTCGACCCGCAGGCGTTCGAGAAGAACCGCGCCATCGAAGACCGCCGCAACGAAGACCGCTTCCATTTCATCGACTGGACCAAGAAGGCGTTCAAGAACGTCGATGTGATCCCGCCGGGCAACGGCATCATGCACCAGATCAACCTGGAGAAGATGTCGCCGGTGATCCACGCTGACAATGGCGTGGCCTACCCCGATACCTGCGTCGGCACCGACAGCCACACCCCGCACGTCGATGCGCTGGGCGTGATCGCCATTGGCGTGGGCGGCCTGGAAGCCGAGAACGTGATGCTCGGCCGCGCCTCGTGGATGCGCCTGCCGGATATCGTCGGCGTCGAGCTGACCGGCAAGCGCCAGCCCGGCATCACCGCCACCGACATCGTGCTGGCCCTGACCGAATTCCTGCGCAAGGAAAAGGTGGTCGGCGCCTACCTGGAATTCCGCGGCGAAGGCGCCTCCAGCCTGACGCTCGGCGACCGCGCCACCATCTCCAACATGGCGCCGGAATACGGCGCCACCGCGGCGATGTTCTTCATCGACGAGCAGACCATCGAATACCTGCGCCTGACCGGCCGCACCGACGAGCAGCTCAAGCTGGTCGAAACGTACGCCAGGGCCGCGGGCCTGTGGGCGGATTCGCTGCAGAACGCCGAATACGAGCGCGTGCTGAAGTTCGACCTGTCGAGCGTGGTGCGCAACATGGCCGGCCCGTCCAACCCGCACAAGCGCCTGCCGACCTCGGCGCTGGCCGAGCGCGGCATCGCCGTGGACCTGGACAAGGCCCGCGCGCAGGAAGCCGAAGGGCTGATGCCCGATGGCGCGGTGATCATCGCCGCCATCACCAGCTGCACCAACACCAGCAACCCGCGCAACGTGATCGCCGCCGCGCTGCTGGCACGTAACGCCAACGCGCGCGGCCTGACGCGCAAGCCCTGGGTCAAGTCGTCGCTGGCGCCTGGCTCCAAGGCGGTCGAGCTGTACCTGGAAGAAGCCAACCTGCTGCCTGACCTGGAAAAGCTCGGCTTCGGCATCGTCGCCTTCGCCTGCACCACCTGTAACGGCATGTCCGGCGCGCTCGACCCGAAGATCCAGCAGGAAATCATCGACCGCGACCTGTATGCCACCGCGGTGCTGTCCGGCAACCGCAACTTCGACGGCCGCATCCACCCGTACGCCAAGCAGGCCTTCCTGGCCTCGCCGCCGCTGGTGGTCGCCTACGCCATCGCCGGCACCATCCGCTTCGATATCGAAAAGGATGTGCTGGGCACGGACCAGGACGGCAAGCCGGTCTACCTGAAGGACATCTGGCCGACCGACGAAGAGATCGACGCGATCGTCAGGCAGAGCGTCAAGCCCGAGCAGTTCCGCAAGGTCTACGAGCCGATGTTCGCGCTGACCGCGGAAACCGGCGAGAGCGCCGCGCCGCTGTATGACTGGCGCCCGCAAAGCACCTATATCCGCCGCCCGCCGTACTGGGAAGGCGCGCTGGCCGGCGAGCGCACGCTGCAGGGCCTGCGTCCGCTGGCGGTGCTGGGCGACAACATCACCACCGACCACCTGTCGCCGTCGAACGCGATCCTGCTGAACAGCGCGGCTGGCGAGTACCTGGCCAGGATGGGCCTGCCGGAAGAGGACTTCAACTCGTACGCGACGCACCGCGGCGACCACCTGACCGCGCAGCGCGCCACCTTCGCCAACCCGACGCTGATCAATGAAATGGCCGTGGTCGATGGCCAGGTCAAGAAGGGTTCGCTGGCGCGCATCGAGCCGGAAGGCAAGGTCGTGCGCATGTGGGAAGCCATCGAGACCTACATGGACCGCAAGCAGCCGCTGATCATCATCGCCGGCGCGGACTATGGCCAGGGCTCGTCGCGCGACTGGGCCGCCAAGGGCGTGCGCCTGGCCGGCGTGGAAGCGATCGTGGCCGAGGGCTTCGAGCGCATCCACCGCACCAACCTGATCGGCATGGGCGTGCTGCCGCTGGAGTTCAAGCCGGGCGTGAACCGCCTGACGCTGGGGCTGGACGGCACCGAGACCTATGACGTGATCGGCGAACGCCAGCCGCGCGCCACGCTGACGCTGGTGGTGCATCGCAAGAATGGCGAGCGCATCGAAGTGCCGGTGACGTGCCGTCTCGACAGCGACGAGGAAGTGTCGATCTATGAGGCTGGCGGTGTGCTGCAGCGGTTTGCGCAGGACTTTTTGGAGTCGAGCAAGGCGGCGGCGTAAACCACTGCTGCCGGTTTTCTCCCCTCTCCCGCAAGCGGGAGAGGGGAGAAAACAAGCGCTACGCTTTGCTTCCCCGCATTCGATTCGTAAGCTGTACAAAGGCCCCCGGCCTAACCAGGACTAAAGACTCCATGGCCCACGTACCCCAGATCAAGATCCCCGCCACCTACATCCGTGGCGGCACCAGCAAGGGCGTGTTCTTCCGCCTGCAAGACCTGCCCGAGACCGCGCAGGTCCCCGGCCCTGCCCGCGACGCGCTGCTGATGCGCGTGATCGGCAGCCCCGATCCGTACGGCAAGCAGATCGACGGCATGGGCGGTGCCACCTCCAGCACCAGCAAGACCGTGATCGTGTCGAAGAGCACGCGCCCGGACCACGATGTCGACTACCTGTTCGGCCAGGTCTCGATCGACCAGTCCTTCGTCGACTGGAGCGGCAACTGCGGCAACCTGTCCGCAGCGGTCGGCCCGTTCGCCATCAGCGCCGGCCTGGTCGACCCCAGCCGCATCCCGCAGAATGGCATCGCCGTCGTGCGCATCTGGCAAGCCAATATCGGCAAGACCATCATCGGCCACGTGCCCATCACCAACGGTGAAGTGCAGGAAACCGGTGACTTCGAGCTCGACGGCGTGACCTTCCCCGCCGCCGAAGTGCAGCTCGAGTTCATGGACCCCGCCGCCGAGGAAGAAGGCGCCGGCGGCGCGATGTTCCCGACCGGCAACGTGGTCGACGACCTGGAGGTGCCGGGCGTCGGCACGCTCAAGGCGACCATGATCAACGCCGGCATCCCGACCATCTTCGTCAATGCGGAGAGCATCGGCTATACGGGCACCGAACTGCAGGACGCCATCAACAGCGACACCAGGGCGCTGGCGATGTTCGAGACCATCCGTGCCTACGGCGCTCTGCGCATGGGCCTGATCAAGGACGTGGACGAGGCCGCCAAGCGCCAGCACACGCCCAAGGTGGCCTTCGTGGCCAGGCCGGTGGACTACACCGCCTCCAGCGGCAAGAGGGTGGCAGCGGCCGACGTGGACCTGCTGGTGCGCGCGCTCTCCATGGGCAAGCTGCACCACGCAATGATGGGCACGGCAGCCGTTGCCATCGGCACCGCTGCGGCCATCCCCGGCACGCTGGTCAACCTGGCTGCCGGCGGTGGCGAACGCAACGCGGTGCGTTTCGGGCACCCGTCCGGCACGCTGCGCGTGGGCGCCGAGGCGCAGCAGGCCGATGGCGAATGGGTCGTAAAGAAGGCCATCATGAGCCGCAGCGCGCGCGTGCTGATGGAAGGCTGGGTGCGCGTGCCGGGCGACGCGTTCTGAGCTGAGCCCCTCCCGCGAGGCCGTTCATGTCCACCGGCACGCCATCCGCGCAACGCCCCGATCCGGACCAGGTGCTGGTCGACATCGCCGACTATGTCACCCGCTACGAGATCAAGAGCGGCCTCGCCTACGATACCGCCCGCAACTGCCTGATCGACACGCTCGGTTGCGGGCTCGAAGCCCTGTCCTACCCGGCCTGCACCAAGCTGCTCGGCCCCATCGTCCCGGGCACGATCGTGCCCAGCGGCGCGCGCGTGCCCGGCACCCAGTTCCAGCTCGACCCGGTCCAGGCCGCGTTCAACCTCGGCACGATGATCCGCTGGCTGGATTTCAACGACACCTGGCTGGCGGCCGAATGGGGCCATCCGTCCGACAACCTCGGCGGCATCCTGGCCACCGCCGACTGGATCTCGCGCAATAACCTCGCCGCCGGCCGCAAGCCCCTGACGATGAAGGCCGTGCTCACGGCCATGATCAAGGCGCATGAGATCCAGGGCTGCATCGCGCTGGAGAACTCGTTCAACCAAGTGGGGCTGGACCACGTGGTGCTGGTCAAGGTGGCCTCCACTGCCGTGGTCGCGCAGATGCTGGGGCTGACGCGCGACGAGATCATCAATGCGGTCTCGCTGGCCTGGGTCGATGGCCAGAGCCTGCGCACCTATCGCCATGCGCCCAATACCGGCAGCCGCAAGAGCTGGGCCGCGGGCGATGCCACCAGCCGCGCGGTGCGTCTGGCGCTGATCGCGCGCACCGGGGAAATGGGCTACCCGTCGGCGCTGACGGCAAACACCTGGGGCTTCTATGACGTGCTGTTCAGGGGCCAGCCGTTCAGGTTCCAGCGGCCCTACGGCTCGTACGTGATGGAGAACGTGCTGTTCAAGATCTCGTTCCCCGCCGAGTTTCATGCACAGACGGCGGTGGAAGCCGCCATGCAGCTGCATGGGGCGCTCGCGCGCGCAGGGCGCTCGGCGGCGGATATCGCAGCCATCACCATCCGCACCCACGAGGCCTGCCTGCGCATCATCGACAAGAAGGGCCCGCTCAGCAATCCCGCCGACCGCGACCATTGCATCCAGTACATGGTGGCGGTGCCATTGCTGTTCGGCCGCCTGACCGCCGCGGACTATGAGGATGACGTCGCGGCCGATCCGCGCATCGACGCGCTGCGCGGCAGGATCGCCTGCCGGGAAGACCCCGCGCTGACGCACGACTACCACGACCCGGACAAGCGCTCGATCGCCAATGCACTGACCGTCACGCTGAACGACGGCACCGTGCTGGACGAAGTGCTGGTCGAATATCCCCTCGGGCACAAGCGCCGGCGCGCCGAAGGCATCCCGCTGCTGGTGGAGAAATTCCGCACCAACCTGGCGCGGCGTTTCCCGCCGAAGCAGCAGCAGGCGATCCTGGCGGTATCGCTGGACCAGGCTCGCCTTGAGGCAATCGCCGTAAACGACTACCTCGATATGTATGCAATTTAGGTTATCGGGCGGCGATTCTCATGCCGAATCGGCATAACCCCTGAAGATTCTCCTAACGTATAGTCTCAGCCGCTGCCCGCCCGGCGCTCTCGCGTCCGCGGCGGCAAGCCGCCGAAGGAAGACGGACCGCACCGCACCACCCACAAGGTCTGCCGTGCCGTTCCGATCGTGCCTGTACGTGCCTACACGTCCGTATAACATCCGAGGAGAACCATGAAGAACTTTGCCCGCGCCACTACGCTGGCCGCTGCCCTGCTTTCCGCCAGCCTGATCACCGCTACTGCCCATGCACAGCCGGCAACGGTCGCCGCGCCGGCCACGGCCCAGGCCGAAGCCCGCAAGGCCAATATCGTCATCATCGGTACCGGCGGCACCATTGCCGGCGCCGGCGCCTCGGCCATCAATACCGCGGCCTACCAGTCCGCCGTGGTGCCGGTCGACAAGATCATCGCCTCGGTCCCGGAAGTCTCCAAGGTCGCCAACGTCAAGGGCGAGCAGATCTTCCAGATCGGCTCGGAAAGCTTCAACAACGAACGCCTGCTGAAGCTGGGCAAGCGCGTGTCGGAGCTGCTCAAGCAGCCTGACGTCGACGGCATCGTCATCACGCACGGCACCGATACCATCGAGGAAACCGCGTACTTCCTCAACCTGACGCTGAAGAGCGACAAGCCGGTGGTGGTGGTCGGCTCGATGCGCCCGGGTACGGCGTTGGGCGCGGACGGCGCGCTCAACCTGTATGACGCGGTGCTGGTGGCCTCCAATCCGGCATCGAAGGGCAAGGGCACGCTGGTGGTGCTGAACGACGAGATCCACACGGGCCGCGACGTCACCAAGAGCAATACCTTCAAGGCCGAGACGTTCCGCTCGCAGTTCGGCCCGCTGGGCTACGTGGTGGAAGGCCGCTCGCTGTTCTACCGCCTGCCGGCGCGCCCGCACACGCTGCAGACCGAGTGGGATATCGACAAGATCGACAAGCTGCCTGAAGTGGCCGTGGTCTACGCCTACGGCAACGTCAACCCGGCCAGCATCGACGCCGCGGTGAAGAACGGCGCCAAGGCCATCGTCTACGCCGCCACCGGCAACGGCAGCGTCGGCGACTACATGGTCGAGCCGCTCAAGGCGGCGCGCGCCAAGGGCGTGCAGATCGTGCGTGCCTCCCGCACCGGCAGCGGCGTGGTGATCCGCAATGCGGAGCAGCCGGACGACAAGTACGACTGGATCGTCACCGACGACCAGCTGCCGCAGAAGGCGCGCATCCTGATGGCGCTGGCGCTGACCAAGACTAACGACGCGAAGGCGCTGCAGCAGATTTTCTGGAAGTATTGATGGCGGCGTGGGCGTGGCCGGGTCGATACCCTACGCGCCCCGCCCTCTCCGGCGAGCCCTTTCCTGCTTGCGGGACAGGGCCTTGCTCTGCAGCGATTCCTCCACAAGCCGCCCGCTTTTGATGGAAGCGGATCGCGCCAGCGCACTGGCGCGCCTTGGTGTGGAGTAGTAGTTCTGGCGGTTAATTGCGTTTTTGAACGAGACGCCAGCGCTCTTGCGCTGGCCCGGCGACTCAGAACATGGCGCTGCTCATCAACGCTTTAGCCACCAGCACGCCTTCGTCAGCGGCCTCGGCGTAGACCGACACCTCTGTCGCCACCTGCCGCCGGCCGCGCCGCACCACGGTTGCCACGGCGCGCAATGCCGCCCCCTGCGCCGGCGCAAGGTACTGGATCGACAGCGAACTGGTCGCCCCACCCTTCACTTCGTCGGCACTGGCGCCGGACGCTGCCGCCGCCGCGCCGGCAATATCGATCAGCGTGGCGATCACCCCGCCGTGCACGGTGCTGCCATGGGTCACGTTGGTCGGCAAGAACGGCATCTCCAGCTCGACGTGTTCAGGCGCCAGGCTAGCCAGCCGCACGCCCAGCGCCCGCGCGACCGGAGAGCCAAGCAGGATGTTGTCGATCATCGCGTGCATGCGGGGGTCGACGATGGCATCGCGGCGCGACGGTGCGAGAGTGGCGATGGCTTGCGGCATGGGGCGCTCCTTCAGGTGGTCAGTGATCGAGGCTATGCCAGCCAGCGTAGGGGAATGCTGCGAGCGGCTCAATTACGTCGCACATAGTTGTGCGGCAGTGGCGCCGCCGATGCGCAGCATGGCTCATATCGCGCACATCACGGTGCGGCCAGATCCGGGCATTTACCCGCTACGCGGCCGGATGAAAACGCAGCGGCTGTGAATACACCTACACGGGGACAGGCCCCTATTCCCATGCCCGGGCACGAATGCTATCGTGCAGCGGCTTGCCGGTGCCTCAGCACCCCGCATGCCGGCAAGGCATCTACAGGATTGCGTACCCCCGCTATGTCGAGACAGATTCCCCCACTCAACCCGCTCAGGGCGTTCGAAGTGGCTGCCCGGCATCTGAGCTTCACGCGGGCCGCGGAGGAATTGTTCGTCACACCGTCGGCGGTCAGCCACCAGATCAAGGCACTGGAAGAAAGCCTGGGCGTGCAGCTGTTTATCCGCGAGGCCAAGGCGCTGGTGCTGACACCGGCCGGCAACGCCTACCTGCCCAGCGTGCAGCTGGCCTTCAAGCAACTCGCCGATGCCACGCACCGCCTGCACAGCAAGGACCGCCCGGCGCTGAAGGTCAACATGCCGCCCACGTTCGCGGTCAAATGGCTGATCCCGCGCATGGACCGCTTCATGAAGGCGCACCCGGACATCGACCTGAAGGTGTCCACCTCGAACCATCGCATCGACTTCGAGCGCGACGATTTCGACATGGCGATCCGCTATGGCCGCGGCGATTACCCCGGCCTGCACTGCGAGCTGTGCATGGCGGTCGAAGTCATTCCCGTGTGCAGTCCGGCGCTGCTGCAAGGTTCGCAGCCGCTCGAGACACCGTCCGACCTGAAGCACCATACGCTGCTGCACGACGACAGCACGTATACGGACGTGAGCAACCCTGACTGGGCGATGTGGCTGGAGCATGCCGGCGTGACCGATGTCGACGCCAGCCGCGGGCCATCGTTCTGGCCGAGCCACCTGGTCATCAACGCCGCACTCAATGGCCTGGGCGTGGCGCTGGTGAAGAAGAACTGGATCGAGCAGGACCTGGCTGAAGGCCGCCTGGTGCGCCTGTTCGAATCGATCCGGCTGCCGGTCGAGTTCTCTTACTTCGTGGTGTTCCCGAAGGAGCGGCTGGAGGATCGCCGCATCCGCAGCTTCACCGACTGGATCCGCGCGGAAGTGTCGGCGGACCAGCAGCAGCCGGCCCCCGTCTGAGCACAGCTTGCGGGGCGCGTCCCGCAAGCTGCACGCGCCTGGCCGCGCGAGGTCAGGCCGCGGCGGGCATCGATGCCGCCTTCTTCTGCACGCGTGCGCGCAGGCGCTCGACATCGACCACGAAGCGGCGATGCGTGCCGCTGCAAACCCGCTCCACCGCATCGTCGGCGGTCACGCTGAAGGTAACACTGCGGCCATCGATGGCCGTGATCTCGGCGTGGATGCGCACCTCGCCGCCCAGCGGCGTGGCCCCGGTGTGTTGCACCGACACTTCCGCGCCCACCGAGCTTTCACCATCCTCGAGAAAGCCTTGCAGGAAATCGAGGCAAGTCTGTTCGATATCGCGTACCAGCTCGGGCGTGGCGTAGATGCGCAGGCTTTCGCCGAGGAAATCGATGGTGCGCTGGCGGTCGACCGTCAGCGTGCGCGCGCAGGTCGCGCCCGGTTCCAATCCGTTCTTCATAAGTGGTCCTTTCAAGTGTAGGGACGAATCCGCCCGCCCCGCCAAGGCGCGAGCCGTGCGGGTGGCGGATCCTTGCACTGCATGGCTACAGGCGATAGCAGCGCGCGGCGTTGTCGTGCCACAGCGCGCGCTGCTGTTCGGGCGGATAGATGGCGATGGCGGCGCGGAAGCCTGCCACGATGGTGTCGTAGCTCGCCACCAGGCTGTCCACCGGATAGTTGCTGGCGAACATGCAGCGTTGCGCGCCGAAGATGGCGATGGCGTCGCGGATCACCGGCACATTGTCGGCCTGCGTCCAGGGTTTTCCCGGCAAACCCAGGCCCGAGATCTTCACGGCGACATTGGGCTGCCCGGCCAGCTCGGCCATCGCGGCACGCCAGCCGGCCAGGCCGGCTTCAGTGCGGTCGGCCGGCAGCCCGGTATGGTTCAGGATCAGCTGCGTGCCCGGGAAATCCCGTGCCAGCGCAGCCGCCTGATCCAGGTTCCACCACGGCGCCTGCAGGTCGAAGGACATGCCATGCCGGGCCAGCAACGCATAGCCACGCCGCCAGCGCTCATCGTCCATCGAGCCCGGCACGCCGCGCCGCGCATCCTCGCGCCGCGCCGCGGTCACCGGCTTGTTGCGGATGCCGCGCATCATCGCGCAGGCGGCATGGCCTGCCAGCACTTCCTCGACATCGCCGCGGTCAAGCTGGGCATGGCCGACGATCACCGTTGGCCGTCCCGTCTGCGCGGCGAGCTGCGTCAGCCAGGCGGTCTCGTCGACGGGATTGGCGCGCGCCCATTCGGCTTCGACATGCACCGTCTTCACCGGCGCGCAGCCAGCCGTATCGCGGGCGAGATCCTCGGGAAGGTAGCTCCTGCGCAGCGCCGAATAGTCGCCATAGCGGAAGTTCGGCACCGTTTCGCCCTGCAGCCACGGGTACGGGTTGATCGCCAGGTTCCAGAAATGCTGGTGCGCGTCGATAAAGGGCTCGACGGACGCCGCGCCCGCCGCGGGTGTATCGCGCATGGGCCTACTCCTTGACGCTGATGCGGCTGGCGAGTTGCTTGAACTGCGCCGACTCCTTCACCATGGCGGCCTGCAGCGTCGCGTCATCGGCATAGGTATCGGTGCTGAAGTGCAGCTTCTCCAGCGTCTGGCGCATCACCGGCTCCTGCACGGATTTCGCGATCGCCGTCTTCAGTACCGCGATCACCTCCGGCGGCGTGCCCTTCGGTGCCGAGATGCCGCGCCAGATCCCCATCGACAGGTCGATATTGCGCTCCTTCAGCGTTGGCACGTTCTCGAAGCCGCTGACCCGCTTGTCGGCCATCACCGCCAGCACCTTGAGCTTGCCCGCGGCGACATGCGTGAAGACCTCCGCCGTGCTGACCGTGACCGCGTCGATATGCCCGCCCAGCAGCGCGAGCGTGGCGGGAGCACCGCCGGCATAGGGGATATGGTTGAACTTCGCGCCGGTCTTGTCTGCCAGCGCGGCGGCTGCCATATGCCATGCGGAGCCCTGCCCGGCATTACCCACGCGGATATTGGCGTCCGGCTTGCGCGCATCGGCGACAAACTGCTCGATCGTGCTCCACGGCGCCTCGGCCCGGACCGCCACGGCGGCCGGGTCCGCGTTCAGGCGGGCGATGGGGACCAGGTCCTGGTAAGTGAACTTGGCCAGCCCGAGGTAGTTCAGGAAGGTCAGCTCGCTGGACGACAGCACCAGCTTGTAGCCGTCCGGCTTCGCGTGGACCACTTCGCCCAGTCCTACCGAGCCGGTAGCACCCGGCTTGTTGATGACCACGATCGGCTGCGGCAGGTGTTTCGCGGCCGCGGCGGACAGCGCGCGCGCTACCACGTCCGCCCCGCCGCCTGCCTGCCACGGCACGATCAGCTCGATGCGCCGGCTGGGGTAGGTTTCCGCACTCGCCGTGGCCGCGCCGCCCAACAGGGCCGGCAGCCCCAGCACCACGGCCACGGGCATCGCCCAGCGCCGCATCAGCGAACGTGAAATCGTCATGGTTGTCTCCTGTCTTTTATCGGTATAGATGATCGGTATGGATGATGGCCGCGGCTGCGCTCAGGCGGCGCCGCGTTCCAGTTCCTGTGCGCGGGCCGGTGCGCCGAACGCCCCCTGCGCCCGCAGCCGCGTGACGGTGGCGGCGTCCAGGCCGAACTCCCCCAGCACTTCATCGGTATGCTGGCCCAGCAGCGGCGCCGGATAGCGCACCTGCTGCGGCGTGCCGCTCAGCTTGACCGGAAAGCCCAGCGCCTTGACCCGCCCTTCGACCGGGTGGTCGATCTCCAGCACCATGTCCCGCGCCACCGCCTGTTCGCTGGCCAGCGCTTCGTCGTAGGTGAAGATCGGCGCCGCCGGCACACCGGCCGCGAGCAGCGCATCGACCCACTGCGCCGCCGGCTTGCGCGCGAATTCTGCCTCAATTTCAGGGATCAGCGCGGCGCGGTTGCGGATGCGGGCGGCGTTGTCGGTAAAGCGCGGGTCGGCAAGCAGGTCGGGCCGCTCGATCACCTCGCACAGCGCGGCCCACAGCTTGGGATTGGCCGCGCCGATGACAAAATGCCGGTCGGCGGCCCGCACCGCCTGGTACGGCGCGCTCATGCGGTTGGCGCTGCCGATCGGCACCGGCACGTCGCCGGTGCCCCAGAACTCGGCCGACTCCCACACCGACAGCCCCAGCGCCGTCTCGAACAGCGATGCATCCACGTATTGCCCCTGCCCGGTATGCTCGCGCCCCATCAGCGCGCTGAGGACGCCATAGGCGGTGAACAGCCCGGCTCCCAGGTCGGCGATCGGCACGCTGGCCTTGACCGGCGGCGCGTCCGGGTGGCCCATCACGCTCATCACGCCGGACATGGCCTGCGCGATCAGGTCCAGCCCCGGGCGCCGCGACCACGGCCCGGTCTGGCCAAAGCCGGAGATGCTGGCATAGACCAGGCGCGGGTTGATCTCGCGCAGCACCGCATAGTCGATCTTCAGGCGAGCGGCCACGCCCGGACGGTTGTTCTCCACCAGCACGTCGGCGCCGCGCACCAGTTCATAGAAGGCCTCGAGGCCGGCCGGGTTCTTCAGGTCGATCTCGACACTGCGCTTGTTGCGGTTCAGCGCCAGGAAGCCGCCGCTGTCGTCGCCCTTGAGCCGGAAGCCCATCGACTTGCGGGTCTGGTCGCCGGCGCCCGGCGCTTCGACCTTGATGACGTCGGCGCCCATGTCGCCCAGCAGCATGCAGCAGAACGGACCCGCCATGATCTGGCTGACGTCCAGGACCTTGATTTTCGATAACGGCAAATTCATGGATACCACCTGAGGTTGGAGCGGCCGCATGGAAATGGCGGCGCCGCGGTGCTTGGAATGAAGGTGTTTTCAACGGCCCACGAACTGCGGCCGGGTCTTGTCGATGAAGGCGCGGTGGCCGATGCGGAAATCCTCGGTATCGAAGCAGGCATAGGACTCGGCATGCTCTTCCGGACGCAGCGGCGTGGGGTCGAGCAGCCTGCGCACGAACTGCTTGTGCCAGCGCGCCACCAGCGGCGCGCCGGCGGCAATGCGCCGTGCCGCCGCGTAGGCTTCGTCCGGCACGGCCTCGTCTGCCACCACGCGGTTGACCAGGCGCTTGTGCAGGGCCTCGTCGGCATCGAATACGCGGCCCTCCAGGACGATTTCCAGCGCGGTCGCCGGTCCCGCCAGCGCCACCAGCCCGCCGAGTTCGCCATACGACATCACCAGCCCGAGCCGGTTGACCGGCACGCCGAAGCGGCTCGACCTGCCGCAGATGCGCAGGTCGCACATCGACGCGATTTCCAGCCCGCCGCCGACGCAGGCGCCCTGGATCAGCGCGATGGTCGGGTGCCGGCATTCGGCGATGGCGCGCATGGTGGCGTTGGTGATCACGCCGTACTGCTGCGCCTGCGCGGCGTTGGCGCGCATGGTGTCGAACTCGGCGATGTCGGCGCCGGCGGCGAAGGCCTTGTCGCCGGCGCCGCGCAGCACCACGCAGCGCAGCGTGTCGTCGGCCGACAGGCCCTGGATGGCTTGAGTCAGGCCCTGCCACATGGACAGGTCCATGGCATTGAGCTTGTCCGGGTTGTTCAGCGTGATGGTGGCGACCTGCGCGTCGCGCTCGATCAGGATGGGTTGTCTCATGGTTGTCGTTGGTGTGGAGGAGGCCCGTCGGGTGCGGGCGGTGGTCCGGAATCCGGCTGGTCTGCGCCAGTCTAGGGCCCGCGCCGCGCGCCGCAAAACGAGAAAATCTCAGCGCCGCTTCAAGAAAAACTAGGCGTCCGGTGTGTGAGTTTTTCTTGGGGTAGCTTCAAGTAAATCCACGTTGTGACCCGCGCCCCTTGTTCCTAGACTTCGTCACCAATGCAGCCGGCCCGCCCCGCAGCGTCCGGCCCACCCCACACAGCATGGAGACAAGATGGCCCTGATCCACTACATCACCCAGATCCAGATCGACTTCGGCGCGATCGGGCTGCTGGCCCAGGAATGCGAACGCATCGGCATCACGCGCCCGCTGGTGGTCACCGACGCCGGCGTCAAGGCCGCCGGCATCGTGCAGCGCGTGCTGGAGCAGCTGCGCCCCGGCTGCGAGGCGGTGATCTACGACGGCACGCCGTCCAACCCGACCGAAGCCGCCATGCGCGAGGCCATGCGCCTCTATGGCGAGTACCGTTGCGACGGCATCATCGCGGTGGGCGGCGGCTCGCCGATCGACCTGGCCAAGGGAGTGGCGGTCTGCGCCACCCACGACGGCCCGCTGCGCCAGTTCGCCGCGATCGAGGGCGGCGTGGCGCGGATCACGGCGTCCACCGCACCGGTGATCGCGATCCCCACCACGGCCGGCACCGGCAGCGAAGTCGGCCGCGGCGCCGTGCTGATCCTCGACGACGGACGCAAGGTCGGCGTGCTGTCGCCCTACCTGGTGCCGCGCGTGGCGATCTGCGATCCGGAACTGACGCTGGGCCTGCCGCCGATGCTGACGGCGGCCACCGGCATGGATGCCATTGCGCATTGCCTGGAAACGTTCATGGCGCCGGCCTTCAACCCGCCCGCCGACGGCATCGCGCTCGATGGCCTGCGCCGCGCCTGGCTGCATATCGAGCGCGCGCGCCGCGATCCGCAGGACCGTGCCGCGCGCCTGGCCATGATGAGCGCATCGATGCAGGGCGCGCTCGCGTTCCAGAAGGGGCTGGGCTGCGTGCACAGCCTGAGCCATGCGCTGGGCGGGCTGATGCCGACGCTGCACCACGGCACCCTGAACGCCGTACTCCTGCCGCCGGTGATCCGCTTCAACGCCGACGCGCCGTCGATGCAGGCCGATGACAAGCTTGGGCGCATCGCGCAGGCCATGGGACTCCCCGATGCCAGCGCCGTCGCCCCGGCCATCACCGGCATGAACCGGCGCCTGGGCCTGCCCGCGGGCCTGCGCGAGATGGGCGTCGATGCGGCGCTGTTCCCGCGCGTCATCGACTACGCGCTGGCCGACCACTGCCACAAGACCAACCCGCGCGAGGCCAGCGCCCAGGACTACCTGGCGCTGCTGCAGGCGTCCTTGTAAGGCGCCGCCACTTCCCTACACCAACAACAACATCAGGAGACAACGCATGCGACGTCGCACATTGCTGTGCGCGGGCGCGGCCGCCTTGGCCACGCCGCTGGCAGCCTGGTCCCAGGCACTGCCGACCGGCCCGATCCGCATCATCGTGGGATTCCCGCCCGGCGGCGGCACCGACGTGATGGCGCGCGTGATCGCGCAGCAGCTCTCGGCGCTGTGGCGGGTGCCGGTCATCGTCGAGAACCGGCCAGGCGCCGCCGGCGTGGTCGCCGCCGAGTACACCGCGCGCCAGGCGCCGGACGGCACCACGCTGCTGATGACCAATATCAGCAACCATGCCATCGCGCCCAGCCTGTACCCGAAGCTGGGCTACTCGGTGGAGAAGGACTTCACGCCGGTCATGCTGGTCGGCGTCACGCCCAACCTGCTGATCTGCCATGCCGGCGGGCGCGCGCGCTCGGTGGCCGACGTGGTCGCGCTGTGCCGCAGCCAGCCGGGCAAGATCACCTTTGGCTCGTCCGGCGCCGGCGCGGCGCAGCACCTGGCGCTGGAGATGTTCAAGCTGCGCGCCGGCGTGGATGCGCTGCACGTGCCGTATCGCGGCTCGGCGCCGATGCTGACCGACCTGATCGGCGGCCAGATCGACTTCAGCTTCGAGACCATGACTTCCGCCACCCCGCAGATCCAGGGCGGCAAGGTGGTGGCGATCGCGCAGACGCGCACGCGCCGCGCGGCCAGTTATCCCAATGTGCCGACGCTGGCGGAATCGGGCTTTCCCGGCTTCGATGCCGGCACCTGGTACGGGCTGGTCGGCCCCGCCGGGCTGCCCGCGGCCATGGTCCAGCGCATGAACGCGGACCTGAACAAGGTGCTGGCGATGCCCGACGTGGCGGGCAAGCTCGCCGGCTTCGGTGCCGAGGACGGCGGCGGCAGCGCGGCGCGCTTCGCGCAGTTCATCGCCACGGAGCGCGCCAAGTGGGCGCGCGTGGTCAAGGACGCTAACGTGAAGGTGTGACATGACACGACGCATCTCGGTTGAGGAAACCCTGCCGCGCGACGCGGACCACGCCTTGCTGGTGGGACGCGCGTGGCTGCCCGGCCCGCGCGGGGGCCCCGTGACGGTAGTCGTGCGCGGCGCGGAATTGTTCGATATCACGGCCACCGCGCCCACGATTGCCGGCCTGCTGGCGCTGCCTGACTGCGCCGAACGCGTGCGGCAGGCCACCGGGCCTTCGCTGGGGCTGCTGCAGGACTGGCTCGACTCGACCTGCGCGCACGGGCCGGACCCGGAGCATCGCCACCTGCTGGCGCCGAACGACCTGCAGGTGGTCAAGGCCGCCGGCGTGACCTTTGCCGCCAGCCTGGTCGAGCGCGTGATCGAGGAGCGCGCGCGCGGCGACGCGGGCAGCGCCGCCGCGGTGCGCGAGAGCGTCAGCGCCATCATCGGCACGGGCCTTGCCGCCATTCGCCCGGGTTCGCCCGAAGCCATGCGCATCAAGGATGTGCTGGTCGCGCAGGGGTTGTGGTCGCAATACCTGGAAGTCGGCATCGGCCCGGACGCGGAGATCTTCACCAAGGCCGCGCCGCTGTCATCGGTGGGCACCGGCGTGGATGTCGGCCTGCATCCGGCATCGACCTGGAACAACCCCGAGCCGGAGGTGGTGCTGGCGGTCTCGCCGCGCGGCGAGATCGTCGGCGCGGCGCTGGGCAACGACGTCAACCTGCGCGACTTCGAAGGCCGCAGCGCACTGCTGCTGGGCAAGGCCAAGGACAACAACGCGTCCTGCGGCATCGGCCCGTGGATCCGGCTGTGCGATGCGCATTTCGGCATCGACGAGATCGCGCGGACCGAGATCGGCCTGACCATCGAAGGCGAGGATGGCTTCGTGCTGCATGGCGCCAGCGCGATGACGCAGATCAGCCGTTCGCCGCAGGAACTGGTGGCGCATGCGATGGGCGCGCACCACCAATACCCCGACGGCATGATGCTGTTCTGCGGCACGCTGTTCGCACCGGTGCAGGATCGCGACGCAGCTGGCGCCGGCTTTACCCATCACCCGGGCGACCGCGTCAGCATTTCGGCGGCGCACTTCGGCGGCCTGGTGAACTGGGTCCGCACCAGCGACGCGCTGCCGCCGTGGACCTTCGGCATCGGCGCGCTGATGGACAGCCTCGCCCGGCGTGGCCTGCTGCATCCGCCGCCCTGATCGCCTCCCGCCCCTGATCCGCCCCTGATTGGGGCACCGAGAGCCCGGCGCACATCGACCAGGCCGCATCACAAAACCCAGGAGACACCATGAAACACGTTATCCCGCATATCGTGCTGGCAGCGCTATTGTCCGTTGCCGGCGTGGCACAGGCACACGCACAGACACCGGCACCGGTAAAGCTGCGCTTCGCCCATACCGTTCCGGAAACCGATTCGCAGCACCTGGCCGCACTCGCCTTCAGCAAGAAGGTCAGGGAGCGCACCCAGGGCGGCGTCGAGATCCAGGTCTTTGCCAACAGCCAGCTCGGCAACGACACCACCCTGGTCACCGGCGTGCGCAGCGGCACCATCGATATCGGCGCCACCGGCAATCCCTTTGTCACCGGCCTGGCGCCACGCCTGAACGTGCTCGACCTGCCCTACCAGTTCGAGGACGGCCCCTCGGCCTACAAGGTGCTGGACGGCCCGGTCGGCCGTTCATTGCTGGAAGAACTGGGCGCCCACCGCATCAAGGGCCTGGCCTTCTGGGAGATCGGCTTCCGCAGCCTGGGCAACAACAAGCGACCGGTCAGCAAGGCCGAGGACATCCGCGGCCTGAAGATCCGCACCACGCCCAACCCGTCGCATATCAAGGCCTTCCAGCTGCTGGGCGCGAGCCCGCAGCCGATGCCGTTCGCCGAGGTCTTCGGCGCGCTGGAATCCGGCGCGGTCGACGGCCAGGAGAATCCGCCCACGCTGATGGTCTCGGCCAAGATGTACGAGGTGCAGAAGTACGTGTCGATGACGCGCCATGCCTATACCGCGCTGGTGGTGCTGATGAACAAGGCGAAATTCGACGGGCTCAGGCCCGAGTACCAGAAGGTGCTGCTGGAAGAGGCCGCTGCCGCCGCCACCTACCAGCGCAAGCTCAACGCCGACAACGAGGCCGCGGCTATCGCCACGCTGCGTGCCAGGGGCGTGCAGGTCAACGAGCATCCCGACAACGCCGGCATCCGCAAGGTGGTGCGCGAGGAGACGCGCCAGCTGTTCGTGCAGAAGAACGGCGACGCCGTGCTGCGCGCCATGGACGCCCAGCGCTAGGAGGCCGGCCATGTCCGCATTGCCAGCTGCCATCGTCGACGCCCACCACCACCTGTGGCGGCTCGGCCCGGCACGCTATCCCTGGCTGCAGGAGCGGTACGACGCCGCAGCGTTTTTTCTTGGCGACTACGCCGCGCTGCGGCAGGACTTCGATCCGGCCGACTACCTGCGCCAGTGGGACGGCCTGCCCCTGGCCGCCGGCGTCCACGTGGAAGCCGAGCGGCATGCCGACGAATCGGTGGCCGAGACCGCGTGGCTGCATCAGGTCCACGCGCGCCACGGCTTTCCCAATGCGGTAGTCGCGCATGCCGACTTCAACAGCGACACGCTGGCGGCACAGCTGCGCGCGCACCAGGCCTTCCCGCTGGTGCGGGGCGTGCGGTGCAAGCCGCGCACCAGCCAGTCAGCGGATGCCAGCGTGCGCGGCCAGCCCGGCACGCTGCAGGACCCGCGCTGGCTCTCCGGGCTGCAGCGGCTGGCCGGGCATGGCCTGGCGTGGGACCTGCGGGTGCCGTGGTGGCATCTGGAGGAAGCCGCCGAAGCGATCGCCGCGGTGCCGGGGCTTGCCGTGGTGGTGGAACACACCGGCCTGCCGTGGGACCGCACTGAAGCGGGCCTGTCCGGCTGGCGCCGCGGGCTGGCGGCGCTGGCCAGCCTGCCCGGGGTGCACCTGAAGCTGTCCGAGTTCGGCTTGCCGGGCGCGTCGTGGGATCGCGCCGGCAATATCGCCGTCATCCGCCAGGCGCTGGAGATCTTCGGCTGGCAGCGCTGCATGTTCGCCAGCAACCTGCCCGTGTCGGGGCTGCGCGCATCGCTGCATGAAATCGTCAATACCGTCGCCGCGGCGCTGGAAGGCCTGCCCGACGCCGCCGCGCAGGCGGTTTGGCACGACAACGCCATGCGCTTTTACCGGATCGGGGCAACCGCGCGACGCCTGCGCTGACCCCCGTCCACCCAGGAGTCCTCAATCATGAACCGAATTACGCTGCGCCTGATCCAGGGCGCGATGGTCGCCATGATGGCCGCCATGATCGTGCTGGTCTTTGGCAACGTGGTGCTGCGCTACGTCTTCAATTCCGGCATTGCCTTCTCCGAGGAAGCCTCGCGCTTCATCTTCATGTGGCTGACGCTGACCGGCGCCCTGCTAGTGATGCATGACAAGGCCCACCTGGGGATGTCCACCGTGGTATCGCGGCTGGGCGAGACCGGGCAGCGTGCCTGCCGCCTTCTCGCCGACGCGGGCGCGCTGGGCTGCTGCCTGCTGCTGGCCCATGGCGCCTGGCAGCTGGTGGCGATCGGCATGGACGACCGCGCACCCGTCACCGGCGTGCCGCTGGGCGTGGTCTATGCCTGCCTGCTGGTGTGCAGCGTCGGCATGGCGGCGATGCTGCTGCACGGGCTGTGGCGCCTCGCCAGCGGCCGCATGGCGCAGCATGAACTGGTGCCGCAGTCCGGCGCCTCCGGCGAATAAGCGCAAGGAGCCTGCCATGACCATCTTTGTCTTTGTCGGCTCGCTGCTGGGCGCAATGTCGCTCGGCATGCCCATCGCTTTTGCGCTGCTGGCTTCCGGGGTCGCGCTGATGCTGCACCTGGGTAACTTCGATACGCAGATCCTCGCGCAGAACATGCTCGAGGGCGTCAACAACTATCCGCTGATGGCGGTGCCGTTCTTCATGCTGGCGGGCGAGCTGATGAACGCCGGCGGCCTGTCGCGGCGCATCGTGCGCGTCGCCGACGCGGCGGTCGGGCACGTCCGTGGCGGGCTGGGCTACGTGGCGATCATCGCGGCGACGGTGGTGGCCAGCATCTCCGGCTCGGCCGTGGCCGATACCGCCGCGGTCGCCGCGCTGCTGATCCCGATGATGCGCAACGCCGGCTACAACGTGCCGCGCGCGGCGGGACTGATCGCGGCGGGTGGCATCATCGCGCCGGTGATCCCGCCGTCGATCGCCATCGTGGTGTTTGGCGTGGTCGCGCAGGTGTCGATCACCAAGCTGTTCCTCGCCGGCATCGCGCCGGGCGCGATGATGGCCCTGACCCTCGCCGTCACCTGGCACTTCTGTGCGCGCAAGGAAAAGCTCGCGCCCACCGAGCCCTTCAATGCCCGCCGCCTGGCCAGGGCCGCGCTCGACGGCATCTGGGCCCTGGTGCTGCCGGTGGTGATCATCGGCGGCATGAAGATCGGCGCATTCACGCCGACCGAAGCGGCGGTGGTCGCCGTGGTCTACGCCATGGTGGTCGGCCGCTTCGTCTACGGCGAACTGAAGCTGCGCGCGCTGCCGGAACTGATCGTCACGGCGGCCAAGACCTCCGCCACGGTGCTGTTCCTGGTGGCCTGCGCGCTGGTGTCGGCATGGCTGATCACCATCGCCAATATCCCGGCGCAGGTGACCGACCTGCTCGAACCCTTCATCGACAACAAGGTCCTGCTGATGTTCGTCATCATGATCCTGGTGATCGTGGTGGGCACCGCGCTCGACCTGATGCCGACGGTGCTGATCATGACCCCGATCCTGATGCCGGTGATCACCAAGGCAGGCATCGACCCCGTGTACTTCGGCGTGATGTTCGTGCTCAACAACGCCATCGGCCTGCTAACGCCGCCGGTGGGTACCGTGCTCAACGTGGTGGCGGGCACTTCGCGCTGCAGCCTGGACAGCGTGATCGGCGGCGTCTGGCCGTTCCTGCTGAGCCTGACCGCGCTGATGTTCCTGTTCGTGCTGTTCCCGCAGCTGATCCTGGTGCCGGCCGCATGGCTGCACTGAGGCCAGGCGCGCTCCATCTTTCTTCCTTGCAGGACACAAGATGCCATCCATCAACGAGATCGAGGACCTGCGCCGGCTCGCCCGGCAGCGGGTGCCGCGCATGTTCTATGAATACGCCGACTCCGGTTCGTGGACCGAGTCCACGTACCGCGCCAACCAGCGCGAGTTCGGCAACATCCTGCTGCGCCAGCGCGTGGCCGTGGATATCGGCGAGCGCCGCGTCGCCACACGCATGCTGGACCAGGACGTCGCCATGCCGGTGGCGATCGCACCGACCGGGCTTGCCGGCATGCAGCACGCCGACGGCGAGATCCTGGCCGCCCGCGCCGCGCGCGATTTCGGCGTGCCGTTCACGCTGTCCACGGTCAGCATCTGTTCGATCGAAGACGTGGCCGAGGCCACCGGCGGCCATCCGTTCTGGTTCCAGCTCTATGTGATGCGCGACCGCGCCTTCGTCGAACGCCTGATGGACCGCGCCCGCGCCGCGGGCTGCCCGGCGCTGGTGCTGACGCTGGACCTGCCGGTCAGCGCGCAACGCCACAAGGACCTGCGCAACGGCCTGTCGGCGCCGCCGCGCCTGACGCCGTGGAACCTGCTCGACATGATGGGCAAGCCGCGCTGGTGCCTGGGCATGCTGGGCACGCGCCGCCGCAGCTTCGGCAACATCATCGGCCATGTGCAGGGCGTCGACGACATGACCTCGCTGGCCGACTGGTCGAGCCGCCAGTACGACCCGACGCTGGACTGGGCCGACGTGGCGTGGATCCGCCGCCGCTGGCCCGGCAAGCTGGTGCTCAAGGGCATCCAGGATGTCGAGGATGCGCGGCTCGCGTGCCAGTCGGGCGCGGACGCGCTGATCGTGTCAAACCACGGCGGCCGGCAGCTCGACGGCGCGCCGGCATCGATCCGCGCCCTGCCCGCCATCGCGCAAGCCGTGGGCGAGCGCATCGAAGTCCATATGGACGGCGGCATCCGCTCCGGGCAGGACGTGCTGAAGGCGGTCGCGCTCGGCGCCCGGGGCGTCTATATCGGCCGGCCGATGCTGTATGGGCTGGGCGCCATGGGACAGGCCGGCGTGACGCGGGCGCTGGAGATCATCCGCAAGGAACTCGACCTGACCATGGCCTTCTGCGGCCACACCGACATCCGCGCGGTCGGCACGGACATCCTGCTGCCGCCGCATCCGCCCGCCTCGTAGTTTTCTTGCCGTAGCCACAAACCCAGACGCAATCAAACCAGACAGGAGACAACAGATGATGATCCTTCGCAAAACCCTGCGCGCCCGCCAGGCGCTCGCCACGTTCGCAGCAGCCACCGCCGTCGGCGCCGTCGCCCTGATGCCCGCGGCAGCCGCGGCGCAGCCCGCGCCATCCGTCGAATGCAAGGCGGCACTGGACGCCCGTGCCCAGAACCCCAACTACCCCCGCGACAGCGTGCCGCGCTATATCAAGACCCCCACCGGCTACCTGCTGGTGCTGCGCATGGGCGACAACGTGTTCGAGCAGATCGAAGCCTTTGCCATCTGCGAGAAGGTGCCCAGCGCGAGCCTGTCCGCGATCGGCTTCGCCAATGTCACGTTCGGCTTCTGGGATGCCGCGAAGAAGCAGTTCAACCCGCGCACCTTCCGCAACGTGGAGATGGCCAGCATCGTCGGCAGCCTGGCGTGGAAGGAAGGCAAGCCGTCGATCCATGCGCATGGCGTGGCCGGTGACAGCAGCTTCGACACGTACGGCGGCCATATCCTGTCGATGGAGGTCGGCACCGGATCACTGGAAGTGACGGTGACGGCCTATCCGCAACAACTGGAACGCGGCATCGACCCGAAGATCGGCGCGAACGTGCTGGGACTGCGCGATAGCCACTGACGGGCTGCGGGATTGGACGGTGGGACCGGTGGCGGCCGGTCCCACCCCGTATAATGTCCCCCCGTTTGAGCCCAACCCGCCCGTTAACATGCCGCAGTCTCCCGAATCCGCCGCGTTCCGCCCCCAACCGGACACCGGCGCCACGGATTCCACGTTGTCCGACCGCCCGGACAGCCCATGCATCGGCATCTGCTCCACGCTGTTCGACGAGATCTGCCAGGGCTGCGGGCGCACCGCGGCCGAGGTCAGCAACTGGGTTTTCTTCAGCGATGAGGAAAAGCAGGTGGTGTGGGAGCGCATCACGCGCGAGAGCACGGCCCGCCGCTTCCGGCAGGGCTGAAACCTACCTCCCCGGGGCGGCCGCGCTTCGCGACAAGCACTGCGCCGATCACGGCCGGCACACAGGCGGCACCGGCAATGCTGCCGTGCTCATAGCCCCGCCTGCTCCAGCCAGCGGGCAAACATCCGTTCGCCCGCCGCCGCCACCTTTGCGCCGACTTCCGCCGTTCGCGCACGGATGGTGCGCGGGTCGATGCCGGCCTTGCCGAGTTCGACGGTATGGCCGACCAGCCAGGCCTCGATGTCCGCCGGCATCACTTCGGGATGGAACTGCAGCGCCAGCACCTGGTTGCCGATGGCATACGCCTGGTTAGTTACCGCGGCGGTGGACGCCAGCAGTTCGGCGCCGGGCGGCAGGTCGAAGGTATCGCCGTGCCAGTGCAGCACTTCCCAGTTGGCCCCAACCAGTTCGCCAAGCGCCGAATCCCGTCCGGCCGGCGTCGGCACGATCGGCGCCCAGCCGATTTCGCGCGTGCCGGGATACACGCGCGCACCGGCGGCACGCGCAATCAGCTGCGCTCCCAGGCAAACCCCGATCATCTTGCCGCCGGCGGCCAGCCGCTGGCGGATCAGCGCGATTTCGCCTTCCAGCCACGGATAGGCGTCGGTCTCATAGACGCCGATCGGGCCGCCCAGGATCAGCAGCAGGTCGGCCGGGTCATCGACGATGGGGCGCAGGTCGTCGACGCCCGCCTGGAATGCCCGCAGCGCATGGCCGCGCGCGCGCAGCGCGTTGCCGATCACGCCCGCATGCTCGAACGCTAGGTGCTGGATTACATGGGTGGTGCGCGTGGCCATGGGCGGCTCCTGCCGATCGAAAAGGGCCCCCATGGTAGCGCCAATGGCTACGCCGCGAGAAATCCACGTCGCCTTACTGCCTGTCGGGGCGGCATCCCGGCTCGGCATGCCGCCACCGTGCGCTAATTTGTCGCAGCCGGGACCAGGGTCAGGGCGCCGGCCTGCGCCGGTGCCAGGGGCATGGTCACGTACTCCACCGCCGCCCATTTGCCGGTCCAGTCGCGGTAGCGCGGCAGCAACGCGTTGCCGGACTGCCCGGTCGAATCCATGAAGCGCGATCCCGGCAGGTCGGCCAGGTCGTATAGCGCCCGCACGCTGGCGGCATGGGTATTCTCGAACGGCGCCTTCTCGTCGCGCAGGTTGTGGCGGCCGACATTGACGGTATACGTGTCGCCGCCGGTCGGCACGCGCAGGTTGAACAGCGGCGACAGGTACGCAACCTTGCCGAACGGCTTGTGCTCGGAGCGGGCCGTATGCGCTTCGCCCCAGCGCCAGCGTTTCGGGTCCTCGCCATAGCGGCGCGACAGGTCGGCCATCGCCTGGGTCCAGGCATCGGCAATCGCGTCGTTGCAGCTTTCCGCGGGGCCCGTATGCGGACGGTCGCACCAGAACGCCCCGAGCTTGCCGGGATCGCGCAGGATATTCATCATCGGCTGTTGCACGTTGCGCTGGTCCCACAGCCGGACAAAGATCGCTTCGCCGACCTTTTCCTCGAACAGCCGCCGCGACAGCTCGCGCAGCCATGCGGTGACCACCAGCGGCTCGGCGCGATCGGCGTCCATGGTGCCGTCCCACTTGCGCAGCGCATCGAGCAGCGCAAGCTCGCGCTCCGGCCGTGCGCCGTCGTGGCTGACCGGTGCGGCCAGCAGCAGCGGCAAGACGTCGCGCACCGCCAGCGACAGCACGTCTTTCTGGATCCCGGCGAAGGTGTCGAACGTGTGCCTGGGCGTGGCCGCCAGCAACGCCTGGATGCGGTCATGGCGGTACGGCACCGTCCATTCGCTGGTGATGAAGTACGGGTAGTCCGGCGGCACGATGCGCTGGTTGGCGGTCACGATCACGCCTTCCGCCGGGTTGTAGCGCTGCGGCAGCGACTCGAACGGGATAAAGCCGGCCCAGTCATAGCGCGCATCCCAGCCCGGCGCGGGCGCCAGGCCCTTCAGGTCGTTGTCGGCGCGGCGCAGCGGCACCCGGCCCGGCGCGAAAAAGCCGATATTGCCGTCGACATCGGCGTAGACGATGTTCTGCTGCGGAGAATGGAAGTCGCGCAGCGCGGCGGTGAAGCTGGCCCAGTCGCGCGCCTCGTTCATCTTCATGCCGGCCTGGAAGGTGCGGTCGTCCGGACGCAGCGCGGTCCACTGGAACGCAACCACGTATTGCGCGCCAAGCGGCCCGGCCGCGGCGGACAGCGGCTCGGCCACGTCCGAGATGACCGGCCCGTGGCGCGTGCTGCGGACCTTCAGCGTCACGTCGGGCGCGCCCTTGACGCGGATGGTCTCGGTGCGGGTCTCGAAGGTGGCCCAGCCGTCCGGCGTCTGGTACTGGGTTTCGCTGCCGGGGCGCAACCGTTCGATAAACAGGTCCTGCACGTCCGGCGCGGTATTGGTCAGGCCCCAGGCGATGCGGTCGTTGTGCCCGAGCACGACCACCGGGATGCCGGGCAGCGTGGCGCCGGCCACGTCGAGCCCCGGGGCGGTCATGCGGGCGAAGTACCACAGCGCCGGCGCCTGCAAGCCGAGGTGCGGATCGTTGGCCAGCATCGGCTTGCCTGATTGCGTGTGCGCGCCGGAGACCACCCAGTTGTTCGAGCCCATGCCCTCGACATAGCCCGGCGGCGCCTTGTCGCCGACGCTGGCCATGGCATTCGCCAGCGGCGCCAGTTGCTTGTACAGGTGGCCGTAGTCCATGGTGCGCACCGGCTGCTCGTCCGGGTACGGCGCCAGCAGTTCGCTGATGCGCGCCACCGGCAGCACCTGCGCCAGTCGCATGCGCAGCGTCTCCTGGTTCCAGTTGCCGCCCAGGTCCCAGGCCATCATGGTCTGCCAGCCGAGCGTATCGGCCGGCTCCCAGTGCTCCGGCTGCGTGCGCAGCAACAGGAATTCAGGCGGCAGCGGTCCCTGCCGATGGTCGATCCACGCATTGACGCCGTCGGCGTACGCCTGCAGTGCCGCCCGCGTCTCCGGCGAGGCCTGCGCAAGGATCGCTTCGGCATTGCGCCTCACGCCCAGCGTGCGCAGGAACCTGTCGGTATCGAGCGCGGAGGGCCCCAGGATCTCGGCGAGCCGGCCGGCCGCCACGCGCTTGTTCATCTGCATCTGCCACAGCCGGTCCTGCGCGTGGACATAGCCCAGCGCGAACCATGCGTCGGCCTTGCTGGCGGCACGGATCTGCGGCACGCCGTTGCCATCGCGCACCACCGTGACCTGGCCACGCAGGCCGGGCAGCGCGACCGTGCCGGATGCGGGCGGCTGGGCCGCCTGGCGATACCAGATGAAGGCCCCCGCCGTGCCGGCTAGCGCCAGCACCAGCAGCCATCCCACAAGCCTGGCCAGACGACCGAACCAGCGCATCGTTGCTCCCCTCTTATCGTTATCGTTGCGTGACCCCGGCGGCAATGCAAAAAATGCCCGGACCGGCCGGGCATTTTCCCATGTCGCGCAGGCCTCAGGCCGGCTTCCTCAACTGCAGGGCCTTGTATTCGAGGAATTCCTCCAGCCCGTACTTGCCGGCTTCGCGCCCGTTGCCGGACTGCTTGTAGCCGCCGAACGGCGCGGCCATGTTGAACGGCCCGCCGTTGATGTCGACCTGGCCGGTGCGGATGCGGCGCGCCACGCGGATCGCGCGCGCCTCGTCGCCGGACCAGACGCCGCCGCCCAGCCCATAGATGCTGTCGTTGGCAATGCGGACCGCGTCTTCCTCGGTGTCGTAGCAGATGATCGTCAGCACCGGCCCGAAGATCTCCTCTTGCGCCACGGTGGCACGCGGCTCGACATTGCCGAGCACGGTCGGCTTGACGAAGAAGCCCTGGTCCAGACCTTCGGGCGCCTCGGGGCCGCCGGCCACCAGTTCGGCGCCCTCTTCCAGCCCGCGGCGGATATAGCCGGTGACGCGCTCCTTCTGCACGGCGGAGATCAGCGGTCCGAGCCTGGTGGTTTCCTGCAGCGGATCGCCCACGGTAAAGCCGGCCACCACCTTCTGCGCGATCGCTTTCACTTCGTCGTAGCGGGCGCGCGGTACCAGCATGCGGGTATGCGCCGAGCAGGTCTGGCCGGAGTTGAGGAAGCAGGCGCTGATCGTGCCCTTGACCGCCGCCGGCAGGTCGGCATCGTCCAGCACCACCGAGGCAGACTTGCCGCCCAGCTCCAGCGCAACGCGCTTGACCGTCTGCGACGCCAGCTCCGACACGCGCTTGCCGGCGCGGGTCGAACCGGTGAACGACACCATGTCGACCTCCGGATGGCTCGCCAGCACCTCGCCCACCACCGGGCCAAACCCCGTCACCAGGTTGAACACACCCGGCGGCAGGCCCGCGGCCTCGATCACCTCGGCCAGCACGAAGGCGTTCAGCGGCGCCACTTCCGACGGCTTGAGCACCACCGTGCAGCCCGCGGCCAGCGCCGGCGCGACCTTCAGCGTAATCTGGTTGAGCGGGTAGTTCCACGGCGTGATCGCCGCCACCACGCCCACCGGCTCGCGCACCACCAGCGAATTGCCGACTTCTTCCTCGAAGGGGAAGGTATCGAGCAGCTTGGCGGCCTGCCCCCAGTTGTAGACCGGGCCGCCCACCTGGATCGCGCGCGCCAGCTTGATCGGCATGCCGACTTCGCCCGCGATCATCTGGGCCAGTTCTTCGCTGCGCGCCTTCAGCCCTTCGGCGATTTTGGCGATATAGCCAGCGCGCACCGACGCGGGCGTCGACGCCCAGCCGTCAAAGGCAGCGCGCGCGGCCTGGATGGCGTCTTCCGCGTCGCGCGGCGAGCCTTCGGGAATGGTCCCCATCACCGCTTCGGTGCTGGAATGAATGACGTCGATGGTGCCGGTACCGTGGGGCACGACCCACTTGCCGTTGATAAACAGTTTGTCTCGTTGTTGCATGGCCACAGTTCTCGGTTGGTGCTGAGTTTGACGGATGAGCAACCGCAATTTTTTGTTACTTTTATGGTGCACGCACATTGTAGAGCGGTTTGGAGACTATGTTTCCAGCCCTGGCAGCCCCCGCGCCGGGCGCGTCTCTTCAAATGGCGATAATCGGCCGCACCCGGATACGGGATGCTCGCACGGACGGCCGGCATAACAAGGGAGCGAGACACATGATCGATCCGATCTACCGCAAGACGGATGCGGGACAGGACGAGATCAGGACGCGCGCGCGCAAGCTGGACCACAAGCTGCGTGCGCTGCTGCTGATGGTCAACGGCGAGCGCCGCGGGCAGGACCTGCTGGCGCAGGTGGCAGGCATGGGGGTCGGGCCCGATGCCCTCGACATGCTGGCCGCCCAGGGGCTGGTCGAGCCAGTGCATGAGGCGGCACCGGCGCTAGCGGCTGCAGCTGCGGCGCCGGATGCCCCGGCACGCACTTCGGCCGCGGCGGCGGATACCAACCTGTTTTCGGTGTACGCCATGCGGCACGGGCCGGCGGCAACGCCCGACGCGGCACAGACGACCCAGCCGACGCACTCTGCCGCCGAGATCGACGCGTTCCAGCGCCTCTACCACTTCTATACCGACGTCATCGGCCAGCACCTGGGCCTGCGCGGCTACGTGCTGCAGGTAAAGGTGGAAAAAGCGCAAGACCTGCCCGCGCTGCTGACCCTGCGCGAGCCGCTGCACGCGGCGCTGCTCAGGGCCAAAGGCGAAATCACGGCGCATGCGATCCTGCGTGAGCTGGACTCCATCGCACAGGACCTCCCGGCAGTGGCCGGATAAGCGGCGATCCCCGCGCCAGACAGCAAAAAGGCCGCCTCGGAAGGCGGCCCTTTTTCATCGGCATGAGGCAAACTCAGCCGTCGATCCCCTGCGACTGCAGGTACTCGTCATACGTGCCCAGGTAGTCGGTCAGCGTGCCGTCGGTGCGCACTTCGATCACGCGCGTCGCCAGGCCGCTCACGAACTCGCGGTCGTGCGACACGAAGATCAGCGTGCCCTGGAACTTGTCCAGCGCGATCTGCATCGACTCGATCGACTCCATGTCCATGTGGTTGGTCGGCTCGTCCAGCGCCAGCACGTTATGGCGGCCCAGCATCAGCTTGCCCCAGATCATGCGGCCCTTCTCGCCGCCGGACAGCACCTTGACGTTCTTCTTGATGTCGTCGGCAGAGAACAGCAGCCGGCCCAGCGTGCCGCGCAGCGAGGTTTCGTCATCGCCGGCCTGCGTCCACTGGCTCATCCAGTCCATCACGTCGCGATCCGCCGGGAATTCCTCGTACGTGTCCTGCGGCATGTAGCCGACATTGGCGTTCTCGGCCCACTTGACCGAGCCGCGATCCACCTCGACGCCACGCTGCACGCCGGTCTGCACCGCGCCGTTGAGCAGGCTGCGCAGCAGCGTGGTCTTGCCCGCACCGTTTTCGCCGATGATCGCCACGCGCTCGCCGGCCTGGATCGCCATCGACAGGCTGTCGATGATCTTGCGGTCGTAGCTCTTGGTGACGTTCTCCACCTCGACCGCCAGGTTGTGCAGCTTCTTCTCGAACTCGAAGCGGATGAACGGGTTCTGGCGCGACGACGGCTTGATGTCCTCGACCTTGATCTTCTCGATCTGCTTGGCCCGCGAGGTGGCCTGGCGTGCCTTGGACTTGTTGGCCGAGAAGCGGCGCACGAAGTCCTGCAGTTCGGAGATGCGCTCCTTGGCGCGCGCGTTGGCGGCCATCTGGCGCTCGCGGGCCTGCATCGACGCTTCCATGTAGTCGTCGTAGTTGCCCGGGTAGACCTTGAGCGTGCCGTAGTCCATGTCGGCCATGTGCGTGCAGACCGAGTTCAGGAAGTGGCGATCGTGCGAGATGATGATCATGGTGGAGTTGCGCTCGTTGAGCACGGTCTCCAGCCAGCGGATCGTGTTGATGTCCAGGTTGTTGGTCGGTTCGTCCAGCAGCAGCACGTCCGGGTTCGAGAACAGTGCCTGCGCCAGCAGCACGCGCAGCTTCCAGCCCGGTGCGACGTCGCTCATCGGGCCCTGGTGCTGCGCGGTGGGGATGCCCACGCCCAGCAGCAGTTCGCCGGCGCGCGCCTCGGCGGTGTAGCCGTCGTACTCGGCGTACTTGGCTTCCAGCTCGGCGGCCTTCATGTAGTCTTCGTCGGTCGCTTCCGGGTTGGCGTAGATGGCGTCGCGCTCCTGCGCGGCGGCCCACATCTCGGTGTGGCCCATCATCACCACGTCCAGCACGCGCATGTCTTCATAGGCGAACTGGTCCTGGCGCAGCTTGCCCAGGCGGATGCCGGGCTCCAGCATGACGTTGCCCGACGACGGCTCGAGGTCGCCGCCCAGGATCTTCATGAAGGTGGACTTGCCGCAGCCGTTCGCGCCGATCAGGCCGTAGCGGTTGCCCTCGCCGAACTTGACCGAGATATTCTCGAACAACGGCTTGGGGCCGAACTGCATGGTGATGTTTGCGGTAGAAAGCACGTCTGGAACCTTGTCTGGAGAATGTGGCGCCGCGGCACTGGCCGCGTTGCGCAGGTTGTTGCACCGGGGTGCACCCCATGCCGTTCAGGGGCCGGCCCTGCCGGCAGGCATCGCGCCGTCCGGAGCATTCCGGAGCCATGGCTGGCGATGCGGCAGGGACCGCGCCCGGTTCTTGCGAGAACCCGGCAGGAAGTCAGGAAATAACCGCATATTCTACCATCCGGATGCGTTCCTTGCATCCGTAGGCGGGACGATGAACGCCTGGCGGCCTGCATGTGGCGGCCGCGCTTCGCGTGCAGCGCTCAGGCCACCGGCGGCAGCACCGGATAGCCGGAAAACGCCATCGAAAACGCGTCGGCACGTGCGGCCAGCCGCACCTGCGCGCCCACCGGCAGCGTCAGCTTGCGCGCGCAATGGCCGAACGGCAGGCCGGTCAGCACCGGCATCGGCAGCTGGTCGCGCAGGTAGGCCACCACGGCGTCCATGTCGTAGCCGTTGTCGTAGTCGGTGACGCGATAGTTGGAGAAGTCGCCCAGCACGATGGCGCGCTGGGTGTCGAGCACGCCGGCCTGCTGCAACTGGAGCAGCATGCGTTCGACCCGGTACGGCGGCTCGTTGATGTCTTCCAGGAACAGCACCCCGCCCTCGACCCGCGGCATGAAGGGCGTGCCGAGCAGGCTGCACAGCATGGCCAGGTTGCCGCCCCACAGCGTGCCGGACACTTCGCCGCTGAACGGCTGCCCGCCGGCCTGCGGCGCCGCCACGTCGACCCGGTAGGCCGGATCGCGCAGGATGCCTTCGAAGTGCTCCCACATGTACGGATCGACGCTGTCCGCGCCAAAGTCCGCCAGCAGCATCGGTCCGGAAAAGCTGATGCCGCCGGCCGCGGCCAGGTAAGCGAGCTGGAACGCCGTGAAGTCGCTGTGCCCGACGATGGGCGTGGCGCTGGCGCGCGCCTGTTCGGCGATGCGCGCGAAGTCCACCTGCGCCAGCAGCCGGGCGATGCCGTAGCCGCCGCGCACCGCCAGCGTCAGCTCATGCGGCGCGCCGGTGCCGATGGCATGCAGGTCGGCCAGCCGCTCCGCGTCGGTGCCGCCGAAGCGCAGGTAGCGCCGGGCCAGCACGTCGGGGTTGGTGGTGTGGTAGCCGTGCTGCTTGAGCCAGGCAACGCCGCGCGCGGCAACGGCGACGTCGTGCGGATAGCCGGACGAGGCAATCAGTCGGACTTCGGTATGCGGCGGCCTGCTGTTCGGCGTGCTCATGCGTCGTTGGCTTTGTTCTGTGTATTCGGTTCGGGACGGGTCGGACAGGCGCAGGCTGCGTCGGTTCCGGCCTCGCTGCCTGCCTCGACATCGGCGCCGACACCGCCGGCAACACCGCGGGCAGCCCTCTGTGCGCGGCGCCTGGCCCCGAAGAAATCCTTCAGCATCTGCCCGCAGGTGTCGGCCAGCACGCCGCCGGTGATGGTGGTCTGGTGGTTGAGCTGCGCGTGCTCGAACAGGTTGAGCACGCTGCCGGCGGCACCGGTCTTCGGATCCGTGGCGCCGAATACCACGTGGCGCAGCCGCGCATGCAGGATCGCGCCGCTGCACATCGCGCACGGTTCCAGCGTCACGTATAGCTCGCACTCGGGCATGCGGTAGTTGCCGATCACCTGCGCGGCGGCGCGCAGCGCCTGCATTTCGGCATGCGCGGAAGGATCGACCGAGCCGATCGGCAGGTTGTGGCCGCGCGCGATGATGGTGTCGTTCCAGACCACCACCGCGCCGACCGGCACTTCGCCGGCGGCCTCGGCCAGGCGCGCCTCCTCCAGCGCGGCGCGCATGTAGCGGGCATCGCGCGCGGCAGCCTCGGCCGGATCGTCCGGCAGCGCGCGCGGGGCCCTCAGTGGCATCGGCGGCAGCGGCGGCGTCTCTGGCATCGGCAGGATCAGTCTTGCGCCGGCAGCACTGCCGGGGCGCTGACTTCGGCCCAGCAATTGGGGGTTTCGAACAGCACCAGCCTGGTCAACTGCAGGTGGTGGCCGAAGCAATCCTTGAACACCGGCGCCAGGATATCGAAGGCGACCTGGGCCAGGTTCTCGACGGTGGGGATGGCATCCAGCACCACGGTCTTGTGCCCTTCCATCGATTGCAGGAAGTTCAGCAGCGCGGTGTCGCCGCGGTAGATCAGGAAGGCGTGGTCCCACTTGTTGACCAGGTGCTCGTTGGCGAGCACCTTGATATCGCCGAAGTCCAGGATCATGCCGTCATCCGAGGCACCTTCGCGATGCAGCACCTCGCCCGACAGCGTCAGGTCCAGCCGGTAGCGGTGGCCGTGGATATTGCGGCACTGGCCGCCGTGGTTCGGGATGCGGTGGCCGGAGTCGAACTCCAGCCGGCGGGTAATGGAAACTTGTTTGCTCATGTGTAGCGGCGCCCTTTCCGTGGTCCAGGCCGCCTGCGTTGGACGGGCGCCGCGCGTGCGCCCGAAGCCTCTATTGTGTACGTTTGCCCAGCGTTGAGCAAAACCCGGGGCAAAACCCCGGAGCCGCGCTCAACGAATGCCCAGCAGCTTGTGGGTCTGCAGCGACAGCCGCCAGCGCGGATGGCGCTGGCAGAAGTCCACCGCGGCGGCCGTATTCTCGCGCTGCAGCGGGCCGTCCATGGGCTGCACCAGGAAATGCTCGAAATCAAGCTGCTCGTATGCTGCAAAGTCCTGGCCCGCCTGCGGGATCACGACCTTGAGCTCGTCGCCGCCCCTGACCACCAGCTCGGAACCCATCTTGGGACTCACGCAAACCCAGTCGATGCCGGGCGGCACGGCGATGGTGCCGTTGGTCTCGATCGCGATCTCGAAGCCCTGCTCATGCAGCGCATCGATCAGCGGCGCGTCGAGCTGCAGCAGCGGCTCGCCCCCGGTGCACACCACCAGCGGCTTGCCCAGCGGCTTGCCCAGCGGCTTGCCACCAGCGCCCTGCGGCCATTCCGAGGCGACCACCGCGGCCAGCTCCCCGGCGGTGCGGTACTTGCCGCCGCGGGTGCCATCGGTGCCGACGAAATCGGTGTCGCAGAACTGGCATACCGCGCTGGCGCGATCCTCTTCGCGGCCGCTCCACAGGTTGCAGCCGGCAAAGCGGCAGAACACCGCGGCGCGGCCGGCGTTGGCGCCCTCGCCCTGCAGCGTATAGAAGATTTCCTTGACGGCGTAAGTCATGCGTGAGGTCTCTCTGGGACCGTAAACGGATTATGGCAGCGGAATATCGGCAGCCTTCGGGCTGGCCGGGTGTATTGGTATGGTTGGGCTCGGCCAGGGGCCAGTCTTGGCGGATCGATCGGCGGGACCGATGCCGTCCAGGGCGGGCGCACGATCGTGGCTATCGCTGGCAGCGCGGGCGGGAAGCACCGGGTTCCGGCGCAGGGGTCGAATCCGCCCCGTGGCCTGTCGCAGGCTGCGTCCGGCCGCTCCGGACACGGCTCGGACAACATCTGAGTATACCAGAGGGCTAAGGGTTTTTGCCTAGGGCCGGCGTGACGCGCGCGTCGCCCGCCGGCCGCACCTTACTTGAGCCCGAGGTAGTCGCGCTTGCCGATCTGCACGCCCTTGTGGCGCAGGATGTCGTAGCCCGTGGTCACGTGGAAATAGAAGTTGGGCAGCGCAAACCCCAGCAGGTACGACTTGCCGTCGAACGTCACCGGCCCCTGCCGCAATTTCAGTTCGATCACGCGCTGTTCGCTGCCCTCGAGCTGCGCCGGCGTGATCTGCTCCAGGAACACGATGGTGCGCGCGATGCGGTCCTGCAGCTCGGCGAACGAGGTTTCGGTGTCGGCGAACGATGGCACCTCGATCCCCGCCAGCCGCGCCGCGGCGCCCTTGGCGGCGTCGCTGGCGCGCTGGACCTGCGCCGACAGCGGATCCATGTCGGCGATCAGCCGGGTCTGGATCAAGTCGGCCGGATCCATGCCCTGCGCCTGCGCGTGCGCGGCGCCCTTGTCGAGGATCGCGGCAAGGTTGCCGAGGGCGCGGATAAACGGCGGGATCGATACGTCGTACATCGAAAGTGCCATGGGGTCTCCTGGTGTGGCGTGTGTGGTCGCGGTTGTAGTGATTGCCGGGGGTCGGCAGGCTGTCCTGGCAACCTGCCGCGAGCATAGAACGGATTAGCCTTTGCCGCAGAACCTGCCACCGATTCTTGCAGCAGTGCCGGCGTCTCTTGCCGCATCCGAGGGCAACGCAACGGTTCGAGCGCCGCAGGCGGGCAACCTGATTTAACATATCTGGCCATCGCCCCGGAATCCGGCGGAGCCACCGCCGCGCCCCCATGAACGCGCCGTTCCCCCTTCGCACGGAGTGCCCGCCGGGCGCCTGCATCTGCGGGCGCGAAGCGCTGTTGAGTGATCCCGGCGCCGACCTGCGCGTGCTGCGGCTCACCCGCGCCGAGGAAAAGCGCCTGGTCGAGCGGCTCGAGAACCTGACCAGCCTGGCCGAACTGCGCCGCATGGAGGGCCTGATGCAGGCCCAGCTGAATATCGTGCTGACCATCACGCCCAGCGCGCGCGGCGTGAAGACGGTGCGCGGCATCAATATCCAGGTGCAGGAACAGCCGGGCCTGTGCCGCAAGATCCGCCAGTCCATTCCCGCGGCCATCCGGCGCAGCATGGAGCAGCATCCGGAGATCGCCTATGCGATCGTCGATGCGCACGACCTGCTGGGTGGGGCCTGAAGCGCGCGGGACGCCCCATTTCACCCCGCCCTATTCGTCGAACCGTCGAACGGGCACTCAGGTCAGCGCCGACAGCAACATGTTCTGCGCTGCCTCGCCGTCCTGTGCAAGCTGACGTTCATAGGTCCCGCCAGGCGTCATCACCCACGTGTCGCGCCGGTCGGAAAGGTACGGCTTCAGCCCTTCGGCAATGACCCTCCCCTTCAGCCGGGGATCCAGGATGGGAAAACAGATCTCGATCCGCCGGGACAGGCTTCGTTCCATCCATTCGCCGCTGGACAGCATGACCTTCTCCGCCCCGCCGTCGTGAAAGTAGAAGATGCGCGAGTGCTCGAGAAACCGGCCCATGACCGATTTCACTGCGATGTGCTCCGACAGGCCGGCAACGCCCGGCCGCAGTGCGCAGGCGCCCCTGACGATCAGGTCGATACGCACGCCTTCACGCGAGGCATCGTATAGCGCCTGGATCAGTTCCGGCTCCAGCAGCGCATTCATCTTGGCGATAATCCTTCCCTTGCGCCCGGCCTTGGCGTGCTCGGCTTCGCATCGGATCGCCGCCAGCAACTGCTTCTTCATGGTAAACGGCGATTGCCAGATATGGGTCATGCTGTGCGTCTGCCCGCGCCCGGTCAGCTGGCTGAAGACTTGTGCCACGTCCTGCGTCAGCGCTTCGTTGCAGGTCAGCAAACCAAAATCCGTATAAGCGCGCGAGGTCTCGAGGTGATAGTTTCCCGTGCCGAGATGGACATAGCGCCTGAGCTTCCCCCCCTCGCGGCGCAACACCATGACCATCTTGGCGTGCGCCTTGAAACCGACGACGCCATAGACAACATGCGCGCCGACTGCCTCCAGTTGCGCCGCCCAGCCGATATTCGCCTCCTCGTCGAAGCGGGCCAGCAATTCCACCACGGCGGTGACTTCCTTGCCGTTGCGCGCAGCCTCGATGAGTGCCGACAACAGGACCGAGTCGTGCCCGGCGCGATACACGGTGTGGCTGATCGCCACGACATCGGGATCCTGTGCCGCCTGCCTGACGAAATCGACGACCGGTGCAAATGACTGGAACGGATGGTGCAGCAGGATGTCGCCGTCGCGCATGGCGCGGAAGACGTCGGCATGCTCCCTCAATATCTTCGGCACGCCGGGCCGGAAAGGCGTGTATTTCAGCTCCGGCCTGTCGACCTGGTCCGGCACCTGCATCAGGCGAACCAGGTTGACCGGCCCGTTGACCGAAAATACTTCGCCCGGCGCCAGCCCGAACTGTTCCTGCAGGAATGTCGTCATTGCCGGGGTGCAGTTGTCCGCCACTTCCAGCCGGACCGCGTCGCCAAGATGGCGGTGCGGCAGTTCGCCTTGCAGCGCCTCGCGCAGGTTCTTGACTTCTTCCTCGTCCACGAACAATTCGCTGTTCCGGGTCACACGGAACTGATAGCAGCCCCGTATCGACATACCGCTGAAAAGCTCGCCGACATGGGCGTGAAGGATGGACGAGAGAAAGACAAAGCCATGCTCGCACCCCGAAACGTCAGCGGGCAGTGCGATGACACGTGGCAGCGCCCGTGGCGCCTGCACGATCGCATTGCCGGAGTTGCGGCCGAACGCATCCTTGCCCTCCAGCTCAACCGCGAAGTTCAGGCTCTTGTTGAGAATGCGCGGGAACGGATGCGCGGGATCCAGCCCGATGGGTGTCAGGACCGGCATCAGCTCGGCGAAGAAGAAATCGCGAATCCAGGCCTGCTGCACGGCGTTCCACGATGGCCGTCGCAAAAAGCAGATCTGCTGCTCTGCCATGGCTGGGATCAACACGTCATTGAATAGGCGATACTGCTGATCGACCAATTCACGCACCCGCTGGTTGACCGCGGCATAGACGACCTGCGGCGTAAGCCCGTCGGGGCCGACTACCGGCGACTGAAGCGCGCACTGTTCCTTCAGGCCCGCCACGCGGATTTCGTAGAACTCATCCAGGTTGCTGCTGAAGGTGCACAGCGCACGCAGGCGCTCGAGCAGCGGAATGGCGGGATCGGCCGCCTGCTGCAGGACGCGGCTGAAAAATTCCAGCTGGCTGAGTTCGCGGTTGATATAGAACTCATTGCCATTGGGCAAGCTCTCCTCATCCACCAGAGGGCCCGGGCGCCCCGCGCCCCGAGCACCCGGCGACCCGTGCTGCATGAAGCTGGATTCGCGTTTCATGATTCCGTGCCGAAGAGAGTTCTTTCCAGATTCTAGCTGGCGTATCGCGCATATCGGCGCGATTCTGATTCCGGCGTTCGCGAAAAATGCAATCCCTGCGCAGCAGCCTCGTCCTAGAATAATCCGACCTGCCCAATGGAGTTGCCAATGACACAGGAAATATCATATGCGAGCGAGACCACGCCAGAAGGCCTGGCGAGATTAATCGAGCACATCAGGCATGCCGTGGGGCAAGGTGATCTTGACCCCGAGTTTGTCCACAAACTGGCCAAGCGGATCTGCAAGGAGTTTCAGGAGATGAAGGCCGCCAGGCCGGGAGCTACTGAACTGACAGACCTCGAGTCGAGCATCGAAACGCTGCTGCTGGCCGCGGACAGCGGGCATGGCGCCAGGCTGACCAGGTCCTTGCAAAAGTTGCGTGAAACTGAGGGCGCGAGTCCGGCTTCTCACTAGCGGCCGTATTAATGATTTCGCCGGGGCTTTTTCATTATGTTGTTAATTCAGGAATCCCAGGCGTTGCCTGCTTGCCGGAATCCGTGCTGCAGTTATGCCTTACAAGGCGGTTGCCGGCTCCCAACCGCCGCCCAGCGCCTTGAATGCCGCCACGGCGGCGCGGGCGGATTCGGTCTGCGCCTGCGCCCTGGCATCGGACGTCCGCAGCAGGCTCTCGTCGGCTAGCAGCACCTCGATCAGGCGTACGACACCCTTCTGGTAGGCGGCAAGCGAGGCGTTTCGCGCCTGCGTCAGCGAGGCTTCGCCCTGCGCCAGCGTGCCGGCCTGGTCTTCACGCCTGACCAGGGCGGAGAAGGCATTTTCGACATCTTCGGTCGCACGCAGCACGGCCTGCCGGTATGCCGCCAGCGCTTCCGCCTCCTGGCCGCGGGCCAGGTCGATCTGGGCGTTGATGCGGCCGAAATCGAACAGGCGCCAGCGCAAGCCCAGCACGCCCGCCGCCTGGCTCGCGCCCGCGGAAAACAGGTTGCCGCCGGCCACGGTCGTGGCGCTGCCCAACAGGGCGCTGAGCGAGAACTTGGGGTAGTACTCGGCAATGGCGACACCGATGCGAGCGTTGGCCGCCGCCAGCCGGCGCTCCGCGACAATGAGGTCCGGCCTGCGTCGCAGCAGGTCCGCCGGCGAACCCGTACCGGCGAGCTGCGGCGCTGCGGGAATCGTTCCGGCACCGCCGAGTTCGGCGCGGTACGTGCCCGGCGGAACACCCAGCATCACGTCGAGCGCGTTCAACGCCGCATCGAGCCCTGTTTCCAGCACCGGCACGGTGGCGCTGACCTGGGCCAGCGCGCCTTCGGCCTGCCGGACTTCCAGCTCGGCGGCAAGGCCCTTGCCGAACAGCAGCCCAACCGTGGAGAGCAATTTCTGCTGGGTCTCCATTTGCCGCCTGGCGATGCCGAGACGGGTCTGCAATCCACGCACAGTGATGTAGAGATCCGCCGTCTGCGCGGCCACCGCGAGGCGCGTCGCGGCCGCGCCCGCGGTCGAGGCCTGGTACTCCGCCAGTGCGGCTTCGCGCCCGCGGCGCAGTCCGCCGAAGACGTCCAGTTCCCAGCCGGCGCCGAGGTTTGCCTCGTAGAGGTTGCCATACCTGTCAAAGCCCGGCGTGGCATTCAGCAGCTTGCCAAGCGGCGTCTCGACCGACTGGTAGCTCCGCCCCGCCTGCGCGCTGACGCTGCCGGACGGGAGCAAGGCCGCAGTGGCCGTGCCGAGTCCCGCGCGTGCCTGGGCGACGCGCGCCGACGCCTGCGCCAGGTCCAGGTTCTGCGCTAACGCCAGCGACACCAGGCGGGTCAGCACGGGGTCGCCGAAACCTTCCCACCACGTCGTCAGCTCGGCCGGCGGCGAGGCCTGCCTCTGTTCGACGCCGGGCTTTCCCAGGTAGCGTTCCGAAACCGGCACGTCCGGCTTTCTATAGTCAGGGCCGACAGCGCAACCCGCCATGACGCCGGCACTCAGCAGCAGGGTTAGAGAGCGAGGAAAAAGCATGGAGGTTGAGTACTCGGAAACGATCGGAGGTGTGACTATATTATAAAATGGTCACTGGTTGTCAATGATCATCTGCCACGGTAAGCTGACCGAATGACCGAAACCACACCCTCTGCCCTGCCTTCCCGCGGCCCCGCAGACCACAATGTCCGCTCCCAGATCCTTGAGGCGGCTACCGAGCACTTCAGCCTCTATGGCTACGAGAAGACGACGGTTTCCGACCTCGCCAAGGCGATCGGGTTCTCCAAGGCATACATCTACAAGTTCTTCGGTTCCAAGCAGGCGATCGGTGAAGTGATCTGCGCCAACTGCCTGGGCGCGATCACCACCGAGGTCGACGAGACCCTTGCTGCCGTGCCGACAGCGTCGGAATGCTTGCGGCGGCTGTTCAAGACGCTGGTCGATGCCGGCGTGCGCCTGTTCTTCCAGGACCGCAAGCTCTACGCGATTGCCGCGGCGGCCGCGCAGGAGCGGTGGCAGCCGGTTCTCGCCTATGAGGACCACATCCGGGCTCTCGTGATGCGGATCATCCTGGAGGGGCGGAAATCCGGGGAGTTCGAGCGCAAGACACCGCTGGACGAGACCGTCAACGGCATCTACCTCGTCATGCGTCCCTACATCGATCCGCTGCTGCTGCAGCACAACCTCGACGTTGCCGCAGAGGCTCACGCGCAGCTTTCCAGCCTGATACTGCGCAGCCTGGCTCCGTAAGCGGCGTAAAAAAATCTCCCCAAGCGGCGTCGTCGCCGCTCCATCATTGCGACCGCTGTGTGACCATTGACTAAAATGGTCACACGACCAATAATTCAGGTCCAGTCTCGCGTAGAGAGGACCTTATGCTTCAGCGCCGAATCGCTTCATCCGCCGCCGCGTGCGTGTTGCCACTTGTTCTCGCTGCTTGCGGCGGGCCGCCGGCGCCCGATCCCCGCGTCCAGCCCCCGCTGGTCCGGGTCGGTGTCGTCCAGGACCCGGCCACCGCGACGCGTTCTTTCACCGGGACCGTTGCCGCGCGGGTCCAGGGCGACCTGGGCTTTCGAGTCTCCGGCAAAGTCCTGGAGCGGCTTGTCGATACGGGTCAGGCCGTCAAGCGCGGCCAGCCGCTGATGCGCATCGACCCGAACGACCTGAAGCTGGCAGCACACGCGCAGCAGGAGACGGTAGTTGCCGCGCGCGCACGGGCCAGGCAAACGGCGGAGGACGAAGCCCGCTATCGCGACCTGGTCGGAACCGGCGCGGTATCGGCCTCGGCCTACGACCAGATCAGAGCCGCGGCGGAATCGGCCAGGGCCCAGCTCAAGGCAGCGGAAGCCCAGGCCGACGTGGCAAGGAATGCCACCGGCTACGCGGTCCTGGCCGCTGACGCCGACGGCGTTGTCGTGGAAACGCTGGCCGATGCCGGGCAGGTCGTCAATGCCGGCCAGGTGGTGGTGCGCGTGGCGCATGCGGGGCGGCGCGAGGCCGTCGTCCACCTCCCGGAAACCCTGCTGCCGCCGGTGGGCTCGGTCGGCGAGGCGACCCTCTACGGCAATGACACGCTGACGGTGCCGGCAAGGCTGCGGCAGCTTTCCAGCGCGGCGGACCGGCAAACCCGCACCTACGAAGCGAGGTACGTGCTCGAAGGCGCGCTGGCCGAGGCCCCGCTCGGAGCGACCGTGATCCTCCGGATCCCGGAAGTCCGCCGCGCTGCGACGCAGGCCGACCTGCAGGTACCGATCGGCGCGATCTTCGATCCGGGCAAGGGCCCGGGCGTGTGGGTGCTGAACGGAAAGTCCAATCGCGTCAGCTGGCGCCCGGTCAAGGTACGCAGCCTGGAGGACGATGCCGCGCGCGTGGCGGGCGACCTCCGGGCCGGCGACCGGATCATTGCGCTGGGTGCCCACCTGCTGCGCGAGGGCGAGCAGGTACGGATCGCGGCAATCGGGCCCCGCGCCACGCAGGCTTCGGGCGAGGGAGCGCAGCAATGAGTGGTTTCAACCTTTCTGCGCTCGCGGTGCGCGAGCGATCGGTCACGCTGTTCCTGATCATCCTGGTGTCCGTGGCAGGCGTCATCGCCTTTTTCCAGCTGGGCCGCGCGGAAGATCCCGCCTTCACGGTGAAGACCATGACCGTCATCACGGCGTGGCCGGGAGCGACGGCGCAGGAGATGCAGGACCAGGTGGCCGAACGGCTGGAAAAGCGCATGCAGGAATTGCGCTGGTACGACCGCACGGAGACCTACACGCGGCCCGGCCTGGCGTTCACCACCGTAACGCTGCTCGACAGCACCCCGCCAGCGGAGGTCCAGGAAGAGTTTTACCAGGCGCGCAAGAAAATCCGGGATGAGTCAGCCGCACTGCCTGCCGGCGTGATCGGCCCGCTCGTCAACGACGAATATTCGGACGTGACCTTCGCGCTGTTCGCATTGAAGGCGAAGGGCGAACCGCAGCGGGCCCTGGTGCGCGACGCCGAAGCCTTGCGCCAGCGCCTGCTGCATGTCGCGGGCGTGAAGAAGGTGAACATCATCGGCGAACAGTCCGAGCGCATCTTCGTCAGCTTTTCCCATGACCGCCTGGCCACGCTGGGCATCTCGCCGCAGGACATCTTCGCGGCGCTGAACAGCCAGAACGCGCTTACCCCCGCCGGGTCGATCGACACCGCGGGTCCGCAGGTCTTCATCCGCCTCGACGGCGCCTTCGACAAGCTGCAGAAGATCCGCGACACGCCGGTGGTGGCGCAGGGCCGCACCCTCAAGCTTTCGGATGTCGCCACGGTGGAACGCGGCTATGAGGACCCGGCGACCTTCCTCGTCCGCAACAACGGCGAACCCGCGCTGCTGCTGGGCGTCGTGATGCGCGACGGCTGGAACGGCCTGGACCTCGGCAAGGCGCTGGATGCCGAAGTGTCGGCGATCAATGAAGCCTTGCCGCTGGGCATGAGCCTGGCCAAGGTGACCGACCAGTCCGTCAACATCAGCGCATCGGTCGACGAGTTCATGGTCAAGTTCTTCGTCGCGCTGCTGGTGGTGCTGGTAGTGTGCTTCGCGAGCATGGGCTGGCGCGTCGGCATTGTCGTGGCGGCCGCCGTGCCGCTGACGCTGGCCGCGGTGTTCGTCGTCATGGCGGCCACGGGCAAGAACTTCGACCGCATTACCCTGGGCGCGCTGATCCTGGCGCTGGGCCTGCTGGTTGACGACGCCATCATCGCGATCGAGATGATGGTGGTCAAGATGGAGGAAGGCTACAGCCGCATTGCCGCCTCCGCCTACGCCTGGAGCCACACCGCCGCGCCGATGCTGTCCGGCACGCTGGTCACGGCGGTGGGCTTCATGCCCAACGGCTTTGCGCGCTCCACGGCCGGCGAATACACCAGCAACATGTTCTGGATCGTGGGCATTGCCCTGGTCGTTTCCTGGATCGTCGCCGTCGCCTTTACGCCCTACCTGGGCGTCAAGCTGCTGCCCGAGATCGGCAAGGCCGAAGGCGGCCACGATGCCATCTATGGCACGCCGAACTACAACCGTTTCCGGCGCCTGCTGGGGCGCGTCATCCGGCGCAAGTGGATCGTGGCCGCGGTGGTGGTGGGCGGCTTCGTAGTGTCGGTGCTCGGCATGGACATCGTGAAGAAACAGTTCTTCCCGACCTCCGACCGCCCCGAGGTGCTGGTCGAAGTACAGATGCCCTATGGCACCGCGATTGCCCGGACCAGCGCGGCCACGGCCAAGGTGGAAGCCTGGCTCGCCCGCCAGCCGGAGGCGAAGATCGTGACGGCCTACGTGGGCCAGGGCGCGCCCCGCTTCTATCTCGCCATGTCGCCGGAACTGCCGGATCCCTCCTTTGCAAAGCTCGTGGTGCGGACCGACAGCCAGGCCGAACGCGAAGCGCTGAAGGCCCGCCTGCGCCAGGCCATTGCCGACGGGCTGGCCCCCGAGGCGCGCGTGCGCGTCAGCCAGTTGGTATTCGGCCCTTACTCGCCCTTCCCGGTGGCATTCCGCGTCGCAGGGCCGGATCCGGACAAGCTGCGTGCGATTGCGGCGGACGTGCGCCGCGTGATGGAGAACAGTCCGCAGATGAGAACCGTCAATACCGACTGGGGATCGCGTGCGCCGGCCTTGCACTTCACGCTGCAGCAGGATCGCTTGCAGGCCGTAGGCCTGACTTCCAGCGGCGTCGCGCAGCAATTGCAGCTTCTCCTCAACGGCTTGCCGGTCACTGAAGTGCGCGAGGACATCCGCTCGGTGCAGGTGCTGGCGCGCGCCGCGGGAGACATACGCCTGGATCCGGCGAAGATCTCCGGCTTCACGCTGACCGGCGCGGCAGGACAGCGCATTCCGCTGTCCCAGGTTGGCACCGTCGACGTGCGCATGGAAGATCCGATCCTGCGCCGCCGCGACCGTACGCCGACGATCACGGTACGCGGCGATATCGCCGAGGGATTGCAGCCGCCCGATGTGTCTGCGTCGATCCGGCAGCAACTGGAGCCGATCCTCGCAAAGCTGCCGGCAGGCTACCGGATCGAGCAGGCAGGCGCCATCGAGGAATCCGACAAGGCCACCAAGGCGTTGCTGCCGCTGTTCCCCATCATGCTGGCCCTGACCTTGCTGATCATCATCCTGCAGGTGCGTTCGATCTCCGCCATGGTCATGGTGCTTGCCACCAGCCCGCTCGGACTGATCGGCGTCGTGCCGACCTTGCTGCTGTTCCGGCAGCCGTTCGGGATCAACGCCCTGGTGGGGCTGATCGCGCTGTCCGGCATCCTGATGCGCAACACGCTGATCCTGATCGGACAGATCCACCAGAACAAGCAGGCGGGCATGGCGCCGTTCGACGCGGTCGTCGAAGCGACGGTGCAGCGTACCCGTCCGGTGCTTTTGACCGCGCTGGCGGCAATCCTGGCCTTCATTCCGCTGACCCAGTCGGTGTTCTGGGGAACGCTGGCCTACACGCTGATCGGCGGCACCTTTGCCGGCACGGCGCTGACGCTGGTGTTCCTGCCGGCGATGTATGCCATCTGGTACCGGATCAGGGTGCCTGCCGATGCCAGCGAGAGGGATCCGGGCAAGCCTGCGATCGCGCTGCATCGCGCGGATATTGACGACGGTGGCGCGGGCACTCCCGCGAGCACCGCATGACCCGGGCGGCCGCGACCGTCATGGCGCGGCCGCAGGGCCGGGAGCCCGCGCCCGCCGCCCCCGGGCAAGCGGGGCAGGCCCATGTCTGTCATGCCTGGATCAATCCCCGGGGGCCAACAGACGGGTCATGCCTCGTTGGCAACAGCCGCCTGCTGCGATGGCTTCGCCTCCCCCGCCATGCCCTTGGCCGCGACGGCGATGGCCGCGAGCACGGATGGCACGGCCAGCATGCTCAGGATCGCGCTCATGCCCAGGCCCAGCTGCAACAGCGTGCCGCCGGCAACGGCGCCGAGGATGCCGCCAAAGCGCCCGATGCCGAGCATCCAGCCGACGCCGCAGGCGCGGCCCTGCGTTGGATAGAACGAGGCGGCCAGCGCCGGCATCGAAACCAGGCCCGCCCCCATGAACAGCCCGGCGACCGGCGTCAGCATTGTCAGGTATGAGCCACTGCTGGCGTGGCCCATTGCCAGCGTAAACACGCCGGCAAAAAAATAGGCCACACCGATCACGCGGTGCGGATCGATGCGGTCCATCAGCCAGCCACATGCCATGGCGCCCAGCGTGCCACCCAGCGGAAACAGTGCCGCGATCAGCGCCGCCTCGGCCGGGGTCGCGCCGGTTTCGTTGACCAGCGTCGGCATCCAGCTCGTCACCAGGTAGAAGACCAGCACGCCCATGAAATAGGTCGTCCAGAGCATGAAGGTGCCCATCCGGTATTTCTGTGACAGGATCAGCCCGAGCGGCGAGCGCAGCTTGTCGGCCTGGTCATCCGGCAAGGTGAAGCGCGATGCCTGGAATTGCGCGGAACCTGCGACGCGCCGCAACACCGAACCGATGCGCTGCGCCGGCCAGTCGCGCAGCACCATGAACCGGATCGATTCCGGCAACGCCAGCACCATGACGGCAAGGACCAGCGGCACCACGCCGCCAACGACAAAGACGCTGCGCCAGCCGAATTCCGGAATCATCACCGCGGCAAGGAAGCCGCCGCCCGCAGCACCCAGCGTGAACCCGCAAAACATGCTGTTCACCAGGAATGCGCGGCGCCTGGCGGGCGCATATTCGGCCAGCAGTGTCGTCGCGTTGGGAATGGCTGCGCCCAGCCCCATGCCCGTCAGGAAGCGCCAGCCGGACAGCTCGACCGCGGAAGCCGCCGTCGCGGTGGCCAGGCTGAACAGGCCGAAGACCGCCACCGATACGGCCAGCACGGGCTTGCGCCCGAACCGGTCGGCAAAGGGCCCGGCGATCAGCGCGCCAAGCGCAAGCCCAACCAGCGAAGCGCTCAGCACATTGCCCATCGCCAGCTTTGAAACGCCCCACTCCCTGGTCAGCGACGGCGCCACATAGCCGATCGCGGCGGTGTCGAAGCCATCCGCCACCACCACCAGGAAGCAGACGATAAGAATCATCCATTGGTAGGGAGAGAATCTCTGGCTGTCGATGAACGCCTGGACGTCAACCGTCCCCGGCGAGCTGGATTGCTGTGGTTTCATGCGCGTTGTCTCCGTTGTCTGTCATGCAATGATGATCGTCATATCAAAGGGCGAACGATCGCAGCGGCCATGACGTTCCCCACGCCGTTCGCCGCGAAATTCCTGCATGCCCCCGCTGATGTATCCAGCGTCTACATGCTAGTCAGGCGATGCGGCAGGGTCAAGGACGATCACCCCGCCACGGCGTTGGTGCTATCCCTAGTGAAGGAGGTGGCGTGAGTCCCTCGGCAGCCACATTTCCCGGCGCGGCCGGCAGACTTCGGGAAGCGCCCGATGCAATGACGATCGTAATGCTATATATTGCAGAGACTCACCTGCCATTGCCGTCTCCCGATCATGCGCTACTCGCTCGACCAGAAAGCTGAAACCCACAAGCACATCGTGAAGGCCGCCTCGACGCAATTCCGCAAGCATGGCGTCAACGGCATCGGCGTTGCGCAGCTGATGAAAAGCGCCGGCCTCACGCATGGCGGCTTCTACGCGCACTTCGAATCCAAGGACGCGCTGGTGGCCGAGGCCATCGACGCGGCCTTCGACCAGACCATGGATTTCCTGAAGGATGCGACCTCGGTGGCCTCTTCCCGGCAGCGCAGGCAAGCCGTCGTCCAGGCGTATGTGAACAGGAAGCACCGCGACAACCCCGGAGCGGGCTGCGCCATCGCGGCGCTCGGTGCCGATGTGTCGCGGCTTGACGCGAAGACGCGCAAGCGCTTCGAGGCGCGCGTGACAGCGCTGGTCGATGCCATCGCCGGGAGCGATGACGAAGCTGCGCGCAAGGACGCCATCGTTACGCTGGCGGCCATGGTCGGCGGGATGGTGCTGGCGCGTTCGGTCAGGTCGGAAGCGCTGTCCGGCGAAATCCTGGATGCAGTCCAGGCCGGGCTCCACGCCGGCCTGTAGGCGAGCGCCTACAGCACCCGAGCCGACATGAGCCAAGCCCGCTTCCTCGCGATGCCCTGTCCCGTGGCACATGCATCGGCAGTATTGGGCGAGCGCTGGGTCATCCTGATCCTGCGCGAAGCGTATTACGGGTCGACACGGTTCGAGGAGTTCCAGCGCCGGCTCGGCATCGCTTCCAACATCCTGAGCGCCAGGCTGCAGGCGATGACCGATCATGGCCTGCTGGAGCGCAGGAGGCTCGAGGGCAGCACGCGTTGCGCCTATTTCCTGACCGACAGCGCGCGCGATTTCCTGCCGACGTACCTGAGCCTCAAGGCGTGGGCGGAGCGATGGGTCGCGGAACCGAAGCGGCGCGCCAAGCGCTTCGTCGACAAGCAGACCGGCAGCGAGATCGTGGCGCCGCCGTTGTCGCGCGCCGATGGCTCGCCGATCGTCTTCGATGACATCCAGGTCATCGACGCCCAGGTACGTTAGCGGCCCCTCTGCGGTCCTTTTGCAGCCCGCCCGGTAGCTGGCACGCCTGCGCGCCGCAACAAGCGAACACGGGACGGGTTGGCGCTAATATTGAGGCCTGACGAAACCGCGACCCGCATTTTCATGACCACCACCACCAAGCGCCCGGCCCGCCAGAGCTATCACCATGGCAACCTGCGGGAAGAAATGATCCGTTGCGGCCGCGAGATCCTCGCCAGCCAGGGCGTCCATGGATTGACGCTTCGCTCCGCGGCCAAGCTCGCCGGGGTCTCGCACGGCGCGCCGCGCAACCAGTTTTCCGACAAGGAGGGCCTGCTGGCCGCGATCGCTACAGAAGGGTTCCGGGAGCTGGTCGCGGTGCGGCGCGCCCGCCTGTCGCCCGAGATGGGCGCCGAGGCCCGGCTGCTGACGATCATGGATGGCTACATCGAGTTCGCCGTCAAGCATCCCGCGCTGTTCTACCTGATGTTCGGGCCGCAGATCGAGGATAAGGAGCGGTATCCGGAACTGCTGGAAGCAGGCAGCGCTTCTTACCAGTTGTTGTCGGGAGCCGTCCAGGACTACTTCCGCGAGAACGGTCTTGCCGAGCAGTTCGACGACATGATGGTGCGCTGCGCCTGGTCGGCCATGCATGGCGTCAGCATGTTTTTCAGTGCCAGGCCAACGGGGCCCAGCCCGCGCCCGCGCGTGGCGCTGGCCCAATGGCGGCAGAGCGTGCAGCAGTTCGTGCTGACCGGCCTGCTGGCAGCGGGCCATAAGAAAAAAGCCGCGGCGGCCGACGAGGCCGCCGCAAGCAAACCGAAGGCGAGGTCACGCAGCGCCGCGCAGACGTGACCTCTCCCTCGGGAGACTCAGGTTGTGCCCGGCGCCTTCAGCGCATCGGCAAGCGCGCGCTTCAGCATCACCCGGCCCAGTTGCAGCCGGTATGCCCCATCGGCAAAGTTGTCCTCCAGCGGGGGCACGTTGGCGAACGCGGCTTCGACGATGTCATCGACCTTGTCCGGCAGGTCCGCGAAGCTGCCTTCCAGCAACGCCCCGGCCTCCCAGGCGCGGAATGCGGTATCGGCAACGCCGGTGATGGCAATCCTCCCCCAGGTATAGCCGTCCTTGCCGATGTTGATCGCAACGGCCGCCGCGGCCACCGCATAGCCCGACGACGGATGGCGGAATTTGCGGTAGCCAACCCGTGCCGGCGCCGGCAATGGCACGTGGATGCGCGTCAGGATTTCGTCCGGCGCGACCGCAGTCGCCATGAAGCCGGCAAAGAACTCCGGCGCCGGAATGCGCCGGCTCCCGTGTGCGCCGACGACTTCCATCTCGGCGTCCATGGCAAGCACGACAGCCGGCCAGTCCGCCGACGGATCCGCGTGCACCAGCGCGCCGCCGATGGTGCCGCGGTTCCTGACGGTCGGATCGGCTATCACCGCGGCGGCCAGCGGGAACAACGGCGCCAGCTGCTTCAGTTCCGCGCTCGCCTCGAGTTCGGCGTGCGTCGTGGCGCTGCCGATGGAAATGGTTTCCTCATGGACCGCGATCCCACGCAGCTCGGGCAGTCGGCCGATGTCCACCAGCAGTGCGGGCCGCGCCAGCCTGAGCTTCATCATCGGCAGCAGCGTGTGGCCTCCGGCCAGGATCTTCGCCTCGGGATTCTGGACCAGCAGGGAGAGTGCCTGCTGCACGCTGCCGGCCCTGAGGTATTCGACTTCGTAGGGAATCATGTCGCGCTCCGGCTTTGTTGGATGGCACGCCAGACCTTCGGCGGCGTCAGCGGCATATCGAGATGGGATATGCCGAATGGCTTCAGTGCATCGCAAACCGCCGCCACCACCGCGGGCGGCGCACCGACGCAGCCCGCCTCGCCGATGCCCTTGACGCCGATCGGATTCGACGGTGCCGGCGAGACATGGAAGCCGGTGCGCATGCGGGGGATCTGCTCGATGCGCGGAAAGCCGTAGTCGAGCAGCGAACCGGACAGCAACTGCCCGGCATCGTCGTAGCTGGCTTCCTCATACAGCGCCTGGCCGATACCCTGTGCGATGCCGCCGTGCATCTGGCCGTGGCAAAGCATCGGATTGATCAGGACCCCGACGTCGTCGACCGCCACATAGTCCAGGATCGTCACGACGCCCGTCTCGGCATCGACTTCCACAACCACGGCATGGCAGCCATTCGGCGCTCCCAGGGCGACCGGCTCATAGAAGACGCGTTCATCCAGCCCTGCTTCAAAATCGCGGGGCAGCTTGTGCGCAAGGTATGCCATTCTTGCAACCTGCGAGAACGGGATAACGGTGGGATTGGCTGCGCTCGAGAAACGGCCATCTGCATAGTTCACTTCCTCTTCCGGGACTTCCAGCATGAAGGCGGCGATGCGCCTGGCCCGGGCCAGGATCTTGCCCGCTGCCATGTAGGCGGCACTGCCGCCCACGGGCATCGAGCGTGAGTTGAACGTGCCGTGGCCAGCCAGCACGCGGTCGGTGTCGCCCTGCACGACGTCGATATCTTCCATCGGCAGCTGCAAGGCATCCGCGACGATCTGCGCGAAGCTGGTGGCATGGCCGTGGCCCTGCGGCATCGAGCCGCTGAACAGCGTGACCTTGCCATCGGAGTGCACGCGGATATGCGCGCTTTCCCAGCCGCCGCGGTTGAACCCGACCTTTTCCAGCATCGGCGAAATGCCCATGCCGACCAGCTCCAGATAGCAGATCACGCCGATGCCGATATATCTGCCCTGCTCGCGCAGCGCCGCCTGCTGCTCGCGCCAGCGCCGGTAGCCGATCAGCTCGGTTGCCTGGTTCAGGCAGGCTTCGTAATCGCCGGAGTCCCATTTGCCGCGCGCGCCGTCGTGCGGCAGATATGGGAACTGGTCGGGTTGCACCAGGTTGCGGCGCCGCAGCTCGACCGGGTCCAGGTCCAGTTCGCCCGCCACGGCGTCCATCAGCCGCTCGATGATGTATGCGGCTTCCGGCCGGCCGGCGCCGCGGTAGGCGTCGACCGGCGTGGTATTGGTCGTCACCAGGTTCACTTCCACGTCGACCGAGGTAATCCGGTAGTTTCCCGTGATGTAGTTGGCCGTGTTGACGGTAGGGATGCCCGTCGCCATGTTCGACAGGTAGGCGCCGAGGTTGGCGTACGAGCGCAAGCGGATCCCCAGCACCTTGCCGTCGCTGGTGACGGGGGCTTCCACATACTCGGTATGCGCACGGCCATGGGTGGTCGCGACGAAGTTCTCGCTGCGCGTCTCGGTCCAGCTCACCGGGAGCCCGAAATGCCTGGAAGCGAACGCCACCAGCACCTCTTCCGCATAGAAGTGCATCTTCGCGCCGAATCCGCCGCCGATATCGGGTGCCACGATCCGGACCCGGTGCTCGGGCCAGCGCAGGGTTTCCGCCAGCCAGCGTCGCGACATGTGCGGGACCTGGGTCGGGACGATAAACGTGAGGCGCTCGTCGGCCGGGTCGAAGTTTGCGCACAGGGCGCGGGGTTCGAGCGGGCTGGGTATCAGCCGCTGGTTGACCAGCCGGATCGATACGACGCGGTCGGCCCGTTTCAATGCGTCCTCGTAGCTGCCGCCCTTGAGCCGGAAAGTGCCGATGTGATTGCCCGGCACGTTATCGTGGAGCTGGGGCGCGGAGTCCGCCAGCGCGGCTTCCGCATCGACGACCGGCGGCAACTCCTCGTAGCTCACCGAGACGAGTTCGGCCGCATCCGCCGCGATTTCCCGGCTCTCGGCAACCACCATCGCCACGGCTTCGCCGACGTACCGTACGCGCTCCGCCGCGAGGGCCGGATGAGGCGGCACCCTGGAATTGCCCACCACCCAGTTCGGCCGGATGTCGCCGACCTTGCCCTCGATATCCGCGTAGGTCAGCACGCCAACCACGCCGGGAAGCGCGCGCGCGGCCGAGGTGTCGATGTCGGTGACGCTGGCGTGGGCATATGGCGACCTGACAAAGGCGGCGTAGACCATGCCAGGGAACCGGTGGTCGTCGGTAAACCTGCCCTGGCCACTCATCAGCCGCTTGTCTTCCCGTCGCGTGACCGACTTGCCGATATACCGGGTCGTGCTGCCGTTCAGTGCTTCGCTCATCTGGAGGCCTCCGCTTGCATCACGGCCTGCGCTTCCCGCAGCCTGGTCGCGGCGAGCAGCACCGCATCGACGATGTTCTGGTACCCGGTGCAGCGGCACAGGTTGCCATGCAGCGCCTCCCTGACATCGGCCTCGGCCGGCGCCGGCTGGTGCCCGAGCAGCGCGCGCGCCGCCAGCAGCATTCCCGGCGTGCAGAAACCGCACTGCAGGCCATGCAGTTCGTTGAAGGCCTGCTTGAGGGCCTCCGTCGTGCGGTCATGCTCCATTCCCTCGATCGTGCGCAGTTCGCAGCCGTCGGTTTGCGCGGCAAGCACCGTGCATGACTTCACGGTCGAGCCGTCCAGCAGGACCGTGCAGGCGCCGCATTGCGACGTATCGCAACCGATATGGACGCCGGTCAGGTGCTTCTGGTCCCGCAGCATATGCACCAGCAGCCGCCTTGGCTCGATCTCGGTCACACCGGTCACGCCATTGATGGTGTTTTCAATTTTCACGGTCGCCTCTGTGTCTCCGTTATCACCTTCAGCATCAGTCGACGCGATACGTATCGTATTACGATCATCATACTAAAGGTCAAAAAATTTTTGGTGCACTACGCTCCATCCGGAAGCTTGCTCAGGAAGACGCTTCAAGGGAGGCACTTCGCTCCATCTCCTGCGTGACCAGCCGCTCAAAGCGGGAAAAGAACTCCGCGAGGAACTTGTTCGCCACGGAACCCACCAGGCGGGATCCGATCTGTGCGAGCTTTCCGCCGATCTGGGCCACGGCCACGTAGTGCAGCGAGGTCCCGCCATCGGCGTCTTCCAGCCGGACATCGGCGCCCAGCTTGCCGTATCCCGCGACGCCACCGCTGCCGTTGCCTTCGATGTGATAGCCGATGCCTTCCTCGTGGCCGGAAAAGCGGACGGTTCCCTTGAAGCGGGCCTTGATCGGCCCGACTGCCGCGACGATGACCGCGTCATAGCTGCCATCCTCCGCTTGCCCGTACTGCTCGCATCCCGGCAGGCACTGCTGCAAGGTCGCGGGATCATTCAACCGCTTCCAGACCTCTGCCCTGGAAGCATTGATTACCTGTGTGCCAGTGAATTCCAATATCTGCTCCTTTCGGCTGCTGCGATGCCGTCACCGCATGGCCGGACGCTCAATGTATCCAGCGTCTATATCGTAGGGAGCGCATCGGCCAGCGTCAAGGAACGGGACGCCATTTGCCCCTAGTGCTAACCCCTAGCGCTCCCAATCGGCTGGCGCCGCGATGCCAACGCTTTGACGGGGTGGTAAACCCGACCTTGCCCAACGACTCCTTGACGCCGTTGCAACGGCAATCCTAGGATGTAGACAGTGGATACACTGGGTGCCCGCGCCTGACCGCACTGGCGCAACCACGCAAGCGAAGCATCCGGCCTCTCACGCTTCCGATTGCGGTCCGACGCAACCACAGGCGCTCCAATCTATCCACTGTCTATATTCGATCCGGCGGGCCATCAACACCGCCTTCCATCCACTCCAAAGGAGAATCCATGTCGCGTGCAGTGATCGTTTCGTTTGCCCGCACCCCGATCGGCAAAGCCACCCGGGGCGCATTCAACATGACCCATGGCGCAACCATGGCGGGCCATGCCATCCAGCATGCCGTCCAGCGCGCGGGAATCGACGGCGCTGAAGTCGAGGACATCATCTTCGGCTGCGGCCAGCCCATCGCCGCAACCGGCGGCAACGTCGCCCGGCAAGGCGGCATCCGCGCCGGCCTGCCGGTCTCCGTCAGCGGCACCACCCTGACCCGCTTCTGCGCCTCCGGCCTGCAGGCGGTCGCGTTTGCCGCGCAGCGCGTGCTGATCGACAAGGTGCCGGTGATGGTGGCGGGCGGCGTCGAATCCATCAGCCTGTCGCAGCCGGTCACGCTGAAGGTCGCCCAGCAGGAGGCGTGGCTGGCGAAGCATCGCCCCGACGTCTACCTGCATATGATCGATACGGCCGAAATCCTGGCCGAGCGCTATGGCATGTCGCGCGAGCGCTCCGACGAGTTCGCCCTGCGCAGCCAGCAGCTCACCGTCGAAGCACAGAAGGCAGGCCGCTACGCCGAGGAAATCGTCCCGCTGGCAACGGTGAAGGCGGTGAAGGACAAGGTGACCGGCGAGACGTCGACGGTGGAATGCCTGCTCGAGGCCGATGAAGGGGTCCGTCCCGACACCACGGTGGCGGGCCTTGGTGCGCTGCCCGCCGTGAAGGGCGAGGGCTACCAGGTGACGGCCGGCAACTCCAGCCAGCTGTCCGATGGCGCCGCCGCGCTGGTGGTGATGTCCGAGCGTGAGGCCGAACGCCGCGGCCTGGAACCGCTCGGCTACTTTGTCAGCCTGGCCACCGCCGGCGTGGAGCCGGACGAAATGGGCGTCGGCCCGGTGCGCGCGGTGCCGCGCCTGCTGGAGCGCAACGAGCTTTCCATCGACGATATCGACCTGTGGGAGCTCAACGAAGCCTTCGCCTGCCAGGCGCTGTACTGCATCGACAAGCTCGGCCTGCCGCTGGAGCGCGTCAACGTCAATGGCGGCGCCATCGCCATCGGCCATCCGTATGGCATGACCGGCGCGCGCCAGACCGGCCACATCCTGCTCGAAGGCCGCCGCCGCAAGGCCAGGTATGGCGTGGTGACCATGTGCGCCGCCGGCGGCATGGGCGCAGCCGGCCTGTTCGAGTTCATCCACTAAGCACCCCATAGCAATAACGGAGACACCGATGACCGACATCACCGAGTACGACACCGTCTTCATCGACCGCGACGGCCCCTGCGCCGTCGTCACCATGAACCGGCTGGAGAAGTACAACGCGCTGAACACGGGACTGCGCAGCGACCTTTACGCGGCACTGTCGTCGCTGATGGCGGACCGGACGGTTCGCGGCATCGTCCTCTGGGGCGGCACCAAGGCCTTCGTGGCGGGCGGCGACATTCCCGAAATGCTCGCGCGCCGCCCGATCGAAGCCTTCGTGCCGACCAGCGGCGCGCCCGACCTGTGGGCGCTGATCCATCACAGCACCATCCCCGTGATCGCGGCCATCGCCGGGCCGTGCTTTGGCGGCGGCCTGGAGCTCGCGATGGCGTGCGACCTGCGCGTTGCCGCGGACAATGCCCTGATGGGCCAGACCGAGACCAACGTCGGCCTGATCCCGGGACGCGGGGGCACGCAGCGGCTGACCCGGCTGGTCGGCGCGACGCGCGCCAAGGAAATGATCTTTACCGGCGAAATCATCAAACCCGACGAGGCCTACCGCATCGGCCTGGTCAACAAGGTGGTGCCCGCGGACGAACTGCTGGCCGAGGCAAAGGCCTATGTGCAGCGCATTGCCGAGAAATCGCCGCACTCCATCGCGATGGCCAAGCTGATGATCAACAACGGCCAGGACGCCACGCTGGATACCGCGCTGATGCTGGAACAACTGGCCTTTGCCACGCTGTTCAGCACCGAAGACATGCATGAAGGCGGCGAAGCGTTCCTCAACAAGCGCCGTCCGGTCTATCGCGGAGTCTGATCATGACGCAGCTCACTACACGCGTGCAGGCAGCCGCCGACCTGGTGCAACCGGATCCCTACCGGCCGAGGCTGACGGTGACGGCGCTTGCCGATATCCGCCGCTTCGAGCAGACACCGCTGGCCGACCGCCGCCTGCCTGACAGCACCTATGAGTTGCTGCGCCTCGCGCGCGACCGTGCGCCGGAGGCGCCCGCCCTGCACTATTTCACCTCCGGCGACGAGCTCGCGAAGTCGGTCACCATCACCCATGCGCAGATGTTCGGGCGCATCACGCAGACCGCCAACCTGCTGCATTCGCTCGGTCTCGGCGCCGATGACGTGATCGGGGTGCTGATGCCGGTGACGCCGGAATCGCAATACGCGATCTGGGGTAGCGAGGCAACCGGCATCGCCTGCCCGGTCAACTGGATGCTCGAGCCCGAGATCATCGCGGCGCTGCTGCGCAATGCCGGCGCCAAGGCGGTGATTGCCTACGGCCCCGACCCGGATATCGAAGCCTGGAACAAGGCCATGCTGGTGCGCCGCGAATTGCCCGGCGTGCAGCACTGGATCAAGGCCGGCGGCGGCAAGGCAAGCGAGCCAGGCATCGTCGATCTCGACGCCGCGCTTGAGCGCTTCGGCGCCGGGTCGCTCGACAGCCAGCGTGTGTTCTCCCCGGGCGACACCGCTTCCATGTTCCATACCGGCGGCACGACCGGCACGCCCAAGCTGGCGCTGCACACCCATGGCAACGAAGTAGCGATGGCGTGGATCAGCGCGATGCAGATCGACGTGCAGCCCGAGGATGTCCGCGTCTGCGGCGTGCCGATGTTCCACGTCACCGGCGTGCTGACCAATTGCCTGATGCCGCTGGCCCGCGGCGCCTCGGTGGTGATGCTGACGTCCAGCGGCTGGCGCGATCCCTCTGTCATCCGCAACCTCTGGCAGATCGTCGAGCACTTCGGCGTCACCGCGCTCGGCATGGTGCCGAGCGTGGTCAACATGGCGCTGAATATCCCGGTCGGCGACGCCGACATCAGCTCGCTCAAGGCGGCCAGCTGCGGCACCGCGCCGTTGTCGGTGGCCGTTGCCGAAGCCTTCGAACGACTGACCGGCGCGCTGATCTTCGAGGGCTACGGCCTGACCGAAGGGACCGCGCTCAGCGCCACCAACCCGCGCTATGGCCAGCGCCGCATCGGCTCCATCGGCCTGCCGATGGCCTACCAGGAGATGAAGGTCGTCAAGGTGGCGGACGGGCGCATCCAGCGCGACTGCGCGCGGGGGGAACCCGGCATCGTGGTGGTGCGCGGTCCCAACATCTTCGCGGGCTACCTGAATCCCGAGCAGAACAAGGGCATCTGGTTCGACGGCGGCTGGTTCAATACAGGCGACCTGGGTTATGCGGACGAGGACGGCTACTTCTGGCTGACGGGGCGGGCCAAGGACCTGATTATCCGCGGGGGCAACAATATCGACCCGCGCATGATCGAAGAGGCGCTGTATCGCCATCCCGAGGTCTTCGATGCCGCCGCGGTCGGCCTGCCTGACGCACACGCCGGGGAGCTGCCGGTGGCGTATGTCGCGCTCAAGCCGGGCAGCACCTACCCGCTCGGCCGGATCAAGCACTACGCCTATGAGGTGATCCCGGAACGCGCCGCCGTGCCCAAGCAGTTCTACCTGGTCGATGCCATTCCCAAGACCGCGGTCGGCAAGATCCAGAAGAATGCGCTGCGCAGCGACGCCGTGCTGCGGGCGCAACGGCAGATGCTTGCCGAGGTCAATGCGCAGTCGCCCGTGCCGCTTGTCGATATCCGCATCGACGACCGGGGCGATGAGGGCCTGCTGTCCACGCTGGTGCTGCCGTCCGCGCTGAGCGTCGAAGAGCGGGAGGCCGCGGTCGCGAGCATCGACAAGGCCTTCACGACGCTGACGATCAAGTACGCGGTGGTCTACGAATAGTCCGCGGTCCGGTCGGCAGACCTCACCAGAAGCAGTGCCTGCCGGCAGCCGCCCCATCCGGGGATGCGCTGCCGGCCAGCACAATCCATAGAGGAGACAACCATGACTATCCAGCTATCGCGCCGGCGCCTGCTGCAAACGGCCTGCGGCGCCGTGCCGGCCATGCTCGCGCCATCCTGGCTGCGCGCCGAAGGGACCTATCCGAGCAAGCCGGTTGTGGTCAAGGTCGCATTTCCCGCCGGCGGGCCGGCCGATGAGTCGATCCGCGCGGCAGCCGTCGTGATGAAGCGAAGCCTTGGGCAGAACGTCATCGCCGACAACCTGCCGGGGGCGAGCGGCTCGATCTGTGCCATGAACGTGCTGCGCGCCGCCAACGACGGCTACACCCTGCTGGGAACGACCGGCATCGACTTCCTGGTCGCGCCGCTGACCATCGCATCGGCCAGGTATGCGCCGGAGAAGTTCAAGCTGGCGGGCTTCAGCGGGATGTCCGACTTCATCCTGGTGTCGAATCCCACGTTGTCGTTCAAAAACGTCGACGAGGTCATCGCCTACGCGAAGAACCCGAAGAACCGCCCGTTGTCGCTGGCGCACTGGGGCCCAGGCTCGGCACCCCACCTGGTCGGCGCCGACTTCCAGGCCCGTACCGGCGTGCGCTTCCTGGAAGTCCCGTACAAGGGCGCGGCACCGGTCACCAGCGATATCGCGGGTGCGCAGGTAGACCTGACCTTCATTCCGATGGGCGGCCCGACCTACGGCATGATCAAGTCCGGCCGCTTCCGGCCGATCGGCGTCGCCAGCAAGGCACGGCATCCGTCGCTGCCCGATGTGCCGGCGCTGGCCGAAACCAGCGGACTTGCCGACTTCGAGTACAGCCAGTGGGCAGGGGTGCTGGCGCCGCCGGACACCCCGGACCCCGTGGCGGCACGACTGGTGGAAGCCATGAATGCCTGGGTGGGCAGCCCGGAAAACCGCACCCGGCGCTCCGTCAACCTGCAGCGCGCGATCGAGCCGATGACGATGGCGCAGGCACAAGCCTTCCTGAGCACCGAACACGCCAAGCTGACCCGTATCGCCAGGAGCCTGAAGCTCGCCGGCCAGTAGGTCGGACAGTAATGCCCGGCGGCAATGCCGGGCAGCCGCGCGCCGCGGCTATGCCGGATCGCCGCGGCGCAAGCGGGCAAAGTCCACGGGACGCTTCTCCAGGAAGGCGGCGATGCCCTCCGCGGCTTCTGCGCCGCCCTGGGCCACGGCCATCGATACCCGTTCCGCTTCGAGCTGGTCATCGAGCGTGCGTTCGTGCGCATGCCGGCACAGCGCCTTGATCGAAGCCAGCGCCTGCTGCGGGCCCTGGGCAAGCCGCGCCGCCAGCGCGATCGCCGCCGCGCCGGCCTGCCCCGCCTCCACCAGCTGGTTGACCACGCCGAACTGCTGCAACTGCTCGGCCGTGATCCGGTCGCCGCTCAACGCGAGCTGCGTCAGCACCTGCCGCGACAGGCTCTGCGCCAGCAGGCCCGTGATGCCGCCATCGGGTGTCAGCCCCACTTTTACATAGGCAATCGAGAAGGCCGCGCCGGCGGATGCCACCAGCAGGTCGCAGGCCAGTGCCAGCGAAAAGCCCGCGCCCGCCGCGCCGCCCTCCACCGCTGCGACGATCGGCTTGGGAAAGTCGCGCAGCTTGCATACGACGTCGTGCAGGTGCCCCAGCTTCTCGATGCGCTCGTCGTAAGTCAGTTCGCGCCGCTTGCTGATCAATGTCAGGTCGCCGCCCGCACAGAAGTAGTCGCCGGCGCCGGTCAGCACGATAGCGCCGATCGCCGGATCGTCCGCGGCGGCGGCCAGAGCGGCGCGGATGTTGTCATAAAGATCCGCCGCGATGGCGTTGCGCTTGCCCGGGTTGTTGATGGTGAGCACGCGCACGCTGCCTTCGGTGCGTTGCAACAGGGAGGAAAAATTCGTCATGTCGTGATTCTTGATGGCTTGAGTGGGCGGACGCGGTTCAGGCAGTAGCCTGGCTGGCAGCGCGCTGGCGCTCGTAGACCTGCAGGTGGCAATAGGCCGCGCGGCTCAACGGCAGGTCGTTCCCGTGGGCGGCGGCGCGCCGGATCAGGTCGCCGACGATGGCGTCGGCTTCGATGCGTGGCGCGCCCTGCGCAATGTCCCGCATCATCGACGCGGCCCAGGTCGAGGTTTCGTCCAGCAGCCGTGACTGCATGGCGGCCGCAACGGGTTCGGGAATGGCATGGCCGCACAGTCGCGCCACCGTGCGGCATTCGGCCATTGCATCGAGCATCAGCCGGCGGCCATCCTGCGTCTTCATGATGTCCGCCACCGAGCCGCGCATCAGGCATGTCATCACTGCCCCGGCGGCGATCATGGCCCATTTGTTCCAGAGTTCCTGCCCGATGGCGCCCGATATTTCACGCGTGCCCGCCGCTCGCGACAGCAGCGCGTGGAATTCCGCGGCAATTGCCGACGCCTGCGCGGCACGCGACCCGATCACGAGCCGGTCCATGCGGCCGGCGTGCATGACGGTTCCGTCCGCCGCCAGCGTGGTCGCAATGTAGGCGACCCCACCCAGCACGCGTTCCCTGCCAAAGCACTGGTCGAGCGAGTCGTAGGCACCGAGCCCGTTGAGCAAGGGCAGCACCGCGGTGTCCCGGCCCACGGCGGGACTGACCGCCCGGATCGCGTCGGCCAGGTCGTAGGTCTTGCATGCCAGCAGGATGAGGTCGTACTGCGCGTCTACCTGGCCCGCCAGCGCGGTCCTGACCGGGCGATGGAAGTCGCCGAGTTCGCTGCGTATGGCAAGGCCGTGGCGTTCCAGCGCCTGTGCGCGGCCGGGCCGCACCAGGAAGGTGACGTCCGCGCCCGCCTCGATCAGCCGCGCGCCGTAGTAGCCGCCCATGGCGCCGGCGCCGAGTACCAGTATCTTCATGGTGCCTCCCGACTACGCCGTGCCGCCGGGACGGCACTGCACCACCAGGTTGACGACGCCGGCCTGCACCGCTTCGTCATGCTGGTTGAAGGTCGTGATGCGCACCTTGACGATGCCCTGGTCAGGACGCGATTTGGACGTCCGCACCTCCAGGATTTCGCTCTCGACACGCAGTGCATCGCCGGGCCGCACCGGCCGGGGCCAGCGCAGCTCCTCGAAGCCCGCGCCGATGATGCCGCCCGCGGGCCGGAGCTCGCCGTCGACCAGCAGGCGCATGGTCAGCGCCGCCGTGTGCCAGCCGCTCGCGGCCAGGCCGCGGAACAGCGTGTCGCGGGCAGCGGCTTCATCCAGGTGGAACGGCTGCGGGTCGAACTCGGCAGCGAAGGACTTGATCCGCTCGGGCTCGACGGTCAGCCGCCCCGAACCATATTTCTGGCCTGGCGCCAGATCCTCGATAAATTGGATGTTCATGGTTTGCTCCTCCAGGTGGTGATTGCGACGGCAACCGACGGATCAGGCCAGGGCCTCGAGCGCCAGCGCGATCCCTTGTCCTCCGCCGATGCACAGCGTGACGATGCCGCGCCGGATGCCGTCCGCGCGCATCGCATGCAGCAGGCGCGTCGTCAGCACCGCGCCGGTCGCGCCGATCGGGTGGCCGTGCGCGATCGCGCCGCCGTCGACATTGATAATGTCGTGGGGCAAGCCCAGTTCCGCCGCCACGGCCAGCGGCACGGCGGCAAAGGCTTCGTTGATCTCGATGCGCTCGATGTCGCCCAGCGCCCAGCCGGCGCGCTGCAACGCCTGCCGCACCGCCGGGACGGGACCCAGGCCGAACATGCCGGGCTCGACGGCGCCGACCCCGTAGGCCACCAGCCGGCCAAGCGGCTCCAGCCCGCGGGCTTCGGCCAGCGAACGCTCCGCCACGATCATGGCCGCGGCGCCGCTGTTGAGCCCGGGAGCATTGCCGGCGGTGATGGTGCCGTCGGGGCGGAACGCCGGCTTGAGCCGGCCGAGCGCCTCCAGCGTGGTATCGGGCCGGTTGGCTTCATCCACCTCGAAAGAGGTCGTACCGCCCTTGCCCTTGACCGCCACGCCGGCGATCTGGACGGCGAACCGGCCGTTCGCCTGTGCCCGCGCGAAATTGCGCTGCGAACGTTCGGCCCAGCGATCCTGCGCCTCGCGGCTGAGCTCATAGCGGGCGGCAAGCTCCTCGGTATGCCATCCGGAATGCTCGCCCGAGAAGGCGTCGTGCAGTCCGTCGTACAGCATGCTGTCACGCAGCACGGCATCGCCCATGCGCTGCCCCCAGCGGCCGGACGTCATCAGGTAAGGCGCACGGTCCATGTTCTCCATGCCGCCGGCGACGGCGATGTCGACATAGCCGAGGCGCACCTCGTCGGCGGCCGTGGCGATCGCCTGCGCGCCCGAGCCGCAGACGCGGTTCACGGTCATCGCCGGCACCGACACCGGCAGCCCCGCCCCGATGGCAGCCTGCCGGGCCGGGTTCATCCGGTTGCCGGCCTGGATCACATTGCCGAACACCACGCTGCCGACTTCGCCGGGATCGATACCCGCCCGTTCCACGCTGGCCCGGATCGCCGCGGCGCCGAGGTCGGTCGCCGCTATGGTCTTCAATGAGCCGTTGTAGGCGCCAATGGCGGTCCGCACCGGCTGACACAGCACGACATCTCTTGCATGCATTGCTTTCTCCCTGCCAAAAAACCAACGATCAATCGGTCACACGCGCTTCAGTCGTGGCGCCATGCGGCAAATACCCGGCGGCCGGCTCCTGAAGGTTGCAATACGTATTGCCCGCCCGCGAACAGGCTACGCCGGTGTCACGCGGGCGCTCATTGCCAGCGTATGCCAACGTCGCCCCGCCCGCGATCAGCGCGGCACACAGCAATCGTCTGAACAGAACGGCTTTCATGGCTGCCCCCATCAATGCGCATCCGCCGACGGGCCCTTCGGCGCCGCGACCTTGCGCATCAGCGGCACCATCGCCGTGGCGATGACGAAGCAGACCAGGATCACCAGGAACGCATCGCCAAAGGTCTGCGTCTGGGCCTCGCGCCAGGCCAGCCCCCACAGTTGCCTGAGCGCGGCGGTATGCGCATCGAGGGCGTCGTGCCCGGCCGCCACGAACTGGTCGGTGAGCCCTTGCAGCACGCTGCCCATGGCTTCATTGCGGATATTCAGGTGCTCCGCCTCGCGCAGGAAATGCATGTTGCCGCGGTCGTTGAGCACGGTCGCGCACGCCGCGATGCCGATGGCGCCGCCCAGGTTGCGCATCAGGTTGAACAGGCCGGAGGCCAGCTTGAGCCGCTCCGGCGGCAGGCTGCCCAGCGTCAGGGTCACGGTGGGCGCCACGGCAAATTGCTGTGCCATGCCGCGCAGCGCCTGCGGCAGCAGTAGCTGCGCGGCGCCCCAGTCGTGGGTGATGGGCGCAAAGAACCACATCGATACCGCGAACATCGCCAGCCCGGCCATCATCAGCCAGCGCAGGTCGACGCGGTTGGCGAGGAAGGCATAGAACGGGATCGAAGCCATCTGGAACACGCCGGTGGAGAACACCGCCAGCCCGATGTCCAGCGCGCTGAAGCCGCGCACCCGCCCCAGGAACAGCGGCGTCAGGTAGATGGTGGCAAAGATGCCGATGCCGGTAACGAAGGAAAAGAAGCAGCCAAGTGCGAAGTTGCGATCCTTGAGCGCCCGCAGGTCGACGATCGGGTTGGCGTAGGTCAGCGTGCGCCAGATGAAGGCCACGCCCGACACGCCGGCGATCCACGCCGTCGTCAGGATCACGTCATCGTCGAACCAGTCCCAGCGCGGGCCTTCCTCCAGCGTGTATTCCAGGCAGCCCAGGAACAGCGCCATCATCACGATGCCAAGGTAATCGGCTCCGCGCACCAGCGACCAGTTCGGCCGGTCGACCTTGACCAGCAGCGGCACCGCGATGGTGACGAAGATGCCCGGCACCAGGTTGATGAAGAACAGCCAGTGCCATGAGAAATGATCGGTGATCCAGCCGCCCACCGTGGGCCCGAGCGTGGGCGCCAGCGAAGCCAGCCCGCCGACGGTGGCCGCGGCGATCACGCGCTGCGGGCCGGTGAAGAACGCGAAAGCCGTGGTGAACACCATCGGGATCATCGAGCCGCCCAGGAACCCCTGCAACGCGCGGAACACGATCATGCTGTGGATATCCCACGCCACCCCGCACAGCAGGCTGGTCACGGTGAAGCCGGCCGCCGAGGCCGCGAACAGCCAGCGCGTCGACATCACGCGCGACAGCCAGCCGGACAGCGGAATGACGATGATCTCGGCGATCAGGTAGCTGGTCTGCACCCATACCGTTTCATCGGCGCCGGCCGACAACGCGCCGCCGATATCGCGCAGCGACGCGGAAACGATCTGGATGTCCAGCAAGGCGATAAACATGCCCACGCACATGGTGCCGAAGGCGAAGACCTTGGCGCCGGTGGACATCGCGTCCGGCGTCGTCGCCACGGCGGCCGCAGGGGTGGTCACGCTGGCCGTCGTCATCACTGCACCCGCGGGGTGGTCTGCGTGGCGGGATTGGCGGGATTGGTATCGACCTGCGCGATGACCGACAGGCCCGGGCGCAAGACCCCCAGCCGGGCGTCCTGGTCGTCAAGGCGGATCCGCACCGGTACGCGCTGGACGATCTTGGTGAAGTTGCCCGTAGCGTTCTCCGCCGGCAGCACGCTGAACTGCGCCCCGGTGGCGGGCGCCAGGCTCGCGACCCGGCCATGGAAGACGCGTCCGGGCAGGATATCGGCCTCCACTTCGACCGGCATGCCAGGGCGCATATGGGCCAGCTGCCCTTCCTTGAAGTTCGCGTCCACCCACAGCCCGTTGGCCGGCACGATGGAAAGCAGCTGGCTGCCCGCACCGGCAAAGGCACCGACACGTGCGCGGCGGTTGCCGACGGTGCCGTCCACCGGGGCGCGCAGCTCCGTATAGCTGAGATTGAGCCTGGCGATATCGCGCTCGGCGCTCGCCTGCGCCAGCGCGGCCTCGGCCTGCTGCTTCTGCGTGCCGATGACCTCAAGCTGGCGCTGGGCCGCCAGCAGCGCAGCGCGCGCCTTGTCGCCATTGGCCTGCGCCTGCTTGTAGTCGGAGTCGGCTTTCTGCGAGCTCTGGATCGAGACGGCTGCCTTGGCCACCAGGCTGGCGTAGCGGACCTGGTCGTCGTGCGCCCGCACCGTGTCGGCATTGGCCGCCGTGATGCCCGCCCTGGCCTGCGCGATCACCGCCTCCTGCAGCCGCGCGGTGGCATCCAGGTTGGCCAGCAGCGCCTTCTGTGCTGCCACGGCGCCTTCGGCCCTGGCCAGCGCCGCGCGATAGTCGCGGTCGTCGATGCGCACCAGCACGTCGCCGGCGTGGACCGACTGGTTGTCGGTCACCGCGACTTCGGCAATATAGCCCCCGACCTTGGCACCGATCACCGTGACATCGCCGCCGACGTAGGCATCGTCGGTGCTCTGCAGGTAACGGCCCGACGTCCACCAGTGGTGGCCATAGCCGATGGCCGCCAGACCCGCGACAACCAGCGCGCCGGCCGCCAGCAGGCGCTTGGAACTGGCTTTGGATTTCGGCTCGGGAACGGGTTCGGCACCCGCCCGGTCAGTCAGCGTATTGCTACTCATGGCACTTCCTTTCTGCTCTCTGCTCGTTGCTGTCGGGGGTCTGCGCCGCCTGTGGCGCGGCTGGGTCGGGAAATCGGGTGGTCGGAAAACTGGAAAGGGGGAACGGGATCAGGCTTCGGCCGAGCGGCTCAGCCGCTGACGCACGCGCTCGCTGGCGGCGGGGCCAGGCGTAATGTGGTAGTCGGCGCCGGTGACCGGGCTGCCGGTGGCAGGGTCGACCAGCAGGGGTTCCACGCGAGCGCCGGTGCGCCGGTCCGCCAGCTGCACGCTTTCGCCTTCGGGCGCGAGATGCTTGTTACCCCACGCCAGCATGGCCAGCAGCACCTGGCGGAAGTCGCGCCCGCGCTCGGTCAGGATGTATTCGGAACGCGGCGGCCGGTCGCAGTACTGGCGACGCTCCAGCATCCCTTCCTCGACCAGCGAGTTCAGCCGGCGCGTGAGCATATTGGGAGCGATCGCCAGGTTCTGCTGGAACTCGTCAAAGCGGGTCACGCCATAGAAGGCCTCGCGCAGGATCAGCACGCTCCAGCTGTCGGCAACGCGGGCCACGGTGCGTGCAATGGGACATGGCATTTGATCAAGGGGCTTTTTCGGCATGATCGGCGTCCTCTGAGAATCTAGTTGCTTTCAATTTGAAAGTTAGTCTAGAGTAGTCACTATCATCATGCAAGTTAGTTTTTCGGTTGTGCAGTATCCGCCGCTGTCGAGTCGTTGAAGGTCGCCGTTGAAAGGTGTTAGCAATGCCGCAAGATCCCTCCCGTTCTGCCCTCCATCCCACCACGCGCTCCCGTCTGCAGCGCCCCGGCGCCGGCATCGCCCGCGCCGGGGCGCTGCTGCTGGCGGCCGCGCTCGCCGCCTGCGCGGTGGGGCCCGACTACCAGACTCCGTCGTCGGATCTGCCGGCCGCCTACCCGCACGCCGCGGCATTGGAAGCCCGCGAAGCCACCCGCGAAGCGCCGGCGCTCGACAGTTGGTGGCAGGGCTTTGACGACCCCGCGTTGACCCGGGTGATCCGGCGTGCGCTGGAACAGAACCTCGACCTGGCAGCCGCCATCGCGCGCGTCGACCAGGCGCGCGCGGCGGCGCAGTACGCCGGCGCCGCGCTGCTGCCCGAAGGGTCGCTGTCGGGCAGCGTTGTCAAACAGCACCAATCGCTGGAAGGACCGCTGGGCAGCCTTGCCAACAGCCGGCCGGGCTTTGACCGCAACAGCACGGTGTACAGCGTGGGCGCCGGTGCGAGCTGGGAGATCGATGTGGCGGGCGGCCTGCGGCGCGGCGCCGAGGCGGCCAGCGCGGAAGCGCAGGCCGCTGAAGCCGAGCACATGGGCGTGCGCGTGCTGGTGGCCGCGGAAGCCGCCGATGCGTACTTCCGCGTGCGCGGCGCGCAGCAGCGCATCGCGATCGCGCAGCAGCAGGTGCGGACCAATGCCAGGCTGCTGGAACTGGTGCAGTTCCGTCTCGCCGACGGCGTTGGCGCGGAACGCGAACGAGCGCAGGCCGAAGCACAGCTCGCACAGACCCGCGTGACCATCCCGCCGCTGCAGATCGAGCTGGAGACGCAGCTGAACCGCCTCGACGTACTGATGGGCGCGCATCCGGGCACGTATGCAGCCGAACTGCTCGCGCCCGTCGGGCGCGCCACGGTCCCGCAGATTTCCGTGGCGCAAGGCCCCGCCAACCTGCTGCAACGCCGCCCCGACGTGATTGCCGCCGAACGCCGGCTGGCAGCATCGAGCGCCCGCATCGGCGTGGCCACTGCCGAGTACTACCCGAAGCTGTCGCTGTCGGCGCTGCTCGGGTTCGAAAGCCTTTCCGCCGGCAAGCTGTTCACCGCCGCCGCGTTCCAGCCTGCCGCTGCCGCGGGGCTGCGCTGGCGCCTGTTCGACTTCGGGCGGGTGGACGCCGAGGTAGCGCAGGCCAGGGGCGCCAACGCCGAGGCGCTGGCCACCTACCGCAAGGCGATGCTGCGCGCCACCGAGGACGTGGAAAACGCGATCATCGCCCTGACCCAGCTGGAATTGCAGAGCAAGGACCTAGCCGTGGAAGTGGCCGCGCACGCGCGCGCCCGCGGCGCGGCCGAGGATGCCTACAAGGGCGGCGCCGTCAGCCTGTTCGAAGTGCTCGAAGAAGACCGCCTGCTGCTGGCCGCGCGCGACCAGCAGGCGCGCGTGCGTGCCGACAATGCCCGCGCGGCAGTGGCAACGTTCCGCGCGCTGGGTGGCGGCTGGTAGTCCGGCGCGAAGGAGAGATCCGGGTGAAGGTCAACTGGCAGCAGGTCGCCGAAAACCACCCTGCCTCAGCCGAGCCTGAGCTGCGCCTCCAGCCCGCCGCCCTCGCGATTGCGCAGCGTCAGCGAACCGCCGATCGCCAGCGCCAGCTGGTGCGCAATGGCCAGGCCCAGGCCGGTGCCGCCGGTCTCGCGGTTGCGCGATTCCTCGAGCCTGACAAACGGCTGCACCACGGATTCAAGCTTCTCCGCCGGGATGCCGGGGCCGCGATCGAGCACGCCGATCACCACCACCGCGCCATCGCGCCGCACGCTCAGCTCCGCCGCCCCGCCGAACTTGATCGCGTTGTCGGTCAGGTTGGTCAGGATGCGGCGCAGCGCATGCGGCCGCGTCATGATGGCGCCGCCGATGTTCTGCAGGATCGTGACGGCCTTGCCGGTGTCCTGGTAGTCGTAGACCAGGCTCTCGACAAATGACCCGATGTCGATCCGCGATGCCTTCTCGCCGTCGCCATGCATGGCGCGCGCATAGGCCAGCCCCTCTTTCACCAGCGTCTCGATCTCGGCGAGGTCGTGCACCAGCTTGCGCTTGTCTTCGGAGTCCTCCGCCATCTCGGCGCGCAGCCTCATGCGCGTGATCGGCGTCTGCAGGTCGTGCGAGATCGCCGCCAGGATCTGCACGCGTTCCTCGACAAAGCGTGCGATGCGCTCGCGCATGGCGTTGAACGCGCGCGCCGCACGCACCAGTTCCGTCGGACCGGTCTCGGCCAGCGGCTTGCCCGCGGCGTTCGGGTCGAGCGCGTCGGCGGCATTGGCCAGCGCCACCACGGGACGCAGCGACAGCCGCACGGCCAGCCAGCAGCACAGCACCAGCAGCAAGAGCTGCAGCACCAGCACATAGGGCAGCCATTGCGCGACGGGTGGCGGCTTCGGATGCACGTCGATGGTCAGTGGGCTGCCATCGCTGAGGGTGAGGTGCGCCTGCAGGCGTTTGCCTTGCCCCGGGATCGACTCGACCCTGACGGGGAAGCGGCCGCCGCTCGCCTCGGTGATGCGATCGGCGATCTCCTGGGCCTGCTCGCTCATCTCCGGCATGCCTGGCAGACCCGGCCCCAACACATATTGGTAGTTGCCGCGATTGACGTACCGTAGCCACTGCGGCCGCTCCGCCGCGGGCAAGCGGTCGAGGATGGCGATCGACGTGGACACGTCGGTTTCCAGCGTGCCGAGCATCACCTGGCGCGCGGTGATGTAGCGCTCCCCAAACAGCACGCCGAACGACAGCCCATGGGCCACCACGAGCCCGGCCAGCAAGATCAGGAACAGCCGCGAGCCCAGCGTGCGGGGCCACGGCAAGGCGCGGAGATTCACTGCCGGGCCTCCCGGATCTCGACCGGCACCGAGAACACGTAGCCCTCGCTGCGCACGGTCTTGATGTAGCGGGGCTCGCGCGCATCGTCCCGGAGATGCTGGCGCAAGCGGCTGACCAGCAGGTCGACCGAGCGTTCGAACATTTCCGCCTCGCGGCCTTGCGTGAGGCTGAGCAGCTGGTCGCGGTTGAGCACGCGCTGCGGATGGTCGACAAACACGCGCAGCAAGCGGTATTCCGCGCCACTGAGCGCGACGATGATGCCATCGCGGTCGATCAAGTGCCGCGCCGTGGTGTCCAGCTGCCAGTCGCCGAACGCCAGCAGCTGGCCCGCTTCGGTGATCTGCAGGTTGGGCGGCAGCATGCGCGTCCTGCGCAGCACCGCCTTGATGCGGGCCAGCAACTCGCGCGCCGCGAAAGGCTTGGGGAGATAGTCGTCGGCACCCATTTCGAGGCCGAGGATGCGATCGGTCTCGTCGCTGCGCGCGGTCAGCATCAGGATCGGGGTGGTCTTGTGCTTGCCGGCTCGCAGTTCACGACACAGCACCAGGCCATCGTCGCCGGGCATCATCACGTCCAGCACGATCAGGTCGACGGCGTTGGCTTCCAGGATCGAGCGCATTTGCCGGCCATCCTGCGCTACGGTCACGCGCAGGCCATTCTTGGTCAGGTAGGTCGATACCAGCTCGCGGATTTCCCGGTCGTCATCGACAACCAGGACATGGTCGACGTGTGCATCCATCTCTATCCCCTCAGAAAAGTCAGGTGAACCGCCAGTCTGCGTCGACGCCATTGTATGGGTGGCGGCAATTCTCCGTGTATCTCACTGTATCCGGCGCAGCACACGCCACAATCCGGTACATATCCCGTTGCCTCCCGTACCGCACCCTCCCTCCCTGCATGAGCGCGCCGCCGGTGGCGATGGCAGAAAAAGTTGCATCTATGACATTGGCGCCATGCCATTGTGCCCCTACTCTTCAGTTCACGCAGCCGGCCATTCCGGCCACGGCTTCCACCCTCCTCCCCAGCACCCCGGAGCTCAGACATGACGACTCACATCCACGCCGGCACCGCCGTCATCACCGGCGCCTCGTCCGGCATCGGCGCGATCTATGCGGATCGCCTCGCGCGCCGCGGCCACGATCTCATCCTGGTGGCGCGCAATCGCTCCCGCCTCGAAGCGCTGGCCCGCCGCATCAGCGACGACACCGGCCGCTCGGTCGAGATCGTGACCGCGGACCTTGGCCAGGCTGCCGATGTCCGCCGCATCGAAGAACTGTTGCGCAGCGATGCCAGCATCACCACCCTGGTCAACAATGCCGGCGTCGGCGCCGCGGCACCGCTGGAGGTCTCGGACGTGGACAAGATGCAGGCGATGATCGAGCTCAACGTCACGGCCCTGACCCGCCTGACTTATGCCGCCGCGCCGGCATTCGTGGCGCGCGGCGAAGGCACCATCATCAATATCGCGTCGATCGTCGCGGTGGCGCCCGAGATCCTGAATGGCGTCTATGGCGGCACGAAAGCGTTCGTGCTGGCCTTTACCCAGTCGTTGCAGCATGAGCTTGCCGGCAAGGGCGTGCGCGTGCAGGCCGTGCTTCCCGGCGCCACGCGAACCGAGTTCTGGGACACCGCCGGCCATTCGGTCGAAAACCTGCCGCAAGGCATCGTGATGAGCGGCGACGACCTGGTCGATGCCGCGCTGGCCGGGCTTGACCTGGGTGAAGTGATTACCGTGCCATCGCTGCCCGACGACGCGGACTGGAAGGCGTTCGAGGCTGCACGCGCCGCGCTCGGTCCCAATCTGTCACGTGACCGGCCCGCGGCCCGGTACGGCGTGGCGCGGTAGTTCTCTGGTCGTTCCCTGTCGTCCCGATTCAGGGAGCCTTGCCATCGGTTTATTTCGCATGCGGATTATCTATATACTTCGCATGCGAACTTTATACCGATACTTGCTCACCCCGGGAGCGCCCAGATCGAGCGCCGCGGCGGCCTCGCTCATCAGCGCGCCATCATTCCTGCCCGGAAAAAACAGCTCGCCGTGATTGCGGGTAGCAGCGCTAGCGCGCCAGGCGTCCCTGCAGCACATTGCTGATGCCACCGCCCAGCGCGCCGAGCACCCCCGCCGCGACCAGTCCGGCCAGCAACGACGGAGTCGGAGGCTGGCTCGCGGCAAAGAAGCTGATCAGCCCCAGAAAGTAGGCAAGCGGGTTGTTGATGCCGGGCAAGGCCCGCAAGCTGAGCACGAGCACCACATCGGCGAATACAGCAAGCGGCGTAGCAAGGTTCCCGACGTGCGGGGTCAGCCATCCGATCAGCAGTGCCGTCCCGGCGCCAAACACGATGCCGAGCAGGAGTGCCACAAGATTCGCCAGGCCTTCGCGCACCGTCTGGCCGCGCGAGTTGTAGCCGACCCAGCCAAGGAACATGGCCCAGGCCGGCAACGCCGCGGCGAGCGTCACGAAAGTTGTCACTGCGGCCACCACGGCCCCGACCAGCGTAATGCCATGGAACGTGCCCGGCGAAATTGCCATGGCGGCAGGAGTGCTGGTGTTCGACATGGATTTCCTCCTTCGGTGAGTGGGACCGCCTGGCGAACGCAGGCGGATCCCCGGGTCTTCAGATCAGTTTGGTTTCGACATGGATGTTGCCGCGCAGGGCCTTCGAATACGGGCAAGTCTGGTGCGCGGTATCCACCAGTGCCTGGGCCACGTCGCGCTCGATGCCGGGAATCCGGACATTGAGGCGGGCCTGCAGCAGGTAGGCTTCGCCGGCCGTGCCCAGGTCGACTTCCGCGTCGACGGACAGGTCCGACGGCAGCCTGACCTTCATCTTGCCGGCAGCCAGTCCGATCGCGCCGATAAAGCATGCCGACCATCCCGTCGCCAGCAATTGCTCCGGGTTCGTGCCGGATCCGCTGGACCCTGGCGACGACAACTGCAGGTTCAGGCGGCCGTCATCGCTACGGGCTTCGCCGTTGCGGCCACCCGCGGTGATATGGACCTTGCCGGTGTACAGCACATTTTCGATGCGGGTCATGATTTGCTCCTTGATAGACGGTGATGGCGTGGGTCAGGCGTGTGCGCCGTCGAGATAGGGGTCGGCACTGCGCGCCGGTGCCGCGGAGACGCCGGTGCGGTCCAGGCCGGCCAGCGTCCGGGCGCCATCGGTGAAGGGATCGAAGCTGCGGGCGCCGTCGCTGTACGCGCTGCGCGGCTCCTGCACCGAACGCGCCCCTTCGCTGTACGGGTCGCGCGCATCCAGCACCGAGCGGGCGCCGTCGGTGTACGGGTCACGCGCGCCCACATGGGACAGGCTCGCGGCCTGGGCACCTGCCGCTGCGGCGGTCAAGGCGATGGCCAGTACGAAACGGCGGGCGATGTTGGTAGTCATGATTGGTTTCCTCAAGAATCGACGTTGAACTGTGAGCGCCCGGTGCTTGCTTTCGCTGGATTTCGGCGCCGGGCCACGGAACGTATTTAAGGAGACCGGTGTATCGCGCGTGTAGTGCAGGGAGGCCGATGCTGTCACCAAGCGTATCGCCCCGGCTGCGCAATACAAAGACATACAAAATCGCTGTCAGGTCCTGATCTGGCCTGGGCCTGATGCGCCCACTGGTAGCGGGTGCCGATGCCGCCCAACGAAGTCGTCCACGGCCGCTGTTGTCGCCCCGGCGCCATCCCGGCGCCGGCAGAGGTCTTTCAGTTCAGCGCCGGAACCACAGCAGCGACAGCCCGCACGCCGCCGCCAGCAGCACGGCCGAGGCCGCCGCCAGCAAGGCGCCGATCTCGATTGCCCTGCGCTCGAGCGCGAAACGGGCGCTCAGCCGGCGATACACCTGCGTCAGGTCCGCGGCCGAGCCTGCCTGGAAGTACTCGCCGTCAGTGAGCGCCGCGACCGCGCGCAAGGTGGGCTCGTCCAGCTGCATGTAGAAAGACAGGCCAGACACTGCCGCACCCCCGTCCTGCGGCATGCCGAAGCCCACGGTGTAGACGCGCACGCCGCGCTGGGCCGCCATGCGCGCGGCGTCCAGGGGGTCCGGGCCGGTGGTGCGGCGGCCGTCGCTGAGGAGGATCACCGCACCGTGCCGGTAAGAGCCCGGCAGCGCCGCCGGCTGCTCCAGGTCGCGCTTGCGGACGGCGTCCGCCGCCGCGGCCTCTGTCATCGATCTGCCACCCGGCCCGGGGGCGAGCGACTCGCCACTGAAGAGGATCGCTTCCAGGTCGATGCCATCGTCGGGAAACAGCATCGCCAGCGCCTGGATCAGCCCGCTGCCCGTCGCCGTGCCGCGCTGGAGCTGGAAGCGATCGATCGCGTCGATCATGTCCTGCCGGTTGTCGGTCGGGGGCAGCACCACGGTCGCCGTGGCGGCAAAAGAGACAATGCCCAGGCGCACGCTGGCCGGCAGCCCGACGATAAGATCCCGCGCAGCCTGCTGGGCCGCGCTGATCCGGGTGGGCGCGACATCGGTGGCCTCCATGCTGCGGGAAGTATCCATGGCCAGCACCAGGGTGATGGTGTCGGACGGCAGCGTGACGGTCGCCGTAGGACGGGCGCAAGCCAGCAGCGCCGCGCCCAGCGCGAGCAGGAAGAGCAGCGGCGGGATATGACGCCGCAGCCGTTGCCTGCGGCCCAGCGCGGCGCGCGGCAGCGCAAGGCTGGAATACAACAGGGCGATTTTCTTGCGCCGCGCAAGCAGGTACAGGTAGGCGGCTGCCAGCAGTGGGAGCAAGAGCAGCAGCCATAGCATTTGCGGCCAGAGAAACTGCATGCCCTGCTCCTTGGCGCGTGGGTAGGACGATGTTACTACTGTAGCTTCCCGGGCGGACCGGATCCCCGAGCGATCAGACCGGGTAACCGGCACATGCCATTTACCGCACAATTTCATCCACGGCAAGGCACACGCGCCCGCCAGGCATCCAGGCGCTGGCTAACGACCCCACCCGCAGAATCGCTCGAGCAGTTCCGCCTCGGTTTCATGGACTTCAACCGGCAGGCTGCTTGCGCCGGCAAACGCCAGATAGCGGGCGCGATGCTGGCCGTTTCGAAACGACACCACGCCTTCACTGGCAATGCCGATCAGCCCGGATAGCGTACGGCGGCGCCGGGTTGTGAACGTTACATAGGGGACTTCCGGAATCCGCTCCTGGCCGGGCGCCAGGAACTCGCAAATGCCGCGCACCTTGCCCGCATGCCAGTACTGCGCAGCCTGAAGGACATAGTCCGTGGTATCGCGGTCGGCGCAAGCGAGCAGTTTCGCCAGGTTGATCACGACCACCTTGTGGCGCGAGTCGGGGGCATCGAAACCGCGTTTCATGCGGGTGAACGTGTAAGGACTGTGACCGGGGATAGGAACTATCCAGTTCCCGTCAGGACCCCGTTGCACCTGATCTTTTGACAAGGCGACTCCGATCTCTTGTTATCCCGGCGCTTCGCCGGGGCCGGATTCGATGCGGCGCGGCTTCAACCGCCGCTGCCGTGCTATCCGTATGCCCTGGGATTATGCGTCAGCGCCAGGCCCTTGTGAACTCGCCAGTCACACGCCCCGCATCAGCGTCCGCAACGTCTGCCGCTTGCCGGGTAGGGGTATGCCCCAACGTGTCGCCAATCAGCAATTCAAAGTCGCAGCAACACAAGCGCGACGCGCCCAAGGCATCAGACACTCGCCCAGCACCCTGATCCTGCATGTCAGGGTTGCCGAGCATCACAAGAATGAAACCAGAACATGGGCCAAGGAGGAACGAGTAGATGAAAAGAACGATGATCGCCCTCGCCGCGATGGTTGCGTGTGGCGCAGTCAAAGCGCAATCCAGCGTAACGCTCTACGGCGTGATGGACGTGAACGTCGAGTACGTTAATCACGTTGGTGCCGTGCCGCAGGCGAGTAACAGATTCAATCCGGGCACGGGCGGCAAAGCATTCAGACAGGACGCCGGCGGCTACTCCGGCTCGCGCTGGGGCCTTCGCGGCAAGGAAGACCTGGGCGGCGGGCTGAAATCGGTTTTCGTTCTGGAGAGCGGCTTCTCGAGCGATACCGGTACCCTGCAACAGGGTGGCCGGATATTTGGCCGCCAGGCCTTTGTTGGCGTTGAGTCGCCATATGGCCAGATTACTTTCGGCCGGCAATACCATTCGTTGTTCTCCACGCTAGCCAACTTTGTCCCGGCGCGATATGCCAGCCAGTATGAGCCTACCGGCGTGATTGCCGGTGCCAACTTCCGCCAGGACAACGCGGTGAAGTACACCGGCGTGTTCGGGGGGCTCACGGCCATGGCAAACTGGTCGTTTGGCGTGGGCACAACACTTCCGCAAGTCGCTCCCACCCTCCCGACTGCTGGTGGCAACGGTGAAGTGCCAGGGCAGTTCCGCCGGGACACAAGCTATGGAGCAGGGCTGAACTATCTTGCCGGGCCTTTCGGGGTGGGCGTCGGCTATGACCAATGGAATCCGACGATCGGCACTGGCCACGGTACCTATAAGAAGGCTGCTGTCATGGCCAGCTACGCTCTCAATGGAACGGCGAAGGTAATGGGCGGTTATCGCTGGGGTCAGAACAAGAATCAAAATGGCACGTTGATTCAACGTGACGATTTCTACTGGATTGGCGGTCAATACCGGTTCTCACCGACTCTCGATTTCACGCTCGAGTACAACTACCAGGACGTGAAGAACCTGGGAGGGAACACTCACATTGCCAACCCCTGGCAGATTGCGCTGATTGCAGACTACGTGCTCTCCAAGCGTACCGACATCTACCTGACCACGGCCTATTCAAAGAACGCTGGCCTGGCCATGGAATCGGCGGCAAGCAATTTCGCCACCAGTCTTACGTTGAATAGTTACGCGCTCCCCAATGGCCAGACCTCGATGTTTGGCGTTGCCGTGGGTATCCGTCACGTCTTCTGAGGCCCGCATAGTGGCGACGTGTCATGCTTCTGCCGAAGTGATGGGTGGCACGTCGCCCCCCTGTCGCCCCCCTCCCGCGCCTGAACCGGATCAAGTGGCGCGACTACAGCCGCGCCTGGGGGAGCGCAGGAATGCCATGAAAGCTACGCGGCTGTCTTCCCGCCGTTCACGTGAAGGATCTGGCCCGTGATGTACGTGGACTGGCCGGATGCCAGGAAGATAATCGCCTCAGCGACTTCTTCCGGTGTGCCGACGCGTCCGGCTGGGATCGTTGCGGCGACAGCTGCGACCCGATCCGCGCCGCCGGCAATGCGTCCGAGCATTTCCGTTTCAATCGGGCCCGGCGCCACGGCGTTGACGCGGACATTCGATTTGATGGCATCCAGCGCCGCCGACTTGGTGAAGCCCTCGATCGCGTGCTTGCTTGCCACATACATGGGATTGCGCGGGTTACCGCGGCTGCCCATCGTGGAAGAGAGGTTGACGACCGCCCCACGCTTCTGCGAGATCATCGCGCGCAGCTCGTGCTTCATGCAAAGGAATGTCCCAAGGACATTCGCATCGAAAATTGTCGTGTACGACTCGACGGTCTGCTCGACGATCGATCCCGGGGTTCCTTCCGTTCCGGCACTGTTCACTGCGATATCAAGGCATCCAAAGCGCTCGACGGCATGACCGACAAGACGGATGACATCGTCCTCAAGGCTGATATCGGCCGCCACGAAGTCCGCTTCCGCGCCCATCTGCCGAAGTTCCGAGATGAGGGATTCTCCGGCAGCGGCGTTCCGCCCCGAGCAGACCAGTCGCGCACCTTTGGCTGCAAAGGCAAGCGCCGTCGCGCGGCCGATGCCTGCCGTCGCACCGGTAATCAAGACAACAGCATGAGACATGAGAATTTCCTTCGGGGGAGTGAAGAGGAGCTATTCGAGAGCCTGGGGAAGATGTTCAAGACGCGCGCATGCCCGGATGCTCAACTGGCCGGCACAACATTCGCACTGTCAGAATGCGACAGCGTTCCTGCCCTTCAGTTGAAGCATGTCACGCGCCTCGTCCGGCGTAGCCACCTCGAGATTCAGCGATTCCAGAACGCCAACGACGCGCCTGACCTGGTCGGCATTGCTCTTCGACAGGCGGCCCGGCCCGTCCCAGAGCGAGTCCTCCAGCCCCACGCGGACGTTTCCGCCCATGGCGGCGGCCATCGAGGCAATCGGCATCTGGCTGCGGCCGGCGCCGAGCACCGACCAGTAGTAGTCCTTGCCGAACAGCCGCTCGGCGGTGCGGCGCATGTGCATGACGTCCTCGGGATGCGAGCCGATGCCGCCGAGCAGGCCGAACACCGACTGGATGAAGAACGGCGCCTTGAGTATGCCGCGGTCAGCGAAGTGGGCGGCGGTATAGAGATGACTGGTGTCGTAGCATTCGACTTCGAAGCGAGTGCCATTGTCGGCGCACGACTCCAGGATGTAGCGGATCTCCTTGAACGTGTTGCGGAAGACGCGGTCCTCGGAACCCTCCAGGTAAGGACGCTCCCAGTCGTGCTTGAACTCCTTGTGCCGGGCGAGCATCGGGTACAAGCCGAAGTTCATTGAACCCATGTTCAGCGAGGCCACTTCCGGCTTCAGCTGCAACGCCGGCTGGAGGCGCTCCTCGACCAGCATGTTGGGGGCGCCGCCGGTCGTGAGGTTGATCACCACGTCGGAGCGCGCCGCGATGCGCGGAAGGAATTCACGAAAGAGCGCGGGGTCCTGGGACGGCTGGCCATTCTCCGGCTTGCGGGCATGCAGATGGACGATCGAGGCGCCTGCCTCGGCCGCGGCAACAGCCTCGTCTTCGATCTCCTGCGCGGTAATGGGGAGATAAGGCGACATCGTCGGAGTGTGGATGCCACCGGTCACGGCGCACGTGACAATAACCTTGCTCTGGGGAGCTGCCATGGTAGATTTCCTTCGTTCTCTGGCTGGGGAATGAACTGCTTCATGCGACGCCGCAAATGCTCGGGAACTTTGCCGTCGCCGGCTGTGACCACGCCCTGAATTTCGCCAATTGGAAAGTAGATGTTCCGGCAAAATATGCGTGGAAGCCGGCAGGAGACGTAGCCACTCAGAGTTGCTGAATCAGTTCCTCTGCCAGCGGCCACGGTCCATAGCCATCTGCCGGTCCGAGATGGCCTACTTCCCCGGCATCGACGAAACGGCTGCCCCAGGCCTGCGCCAGGTCGCGGATTCGTTCGAACTTCCCGAGCGGATCATTTCGGCTCGCCACTACGATGCTCGGGAATTGCAGAGGCCGCCGCGGGATAGGGATCCATCCTTCCTCTGCCAGCGCCTGCGGATCCTTGTATCCGGCCGGCAACGGACTGTCGTAGTCGGTCGGCCCGGCAAGTAGCACGCCCTGCACGGCGCGCGCCGTCTCCTGTGCCCAGTGAACCGTGATCAGGCAGCCAACACTATGTGCAACCAGGATGACCGGCCCTGCAATGCTGCTTACGACACGGTCAAGGTTGGCCACCCTGGCACTGCGCAACCGCTTGTCCTGATCAATCTGGGGCACAATGCGCACCGCTCGTCCCTGCTGCTGCAAACGCTCTGCCAGCAGCGATTGCCAGTGCTCCGGCATGTGATCGCGAAAGCCGGGAACAATCACAACCGTTGGCTGATTTCCGGATGTCATGGGATTCATTTTCCTCGCTTGATTTGATGATTCGCCAGCGCAGCCTGGTCCGTCGGCGAGTACGGCCGATGGTCGGAAGTGATTCTCCCGGCCCGCTTGCGGCTTAGCAGGGGATATCGCCCACGATGCCGGCGCGCTCGAGCTTGCGCGGTGCCGGGTAGTAGTCGTTGACGGCGTAGTGCTGCGTGCTGCGGTTGTCCCAGACCGCAACGTCGCCCTCCTGCCATGCCCAGCGCACCTGGTATTCGGGAATGGTGGCGCGGCTGGTCAGGTAATTGAGCAGCAGCGAGGCGCCGGGCGACTTGTCGATGCCGTAGCGCACGTTGTCCGGGGTGCTGTAGTTGGTGAAGTGCGTCGTGAACGAGGCGCCGACGAACAGGATCTTCTCGCCGGTCTCAGGGTGGGTGCGTACCACCGGATGCTCCACCGGCGGATGATCCTGGGCCAGCTTTGCGCGGTCTTCCGGGGTCATGACCGCACCGAAGCTGTGCTCGATGCTGGCCCTGGCGCGCAGGCCGTCGATCTTCCTTTTGATCTCCTCCGGCAGCTCCTCGTATGCCTTGACCATGTTGACCCAGATGGTGTCGCCGCCGATCTCCGGGCATTCGATGCAGCGCAGGACTGCGCCCATGGCCGGATTGGGACGCCACAGGCCGTCGCAGTGGTAGCTGTTCTCGTAGCTGTGCGGGTTGTCGCTGCGGTAGACCTTCACGAGGCCCGGATACCCGGGAACACTGCCGACCACCGGATGGTCTTCCAGCTTGCCGAAGCCGCTGGCGAAGGCCACGTGATCGGCGCGCGTGATCTCCTGCTTGCGAAAGAAGAGCACCCTGTGCTTGAGCAGCGCCGCGCGGATCTCGGCGAAGCGCGCAGGATCGCGCGCCGCCTCGCCAAGGTTGACGCCAGAAATCTCGGCCCCGATGGCGGGGGTGATTTGCCTGATCTTCATTATTTCTACGTCTCCTGCAGGTGGATGAATCTGCGAACGGGTTCAGAGTCCGGCTGCTTGCGGATGAGCATCCGGCGTTCCAGGCTTTCCGGCGGCGCCGTCGCGAAGGAAGTCAAGTCGCGTTCACGTGACAATTTTCGATAATGACCGCTGACGCATATCATCGTGCCTGGCGACACTTCCCGCTTTGCCTTGCGCGCCTGGAACTTGGCAATTGACGACAACCATCCGATTGCACAGGAAGCCAGAGGATTCAACGCTTCCCCGCAACCTTGAGAGGATGAACGTCGCGGGTCATTCTCGCTTGACAGTACGTGACAGCGATTTATCATGAGCTGTCCATTTTCAGCCTCATTTCCCGATGTCGTTACTTGTCCGCGCTGCAGCCCTGACCAACTACAGCGAGGTCGCTCGTGCCGCCGGACTGGATCCGGTGCGGCTGATGTCTGACGCAGGAATTAGTCCGAGCGTACTTCGCGAGCCGGACCTCATGATTCCAGTCGAGCGTTTCGGACGCCTGCTCCAGGCCTCCGCAGACCTGTCGGGCAACGAGAGTTTCGGGTTGTGCATGGCCGAGTCACGCCAGTTGTCCAATCTCGGGGCGGTAGGCATGCTGATCCGCGACCAGGCGACGCTGCGCGACTCGCTTGGCACGCTGATGCGCTACCAGCCGATGCTCAACGGTGCGCAGTCACTGGCAGTCGAGGAATGCGGCGAACTGGTCATCATCCGCGAGGCGCTGATCGCCGGCAGCTCGCATCAGCCAACCCGCCAAAGGGTTGAACTGGCCCTGGGGGTCATGGTGCGGTTGATACGCCAGCTTCTCAAGCCCGACTGGCAGCCGCAGCGCGTATGCTTCGAGCACCCGGCGCCGCGCGACCTGAGCGCACACCAGCGGTTTTTTGGCCCTCGCATCGAATTCGATTGTGACTTCAACGGGATCCTCTGCGCGAGGGCCGACCTCGATGCGCGCAATCCGTGGGCCGATCCGGCCATGGTGCGCTATGCGCAGCAGTTGGTCGACAAGTCCGCCATGCCGCATCGGGCGACAATGCATGAGGACGTGCGGCGCACCATCCTGCTGCTATTGCCCAGTGGGCGCTGCAGCATCGAACGGGTAGCTGATAGCCTGGGCGTGGTGTGCCGCACGGTTCAGCGCCGGCTGGCGGAAGAGGGTCAGAGCTTCTCGTCGATCGTGAACGAAGTCCGCACGGAGCTCGCGACCCGTCATGTCATCGAGAGCGATCGTCCGTTGACTGAAGTGGCGACACTGCTCGGCTTTTCCGCGCTAAGCGGATTCTCGCGCTGGTATCACGTGCAATTCGGTTGCAGCCCCAAGGAGAACCGGGCCGCAAGCGGCACCGTGCGCCGACAGGCAGCCCCTTCGCAGGCAAGCGCTGCCGACCGGATTTGTTCATGATTCCGACCTGGCACGGATCCCGGGGGAGCCTCACCTGCTGCAGCCTTGCCTCGCCACCGGCAAGGTGAGAACGCCCCCGGTCACAACACGTTTCATTCATCGAGCCGGATCTTTGCATCGACCGCGATCTTCGACCAGGCTTGCAGATCGTTGCTGACAGTCTCGCCGAACTGCACCGAGGTCTTCACCGGCGGCGGCCCAAAGTTCATGCTCTTCATCATCGCTGCGAGATCAGGGGACGCCTGCACCTTGTTGACCTCATCGGCCAGCCTCTTCACGATCGCCGGGCTGGTTCCCGCTGGCGCAAACATGCCGAACCAGCCCACCATATCGAACTTATAGCCCTGTTCACCCATGGTCTTGACATCAGGCAGCTGCGGCGCACGCACATTGCCAGTAATGGCAATGGCGCGGACCTTCCCGGAACGCAGGAAGGGAACGGGCGCGGCCGGATCGGTCCAGCCGATTTTCACGACACCTGAGGAAAGGTCAGTCAATAGCTGATTCGAGGTCCGATATGCGACGTGATCGGTCTTCATGCCGGTCTGCTTCTTGAGCCATTCCATCGTCAGCTGCCCTGAAGAGCCGGTGGCCCAGGAAGCGTAGCTGTATTTGTCCGGATTCGCCTTCACCAACTGGATAAGCTCCTGCAGGTTGTGGGCCGGCAGATCATTGCTCACCAGCAACATCACGCCACCCTCGGCCGTCTCGGCGATTGGGACAAGGCTCTTCTTAGGATCATACGGGATGGTCTTCAGAACGGCCGGGGCGATGACCTGGTTCGATGCCGTGGTGTAAAGAATCGTGTATCCGTCGGCCGGCGCCTTGACTACAGCGCTTGTCCCAATGACTCCACTGCCGCCCGGCCGGTTTTCAACAACGACTGGCTGCTTCAGGGATGCCGACAGGCGTTGCGCCATCACCCGTGCCAGGGCATCGGTTCCTGATCCTGCCGACGAGGCCACGATCATCTGAATCGGGCGCGCGGGCCAGGCTTCCTGCGCCTGCCCTGAAGCGCACAACGCCAGAAGCGCTGCGGTGCCCAGCGTGACCGCAACCAGCTTTTGAATTCGCAATGCCATTGCCTACCTCCATGTACTTGTTTTGTTGACGATTAGTCAAGCTGCGCGCCTTCCATGTGCGTCGCCCTGGCAGCAGGCGCGACGCACATGGCGGCATGAGCAACGCTGGCATCGCCAATACCGCAAATGCTGTCAAGTTCCCCCAAGGGCTACTTACATGCATTCGGCCTTGCGCAGGAAGCCCTGGTGGCCACCGTTACGATTGGGAGCAAAGCCATTCTTCTGCAGCGTCTCTTCCACCGTGTCGTAGAAGACCCCAAGCTGCAAGATCTCGCGGGTCTGCTGCGCTGTCGCGATGGGGCGACCAAATTCGCCGGCAATACGCACCAATTGCTTGATCTGCTCGACCGTGCTCATCTTTCCGGTGCGGGTCTGGTTCCAGAGTACGTCCTCGATGCCGCACCGCACATGCAGGCCCAAAGCCATGCCGATCATGTTGATGGGCAGCACGTTCAGCACCGAACTCTCCACCGTTACCACGGCTCCGTCCGGCACGGCACGCAGAATGTTGGCCAGGTTGTAGATGTTCGCCTGATCCATGCCGCCGCTGATCGCCACCCAGTTCATCACCAGCGGGCCCTTGTAGACACCGCGGCGAATCATCCGCTCAATCGTTTCAAAGCTGTTGATGTTGTAGCACTGAAACTCGCTTTGAATACCGGCGGCCGTCAGGCGTCGAACGTGCTCCTCGAACCAGCTGGGATTCGAGGGAACGACCATGTCCTTGTAGGTTTCGTAGAGGTGCGCGAACCCCCGCGAAACTCCCTTGAAATCATCCACACTGGCGTGCTCCGTCACATTCATCTGCGAAGTGTTGACGGTCACCGTCACCTGGTCCGGCTTCGGATCAAGTTCGGCCAGCATGTGCCGCGTGTCATCGCTAAGCCATTTGGCGGCCTGTCCCTCTTCAGGCGCGAAGCTGATAGAGCCGCCCACCTGGATGACCATTTCCGGACAGGCCTTGCGCACGCCGGCGATCAGTTCGTTGAACTTGGACAGCCGCTTGCTGCCCTTGCCATCCTCTTCGCGCACATGCAGATGCAGCACTCTCGCACCAGCTTCGTAGCAATCCACCGCCTTCTGAATCTGATCCGCCATGGTGACAGGGATGTCTTCCGGGAAGTCTGACGGGATCCAGCCTGGCGCATAGGGAGCGGCGGTGATGATCAGGGGCTGCTGGTTCTCGGGATACAGGTGGCCGTCAAGGAAGTTCATATCGATGGATCTCCGGGTTGAGGTTTGAATCTTGGGAACGTCGAACTAGATGGGAAGGCTGCTTCGCGCTGTCAAATCACGAAAATGGACGAGCCGGTAGTCTTTCGGGACTCGAGGTCCCGATGTGCCTGCGTGGCATCTTCCAGGGCATAGCGCTGATTGATCCCGATGTGGATGCGGCCCGCCGCCACGTGGCCGAACAGCTCGCTCACCAGTTCCGCCTTCTCGGCAGGATCGGCAATATAGTCGGCCAGGCCCGGGCGCGTCAGGAATGCCGAGCCTTTGCGGGCCAGGATCGCAGGATCGAACCCGGTGACCGGGCCGGAGGCGAAACCCACGCACACCAGCAGGCCGCGGCGCTTGAGGGAGTCCAGCGAGGCCATGAAGGTGTCCTTGCCCACGCTGTCGAAGACCACGTTCACGCCCACGCCATCCGTCAACTCCCGCACGCGCGTGGCCACGTCCTCATGGCTGTAATTGATCGTGTGGTCGCAGCCATGGGCGCGCGCGATTTCGGCCTTGGCATCGGTAGAAACCGTTCCGATCACCGTCAGTCCCTGCAGCTTGGCCCATTGCGAAATGATCAGGCCGACACCGCCTGCCGCGGCATGCAGCAGGATGGAGTCGCCCGCCTTGAAGGGGTAGATCCGGCGCATCAGGTAGGCCGCTGACAGGCCCCGCATGGTCATGGCAGCCGCGATTTCGCAACTGATCGTCTCCGGCAGCTTGATCAGCGGTGCGGCGGAGATCAACCGCTCCGTGCTGTAGGCGCCCAGCGTGTTGGTAAAGCCCGTATAGGTCACACGGTCGCCGACCGCCAGGTGGGTGACGCCGGCACCGACGGCCTGGATAACGCCGGCGGCTTCGTTGCCGATGCCGCTGGGCAGCGGGACCTTATAGGTACCGCTGCGGAAGTAAGTGTCGGCAAAATTCAGACCTACGGCCACGTGACGGACACGAACCTCCCCTGGCCCCGGATCACCCACATGCGCGTCCTCAAAACGAAGGACGTCGGGTCCGCCTGTCTCGTAAATCTTAACGACTTTCGCCATGTGGTCTCCTGTTCTTGAGTAGATGTCACGGCTTGCCTGGGGCTTACCGCCTGGGCTCGCCGATGGACAAAATGGACAAGCCGGTGCTGGTGTGACTCAGACGGGTTGATGTCCGAGTGCACTTTGCATGACCGAATCATCGAGCCTGGCGCCGCTTTCCGCTTTCCCTTGCGTGCCTTTAACTTTTCTCTTTATGACAAGGATCCGCCGGCTCATGGGTGATGGAAATACAATGCTTCTGTACAGGCGGCGGTGGATCCTGAGGGAGTCTCCAGATGACCGACAACGGAGTGAAATCCAGTCTTCGCAATACGTGGGAGTCGGCAGCACCCGGCTGGGCGAAGTGGGAGAATGTGTTCGCCACCACTCTTTCGGGCGCCACGGACACGCTCATTGATATGGCCGGTGTCCGGCCGGGCATGCGCGTTCTCGATCTGGCTTGCGGTGCCGGCAGCCAGAGCATCCAGGCAGCGATGCGAGTGGGTGCCGACGGCGAAGTGGTCGCCAGTGATATATCGGGCACCATGCTGGAGCATGTCCGCCGAAATGCCGCCCGTGCCGGCCTTCAGAATATCGAAACGCTGGAATGCGCAGCAGACGAATTGGCCGAGACACTGGCCCCGTTCGACGCGGCGATGTGCCGATTGGGATTGATGCTTTTTCCGTCACCTGGTGAGGCATTGAAATCTGTCCAGCGCGCACTCAAGCCTGGCGCGCGTTTCGCGGCGCTGGTCTTCACGACGCCGGCCGCCAATCCCTTTATGGCTCAGCCGATGGCGATCCTTCTACGCCACGCGGGCAAGTCTCCTCCCGCGCCCGGACAACCCGGAATCTTTGCACTGGGAGGCGATGGCGTGCTGGAACGCCTGATGCACGACAGCGGTCTTGGCGATGTGAGAACACGCCACGTCCGAGCGCAGCTCGTCTTGCCGAGCGCGTCCGATGCGCTGCAACTGATGCAGGAAGCCGCCGGGGCATACCGGGCGGTGGTAGCGGACCTCGACGTCGCGGCCAGGGTGAGGGCCTGGAACGATGTTTATGAATGCCTAAAGCAGTTCGACGTCGGTGAAGGCTTCAAGACCGAGCTTGAACTCATCATCGGCTCGGGCGCGAAGCCAGGATAGTTTTCGCCCCCGTTCGAGCCTAGCGGAACGGCATAAGCGGCAAGCGGATATGTGGCTTTGTACTCCCGCCAACTGGAAGGGCCCTGACAAGGCTTCCAACCATTGCTCCTGTACAGTACCGCCCGGTATCCTTCGTGCCGAGAGCAACGAAATATGGAAGACCAGCATGCAACTCAAGACCGAGGAGATCGAGGCATACCTGCTGGTGGTGGAGTCAGGGAGCGTGAGCGGTGCCGCGCGCCACCTGGCACTGTCGAAGTCCGTTGTCAGCAAACGTATCAGCGACCTGGAGCGCAGCCTTGGCGTGACCTTGCTGCAGCGTTCCACGCGCAGCGTGCAGCCCACCGAAAGCGGCAGGCATTTCTACGAACAGGCCCGTGCTGCGATGGCGCAACTGACGCATGCGGCGGAAAGCATTTCCGAGACATCGCAGCAGCTATGCGGCGAGTTGCGCATCCTGGCGCCGATGAGCTTCGGCACGCTCTGGCTGTCGCCGCTGATCGCCGAGTTTGCCAGCGCCCACCCGCGCCTGCATGTCGTGATGGAGCTGGATGACCGCTTGGCCGATACCGGCCATGAGCGCTACGACGTTGCCATCCGCATCACCCGGCTGGGCGACAGCGCGCTGATCGCACGCCGGCTGGCGGTGAGCCGGCGCATCGCATGCTGCAGCCCGGCCTACGCCGCGCGCGCCGGGCTGCCGGCCAGCCTCGCCGACATCTCGCAGCACGCCTGCCTGTCGTACAGCAACTCCGCGCCCGGCCAGGTGTGGGCGTTCCGTGGCGCGACCCCGCAGGCCGCGCCGAAGGTCATCGCCCCGCGCGGGGTCTTCACCGCCAACAACGGCGAAGTGCTGCGCGACGCGGTGCTGGCCGGCCATGGCATTGCGGTATTGCCCTTGTTCATTATCTCGGCGGACCTGGCGGCGGGCCGCCTGGTCCAGGTGCTGCCGCACGAGGTTCCGCTCGACGACGGCATCTTCGCGATCTATCCGCGCAGCAACTTCACCTCGCAGAAAGTGCGGACGCTGGTGCAATACCTGCAGCAGGCAATGTCACCGCCGCCGTGGGAGGCCCGCGCCGCGAGCGGCAGCCAGGTGCCTGAGCCGGCGCCCCTGCTGCGGCACGGTTGAGCCGCGGTCATTCATCACCGTGAGGTAGTAGTACACATCCTCCTGCTCCTGCATCATGCGGCGCAGGCCGTCCTGGATGATCACGGCGAGCGCGTAGGCAAAGGTCGGGTCATAGCTGATGCAGTTATCATCGCGTCCGTTCAGTCGGGATCGCGGTTGACTACCCGCAGCAGGAACGGATGAATCTGCACCTCCTTCCACACACCGGCCTGCTGGAAGGGATCGCCCGTGGTGAAGTCGATGACCTGCCGCTTGTCCAGCGCACGCACCAGGAACAGGCTGCCGATCATGCGGTCGCCGTCATCGGACATCAACGGCCCGCACATGACGCACCGGACCTCCGCGGCAGCCAGGTAGGCGCGATGTGCGTCGTAGCTGTCGAGCCGGCGCTGCTGCGCATCGGCGTGGTCAAGGCAATGAATGATGAAGTCCATATCAATATATCTATTGAAATGCCCGGCCTGGGACAGCAGCAGCCGGCGCGGGGATCGGCGTCGAGGCCCACGCCAGCATCTGCCACGCGCCCTCCCGCCGCTTCCACACGCTGAGGAAGCGGTTGTCCAGCGTGCGTTCCACGCCGTCGACCACGGCAACCAGCAGGGCCTTGCCCTGCATCACGGCGATGTCGTTGTAGATTTCCTGCCCAACCTCTCGTACCGACGCCTGCAGGTAGCGCACCCGTCCGCTGCGCAGCGATGCCAGGTATGCCTGCTTGTCTTCGCGCAACGCCGAGGAGTGGGTATAGCTGAGTTCATCCGCAAGCAGGCCTTCCAGCCCCGCAATATCGGCGGCGAGCATCGCGCGGTATCGCGCGGCATCCGCCTGCCTGAGCGCAGCGAGATCTTCCATATACGCTCCGGTCTTTGTGTCCGTTTTGCCCATGCCGGTGCCCTCAGCCATGCAGATACGCTTTCACCAGCGTCTTGTCGTTCAGCAGCGCCTGCCACTCTCCGCGCCGCACTTCGTGGATCACCCGTCCCACCGAAAGCACATAGGCGCGGTCGGTCATCTCCGCGGCAATCGCCACGCTCTGTTCCACCAGCACGATGCTCAGCCCGCGCTCGCGCAGCCGGTTGAGCACGGCCAGGATTTCCTTGACAATGCGCGGCGCCAGGCCCGTGGTCAGCTCGTCCATGATCAGCAGGTCGGGCTGCAGCAGCAGCGCGCGGGCGATCGCCACCATCTGCTGCTGCCCACCCGAGAGCAGGCCAACCTGGCCGCTGCCGCGCTCGCGCAGCAGCGGGAACAGCTCGCAGACTTCGTCGTGCGTGAAGCGCATTGCGCCACCGCGTGCGCGCCTGCCGGCTTGCTCGGCAAGCCGCAGGTTGTCGCGCACCGACAGCTCGCCGAACAAGTTGCGATTCTCCAGCACCGCGGCAATGCCATGCTCGAAGCGGCGATGCCCCGGCACGTGGCCGATCTCCACCCCATCCTTGACGATGCTGCCCGCCATCGGCCGCACCAGCCCCGACAGCGTGCGCACCAGCGCGGTCTTGCCCGCGCCGTTGGCGCCGACCACGGCCACCGCCTCGCCCGGTCCGACCTCCATGTCGATGTCATGCAGCACGGGCACCGGGCTGTAGCCGGCGTGCAGGCCTTTCACTTTCAGCATGGTCAGACTCCCATATAGGCTTCGCGCACGCGCTGGTCGGCCTGGACGGCTGGCAGCGTGCCGCTGGCGATGATTTCCCCGTAATACAGCACGTGGGCGGTGCCGCAGATCGTCATCAGCCCCATGTCGTGCGACACCAGCAGGATGGTCATGCCTTCGTCGTTCAGGCGCAGGATCCATGCGCGCAGCAATTCGATTTCTTCGCTGTTCAGCCCTGAGGACGGTTCATCGAGCAACAGCAGGCTGGGTTCGCCGATGCAGGCGCGCGCCAGTTCCACGATGCGCCGCTGGCCCGCGGGCAGCGTGCCGGCGCGGTGCTGCAGCAGGCCTTCCAGGCCGAACTTCCTCGCGCATCCCAGCGCGGCCTCGTGCATCGCCTGGAGCTCGCGGCGCGACAGCGGCGAGCGCAGCATCGCATGCACCACGCCCGAGCGCGTGGCCTTGTGGCAGCCGGCCATCAGGTTTTCCAGCACCGTCATGTGCTCGAACACCTGTGGCGTCTGGAATGTGCGCACCAGCCCGGCGCGGCTGCGCTGCTGCACGCTGTCGGCGGTGATGTCGCGCCCCGCCAGCAGCACCTTGCCGCCCTTGGGCCGCAGAAAGCCGGAGATGATGTTGAAGCAGGTGGTCTTGCCACTGCCGTTGGGGCCGATCAGGCCGACGATGCCGCCGGCCGGCACATCGAACGCAACATTGCGCAGCACGTCAAGGCCGCCAAAGCTGTGCGCGACCGCTTCGACCCGCAGCAGGGCCTGCGCGCCTGCCGCGCCCGCGGCACTGGTACCGAATTCAGCGATGGCGGATTTCATCGGACCTCCTTCAATGCGGAATTCTGCGTGCGGCCGAAGGTGCGGCGATGCATGCGGCCAACCATGCCCGCGAGCCCACCCATGATCCCGCCGGGCATCAACGTGACCACCAGCACCAGCACCGCGCCGAACAGCACCTGGTGGAAATCCCCCAATCCGCTCAGCAACTCCGGCACCAGCGACACAAACAATGCGCCGATCACCACGCCGCAGGTGGAGCGCGCGCCTGCCACCACCGGCACCAGCAGGAATACGATCGAGCGCTCCACCGTAAAGCTCTGCACGCTGACGAACGACACGTAGTGCGCAAACAGGCTTCCCGCCAGCGAGCCGAGCATGGCCGACAGCACGAACATCGCGGTCTTCAGCCGGTGCATGTCGATGCCGAGCACCTGCGCTGCCGGCGCCGCGTCGCGCATGGCCCGCATGGCCAGGCCGGGGCGGCCCTTGACCAGGTTGTCCACCAGCCAGAGCAGCAGCCCTACCAGCGGCCAGGCAAAGTAGTAATAGCGCTCCGGCGTATCCAGCAGGAAACCGAACAGCGACAGCTTGGGGATGCCACCGATGCCCAGCGTGCCGCCGGTCAGCCAGTCCCATTCGAAGAACAGCACATTGGCGATGCTGCCGACCGCCAGCGTCGCCAGCGCCAGGAAGAAGCCGCCCAGGCGCAGCACCGGCACGCCGATCGCCGCCGCCAGCGCCGCGCTGGCCAGCAGGCCGGCCGCGGCACCGGCCAGCGCCGGCCATCCCAGCACCGTGGTGCAGTAGGCCGAGGCATAGGCGCCGATGCCGTAGAACGAGGCCTGCGCCAGGTTGACGATGCCGCACTGCCCCAGCAGCAGGCCGACGCCCAGGCCGCCCACGGCCAGGATGGCGGCGAAGTTGAGCAGGTCGATGTGGTGGCGCGACAGCAGTTGCCCGGCCAGCGCCCACACTACCACCGCGGCCACCACCAGCCAGCGCGTGGCGTTGGATGATGCATTCATGCTTATCCTCCCTTGCGCCCCGCGCGGCCCAGCACGCCGTTGGGGAGCAGAATCATGATGACGACCAGGATCGACAGCGCGACCACGTCGCGATAGCCCGACGGAAAGCCCACCACCGCCAGCGATTCGGTCAGACCCAGCAGCAACCCGCCCACCACCGCGCCCAGCGGATTGCCCAGCCCGCCGAGGATGGCCGCGGCAAAGCCCTTCAGCGTCAGGCCGATACCCATCTGGTAGTTCATCGACAGCAGCGGTGTCACCAGCACCCCCGCTACCGCGCCGAAGCCGCCGCCGAGCAGGAAGGTCAGCGTGCGCATGCGGCGCACGTTGATACCGGTGGTGGTGGCCCCGTCTGGGTCCAGCGACGCCGCCGTCATGGCCAAACCGACCAGGGTCTTCGTGTAGAACAACCGCAACGCCGCCACCAGCAGCACCGCAATGACCACCAGCGCCAGTGCGTGCACGGGCGCGGTCGCCCCCAGCAGCTCCACCACACCCTCGCCGCCGATGGCCGGCAGCAGGTGCGAATCGCGCCCGCCGAAGTACAGCGCCGCGGCCGACAGCGCGAACGCCAGGCCAATGGTCAGCAGCAGGAAGCTCTCTTCGCCGGCGCCGCGCCGCATCATCGGGCGTACGAACAACGTGTCGATGGCCAGGCCGCTGGCGGCGCCGGCGGCAATGCCGCCGGCAATCGCCACCGGATAAGGCAGGCCCAGCGTCTTGAGCGCGAATACCGCAACCAGCGCGCCGATTACCGCGAACTCTCCCTGCATCGCATTGACGATGCGCGTGCCCTTGAAGATGATCGATATGCCCACGCCGATCAGCGCGTAGACGAAGCCGTTGGTGATCCCGGACAGGACCGCCTGGATAACTAGGGTGTCAGACATTGCTGATCCTTTTGCCGATGCGTTTTGCCGCTACACCGGCTAGGGCCGGGCCTTGTAGTCCAGCCGCACGAACTGGCCCTTCTGCAGCTTCGAGTAAGTAAAGCCGGCCAGTGTCATGCCGCCCATATCGGGCGCAGAAAAGTCATAGCCCATCGTGACGCCCTGGTAAGGCCGGCGCAGCGCGCTGCAGAGCTTGTCGCCGGCCACATCGGCGCCTGCCGCCTTCAGGCCGCTGGCCAGCGCCATCACCGCATCCCAGCCCACGGCGGCGAAATGCTTGGGCAGCTTGCCGTACTCCTTGCGGTAAGCCTCGACAAACTCCTTCTGCCCCGGCAGCGGATCTTCGGAAACGATGAACTCTGGATGGATGATGTTGTCGGCGGCCTCGCCCATGCCCTTGACGGTCTCGTAGGTGGCGGTGCCGTGCACGGAGATGATCGGTGCGCCGACCTTCAGCTGGCGCACATTGCGGAACGGCGCGGGCGAGGTAGAGATGACGACGATCGCGTCCGGCGTGGCGGCCTTGAGCTTAGCAGCCTGCGTGGTGACGTCGGTGGCGGCGATCTCGAATTTCTCGACCTGCACGAAGGTGACGCCGTATTGGCGGTCCAGCGTCTTCATGCTGCTCCACACCACCTGCCCGTAGCCCGAATCGTGCAGCACGCCGATGCGCTTGAGCCCGTTGTCGCGCGCATAGGACAGCACCGCGCGCGCATTCAGTTCCTGCGAGGGCGTCAGGTGGAAGACGCAGGTACGCTCGCGTTCCACCGCCGGCCCGAGTCCGGAGAACGCAAACAGCGGCACCTTCTGCGCCTGCGTGATGCCGCCGATGGCCACGGTCTGCGCGATCCCGGACGGGCCGACGATGGCGCGCACCTTGTGCGTGTGCAGCAGTGCGTTGGCCTTGGCCACGGCGGTATCCGGGCTGGAGCCGTCGTCCTCGACGACCAGCTCCAGCGGCCGCCCGCCGATGCCGCCGCCGGCATTGATGACTTTCTGCGCCAGCAGCGCGCCTTCGCGCTCGGCCAGCCCCACGGCGGCGAGGCCGCCGGTGGTTGAAAACAGGCCGCCGATGCGCACCGGCTCCGCGCCGGGCCTGGCCTGGGCCAGCACCGGCTGCTGCGCCAGCCCGAACATCACTCCGGCCACCGCGGCACACAGGACGCCGTGCGGCGTCCGGATGATTTGCTTGAGGTTCATGTCTCCATCCTTTTTGTCATGGTTCATGGGTTTTGGGCGCGCTCTCGCGGCGCGCCTCAGTTGACGGCGGCTAGCGCACCTCCCCGCCCGGCGCACTGCTCCAGGCCGGCACATCGGCCAGCGCGGCAATGTCGAGATGGCCCAGGTCGCGCTGCTGCATCATCGCCAGGTACTGCCGCACCAGCGACGAGATCGGCAGCGCCACGGCGTTGTCGCGCGCCACGGCAAGTGCCAGGTCCAGGTCCTTCACCACCAGCGAGATCGGCCCCGCGGCGCCGTATTCGCGCTGCTTGAGCTTGTCGGCCTTGGTGCGGTAGTGCGCGCTGCCGACGATGCTGTCATTGATCGCATCGACCATCAGCGAGCGGTCCAGCCCGGAGCGCTCGCCGAAGGCCAGCCCTTCGCCGATCACCGCGGTGCTCATGAACACCATCATGTTGATCATCAGCTTGATCACGCGCGCCTCGTCGGCGCCGCCGACATAAGACTGGCGCGCGGTCAGGCAGGCCAGCAGCGGCTGCACCGCAGCGAACGCCTCGCGTGGCCCGGACACAAAGCAACTCAGCTGCGCGCTCGCGGCCAGCGACACCGTGCCGGACACCGGCGCGCGCAGCCAGCTGGCGCCGCGCTGCGCCAGTGCCTCGGCCACCTCAGCCGAGGCTTCCGGCGATACCGTGCTCATGTCGACAAAGACCTGGCCCGCGGCCGCCGCAGCAACAATGCCGCCGTCGGACAGGAACAGCGCGCGCAAGCTGCTGTCATCGAAGACGGTAGAGAACACCACATCGGATTGCGCTACCGCATCCCGCGCGGACGGCACGGCGTGCGCACCCGCGGCAACGACCGGCTCGCACTGGGTGGGCACCTTGTCGAACACCGTCAGCGCGTGGCCGGCCTTCAGCAGGTTCAGGCACATCGGCCTGCCCATGGCGCCGATTCCGATCCAGCCGATGCGCGGCGATGACGAGGTGCGTTCGTGATTCACGTCTTTCATGTCGTTGCCTTCCGGCCTACTCGACCTTGACGCCCGACAGCGCAACGACCTTGCGTGTCTGCTGCGTCTGCGTTTCGATGTAGCGCGCAAACTGTTCCGGCGTCAGCTTCATCGGCACCATGCCCTGCGCCGCAAAGTGCTTCTCGACAAAGTCCTGTTCGTCGAGGATCTCGCGGATCGTGGCATTGAGCTTGTCGACCACCGCGCGCGGCACCTTGGCCGGCGCCAGCACACCGTAGATCGCCGAAATATTCATTTCTTTGTAGCCGGCCTCTTCGAAGGTCGGGACCTGGGGCAATGCGCGCGTGCGCTTGTCGCCGCTGACCGCCAGCACCTTGAGCTTCTTCGCTGTGACAAAGCTCTGGATCGTCGGCAGCGCCGGGAAGGTCATCAGGATCTGCCCGCCGACGACATCGGCCACGGCAGGCGCCGAGCCCTTGTAAGGCACGTGCACGAGGTCGGTGCCGGCCAGCTTGTTGAACAGCGCGCCCATCAGGTGCGGCTGGCTGCCAGCACCGAACGAACCGTAGCTGAGCGCCTGCGGGCGGGCTTTCGCATAGGCCGCCAGGTCCTTGACGCTGTCCAACGGCAGGCTGCCCGATACCGCCATGACGAGCGGCACATAGCCGATCGCCGCCACCGGCGCAAAGTCGCGCGCGACGTTGTAGGAAACCGATGGCAGCACCACCGGATTGAGCACGAACGTGGCGTCGTTGGTCAGCAGCAGCGTGTAGCCGTCGGGCTGGGCCTTGGCGACCGTGTCGGCCCCGATCACCGTGTTGGCGCCGCTCTTGTTCTCCACCACCACCGGCTGGCGCAGTTTTTCCGACATGCGCTGGGCCAGTTGCCGGGCGATGATGTCGGTCGTGCCGCCGGGTGCGTATGGCACGACCATGCGGATCGGTTGTGCGGGATAGGCTTGTGCCAGGGCGGCACTTGCGCCGGCAAAGCAGGCCAGGCCGAGCGCCGCGGCACACAGCGCGCGAGGGGTGTGAGTGTTCCAGTCCATCATGTCTCCATCTATCGTTGTGGGGCTTTCCGGCTCGTGCGGCCGGATAATCCAGTCAGTTGAACAACCACGGTTCGCGCTGCCGCCGCACTTGCTCGTAGGCGTCTATCTGCGCGGCGTGGCGCAGTGCCAGCGCGATATCGTCCAGCCCGTTGAGCAGGCAATGCTGCTTGAACGGGTCGAGCGTGAAAGCGATCACCTCACCGGCCGGCGTGACCACCTGCTGCGCGGCCAGGTCCACCTGCAGCCGGTAGCCCGGCGTGGCGGCGACCTCGGCAAACAGGCGGTCGACCACCTCCGGCGCCGCCACGATCGGCAGCAGGCCGTTCTTCAGGCAGTTGTTGTAGAAGATGTCCGCAAAACCTGGCGCGATCAGCGCGCGCAGGCCGAAGTCATCCAGTGCCCACGGCGCATGTTCGCGCGAGGAGCCGCAGCCGAAGTTCTCGCGCGCCAGCAGGATCGACGCACCGCGGTAGCGCGGCTGGTTCAGCACGAAGTCCGGGTTCAGCGGCCGGGCGCTGCAGTCCTGCCCGGGCTCGCCATGGTCAAGGTAGCGCCATTCGTCGAACAGGTAGGGACCGAAGCCGCTGCGCCGGATGGATTTCAGGAACTGCTTGGGCAGGATGGCATCGGTATCGACATTGGCGCGGTCCAGCGGCGCGACCAGGCCATCCAGGGTGGTAAAGGCTTTCATTGCTCGGCTTCCTCCGGTGTTACAACGCGCGGACATCGACGAAGTGCCCCGCCACGGCAGCCGCGGCTGCCATCTGCGGGCTCACCAGGTGGGTACGCCCGCCCGGTCCCTGCCTGCCTTCGAAATTGCGGTTGGACGTGGACGCGCAGCGCTCGCCAGCCGACAGGCGGTCGTCGTTCATGCCCAGGCACATCGAGCAGCCGGGCTCGCGCCATTCGAAGCCGGCCGCGATAAACACCTGGTCAAGGCCCTCGGCCTCGGCCTGGGACTTGACCAGGCCCGAGCCCGGCACCACCAGTGCCTGCCGGATGCGCGGCGAGACATGCCGGCCGCGCACGACCTCCGCCGCGGCTCGCAGGTCTTCAATGCGCGCGTTGGTGCATGACCCGATAAAGACCTTGTCCACCGCGACCGCTTCGATGGGCGTATTCGGCAGCAGGCCCATGTAGCGCAGCGCCGCCTCGATGCTCTTGCGCCGCACCGGGTCGCGCTCGTCGCGCGGATCGGGAATGCGCTCGCCGACGGGCACCACCATTTCGGGCGACGTCCCCCAGGTCACGTGCGGGCGGATGGTGGCGGCGTCGAGGTCCACCACGGCATCGAAGGTCGCGCCCGGGTCGCTGTGCAGCGTGCGCCAGTATTCGATGGCCACGTCCCACATCCGGCCCTGCGGGGCCTGCGGCCGTCCTCCCAGATACTCCAGCGTGGTCTCGTCCACGGCCACCATGCCGGTGCGCGCGCCGGCCTCGATCGCCATGTTGCATACGGTCATGCGCGCCTCCATGCTCAGGCCGCGGATGGTGCTGCCGGCGAACTCGATCACGTGGCCGGTCGCGCCAGCCGTGCCGATGCGCCCGATCAGCGCGAGCGCAATGTCCTTGGCGGCAACGCCCCTGCCCAGCTCGCCCTCAACGCGTACCAGCATCGACTTGGGCTTCTTCATCCACAGGCATTGCGCGGCCAGCACCTGCTCCACTTCCGAGGTACCGATGCCGAATGCGAACGCCGCGAACGCGCCGTGCGTGGAGGTATGCGAATCGCCGCAGGCAATGGCCATGCCGGGCAAGGTCGCGCCGCGCTCCGGCCCCACCACGTGCAGGATGCCCTGGCGCGGATCGTCCATGCCGAAATTGACGATGCCGTTCTCTTCGCAGTTGCGGTCGAGCGCGTCAACCTGCGCGCGGCTCACCGGATCAGCGATGCCCTGGCTGCGCGCGGTGGTGGGCACATTGTGGTCGGCAGTGGCCAGCACCGAGGCGGCACGCCACACCTTGCGCCCGTTCAGGCGCAGCCCTTCGAAGGCCTGCGGGCTGGTCACTTCGTTGACCAGGTGGCGATCGATATAGATCAGCGCGGGGCCGTCGGTCTCCTGGTGGATCACGTGGCTGGCCCAGAGCTTGTCGAGCAGGCTCGCGGGGCGGTTAGGCTCGGTCATGATGGTGTCTCCTTGCTTATGCTTTGCTTCAGTGCTGGCGCGCGCCCACCCATTCCGGCACCGGATACAGTTCGGTGCGCTTGCCCGCCTTGACGACCTGCCCGGAAATATCGTGCCCGACCAGTGCCGGCAGGTCGCGCGCGGCGCCCAGCAGCCGGTCCAGGTCAACGCCGGTGTCGATGCCGGCCGACTCGAGCATGTGCACCAGGTCCTCCGTGCAGATGTTGCCGGTGGCGCCGGGCGCGAACGGGCAGCCGCCGAGCCCGCCCAGCGAGGCATCGAAGCTGTCCACGCCCGCGGCCAGCGCAGCCAGCACGTTGGCCAGGCCCATGCCGCGGGTGTTGTGGAAATGCAGTGTCAGCGGCACGCCCGGGAACCACTGGCGGAAGGCCTCGACCAGGTCGCTCACCTGGCGCGGGTCTGCCATGCCGGTGGTGTCGGCCAGCGTGATGCTGTCCATGCCCAGCTCCAGGTATCGCCCCGCGGCCCACTGCACGCGCTCCGGCGCCACCGCGCCTTCGAACGGGCAGCCGAACGCCGTCGCCACGCAGCCGCTGACAGCCAGGTCACCGGAGCGGGCCAGCGCCGTCACATCGCGGAACTGCGCCAGCGACTGCTCGCACGTCATGCGCATGTTTGCCAGGTTGTGGGTCTCGCTGGCGGACATGACGAGGTTGATCTCATCCAGGTCGCACTCGAGCGCGCGCTCGCATCCGCGCACGTTCGGCACCAGGGCCGTATAGATGACCTCGGGATGGCGGCGGATCTGCCTGGCCACGGCCTCGGCATCGCGCAGGTTCGGAATCGCCTTGGGCGACACGAACGAGGTGATCTCGATCCGGGCGAGCCCGGTTTCGGACAACCGGTCGATCAGCGCGATCTTCTCTTCGGTGGGGACGAATTCCGGCTCGATCTGGAAGCCGTCGCGCACGGACACTTCATTGATGCGGACGCGCCGTGGGGCATGGGGAAGCCACATGGTCATGTTCATTTTCTGTCCTTCGGTTTGGCGCCGCGGGCTCAGACTACGCCGGCCTCGCGCAGCGCGCGGAATTCGGCGCCGGCAATGCCGATGCCCGCCAGGATCTCTTCGGTGTGCTCGCCCAGCGCCGGCCCGATCCAGTTGGTTCGCCCCGGGGTGGCGCTGAGCCTGGGCACGATGCCCGACAGCGCCAGCGGCGAGCCATCGGGAAGCTGGTGCGGCTCGATCATGCCGCGCGCACTGTAGTGGGGGTCGCTGCAGATGTCCTGCGCGGTGTAGATGCGCCCGCAAGGCACCGCCGCGGCTTCCAGCGTCGCCAGCACGGTGTCGAGGTCGTGCGCGGCGGTCCATGCGGCGATGGCGTCGTCGAGCATGGCGTTGTGCTGCACGCGGCCATCGTTGTGCGCCAGGCGCGGATCCTGGCCGAGGTCGTCGCGGCCGATCGCCGTCATGAAGCGCCGGAAGATGGCGTCGCCGTTGCCCGCGATGATCACGTACTGCCCGTCCTTGCAGGGATACGTGTTCGACGGCGAAATGCCGGGCAGGCTGGCGCCGGAACGCTCGCGCACGTGGCCGAACTTGTCGAACTCCGGCACCAGGCTCTCCATCACGGCAAAGACGGACTCGTACAGGGCCACGTCCACATACTGCCCTTCGCCGTTGTTGTTGCGCAGGTGGTGCATGGCCAGCAGCGCGCCGATCACGCCGTACAGCGACGCCAGCGTGTCGCCGATGCTCACGCCGGACCGCACCGGCGGCCGGTCGGGGTAGCCGCTGACATAGCGCAGCCCGCCCATCGATTCCGCGATCGCGGCAAACCCCGGGCGGTCCTTGTAGGGGCCGGTCTGGCCATAGCCGGAAATGCGCACCATGACCAGGGCCGGATTCACCTTGCGCAGGTCTTCCCAGCCCAGGCCCCATTTCTCCAGCGTGCCGGGGCGGAAGTTCTCGATCACGATATCGGCGCCGGCGACCAGCTTGCGCACGATGTCCTGGCCTTCCGGGCTGCGCAGGTCCAGCGTCAGCGACTTCTTGTTGCGGCTCTGGCTATACCACCACAGCGAGGTGCCCTCATACAGCTTGCGCCATTTGCGCAGCGGATCGCCTTCGCCCGGCGCTTCGATCTTCAACACCTCGGCGCCGAACTGGGCGAGCAGGCCGCCGGCATAAGGGCCGGCGATCAGCGATCCCAGCTCCAACACGCGCACGCCTTGCAGCGGCATCTTTTCCTTGTTCGCTTCGTTGACCATGACGGTTTGATGCTCCTGTCGAAATACGGTGACTGCCATGCAAGATTGGAAGAACCGGCGCGCGTGGTAAAGCAGTGATTGGCGAGCCTGCCATCGCATAGCGCGATGGCAGGCGCGTCTGTGCTACGCGGCGTCGAGCAGGCGGTCGACCAGCAGCCGCGCCACCGCCGAGAGGCTGTCGTAGGCGCGCACGCCGATCACCAGTTGCCGCGCGGCCCAGGGCTCGTCCAGCCTGACGGTACGGATGCCGAGGGTGTCCTGGTAAGGCGCCGCGCTGGACCTCGGCAGGATGCCCAGCCCCATCCCCGCCTGCACCATCAGGCACAGCGCGTCATAGCCAGGCACGTGTATGCGCGGCTTGAACACGAGGCCGGCCTCGCTGGCGGCCCGCACCAGCTGCAGATGAATCTGGCTGCCGGCATGCATGCTGACCAGATCAAAGTCCAGCGCCTCGCGGATCGACACCGACTGCCGCGCTGCCAGCGGGTGGCCGTCTGGCACCGCCACCACCAGTTCGTCGCATTGGTAGGGAAAGGTCTCGAGTTCCGCGCCTACCGCGCACGCGGTGAAGATGCCGATATCCGCGGCGTTCTCGGCCACGGCGCGCACGATGGCGGTGGAGACGCGCTCATCAAGGCGCACGTCGACACGCGGATAGTCCGCCAGGAACGACTTGAGCTGCGCCGGCAGGAACTGCGTAATGGCGGAGACGTTGGCGAATACCCTGACCTGGCCGCGCAGGCCTCCGCCGAAGTCGCGCATGCGCGTCACGATGTCGTCAAGGTCGTGCAGCACGCCGCGCGCCAGGTGCACCAGCTCGATGCCGGCCGTGGTCGGCTCTACGCCCTTGTTGCTGCGCCGGAGCAGGGCCGTGCCCAGGCCTTGCTCCAGCTCGCTGATGCGCTTGCTGACCGCGGCGGCGGCCAGGTGCGCACGCTCGGCGGCGGCTGCGATGGAGCCCTCTTCCGCCACGCAGACAAAGAGCCGCAGCGAGGTAGGATCGAGTCTCATGTTGCTATGTCTCCCGGGCGCCGGCCATGGCGCCCTCCTTTCTGTTCCAGCCTGGGCGTTGCGGATAAAATGCGCGCATGACCTCCGCCGCCAAACCCACCGCCCCCGTCGACCAGGACGCCCCGCCCAAGCTCGAAGAAGGCCACCGCGACTACGTCGCGGCGCTGGCGCGCGGCCTGGCGGTGATCCAGGCGTTCACCGACACCACGCCGGAAATGACGCTGAGCGAAGTCGCCCAGGCCACCGGCATGACGCCCGCCACCGCGCGCCGTGCCTTGCTGACGCTGCAGGCGCTGGGCTACATCGGCGCCAACGGGCGGCGCTTCGTGCTGCTGCCCAAGGTGCTGTCGCTGGGCGCCGCATTCCTCAGCTCGATGAACCTGCGCGACATCGTCCAGCCCTTCCTGCAGGAAGTGGCCGAGCGCTTCCGCGATTCGGTCTCGCTCGCCATCCTCGACGGCGACAGCGTGGTCTACCTTGCGCATGTGCCCAGCCAGCGGCGCATCGCGTTCCGCGCCTCGGTCGGCTACCGGCTTCCGGTGCATTGCACCTCGCTCGGCCTCGCCTTGCTGGCGCATGCGACCAAGGCCCAGCAGAACAAGGTCCTGGACAAGGCACCGTTCCAGAAATTCACGCCGATGACGCTCAGCGATGCTGATGCGCTGCGCGCCGCGCTGGCACGCACGCTTGAACAGGGCTATGCGATCCAGCACGGCCAGCTCGAGCTCAACGTCCTGTCTATCGCCGTGCCCGTGCGCGACCCCCAGCAGCGCGTGATCGCAGCCATCAACTGCTCCACCGAGACCGAGCGCGCCAGCCCCGAAGAACTTGTCGCCACACGGCTGCCGGCACTGCGCGAGGCGGCCGCGATGATCGAGGCCGCCATCCGGCGGGCGCCCACGCTGGCGCATTCGATCCTGGCGGCCTCCTGAGCTGCGCGGGGCTCAGGCCGCCACTGGCGCCACCTCGGGCTCGATCACCACATCCAGCGTCAGCAGCTGGTAGCCGTCACGCTGCGGATGGGGCCCCACCTCGACGATGTGGTCATCGATGGTCGAGAAGATGCAGTCGACCGGGTTGGCGGGGTCGCCCTTGAAATAGATCTGAGAGGTCAGCGTGCGGTATCCCGGCTGCACCACCCGGTAGTGGATATGCGGCGCGCGCTGGCGGTTGCGGCCCAGGCGCCTCATCAGCACGCCCACCTCCGTGTCCTCGCGCCCGATGATGTAGCCGCCCGGCCGCACCGTGAAGATCTGGAAGCCGCCCTCCACATCGCAGCGCAGCTTGCCGCGCAGGTTGTCTTCGGACTGGGAGTCGTCTTCGTTCTCGTAGCGGCCGAACTGGTTGGGCTGCCACACGATCAGCGTCGCACCCGGCACCGGCTGGCCCGTGCGCGCATCCAGCACGCGGCCGCGCACTTCGAGCCGCTGCCCGGGCTCCTCCGCCGTCGCCAGGTGGCAGGGGTTGCTGCCTTCGGCCACCTGGTCCTTGGGGAACGGGCCGGTCACGTTCTGCGGCGTGGCTTGCTCGCCGGTGCGCGCCAGGTCCAGCGCGCGCATGGTCAGGCCCATCATGTCGCACAGCATGATCAGTTCATCCTGCGCGGCCACCCGGCCCAGCCAGGCGGCAATGCGATAGAGCTGCGCATCGGTCAGCTGCAGCTCGTCCAGCATGGCGTGGAAATGCCGCAGCGCCACGCCGAATTGCGCCTGCAAGGTCTCGTCCGAGCCGGGTGCGCCGGCGCACATCGCGTCCAGCGCGCGCTGGAGGGTGTAGTTGTCCTGGGTGCTCATGGTTGTCTCCTTTTGTTCTGGCTTATTGGCTGGCGGCCGACAGGTCGACCGCGCGCGCCAGCAGTGTCCGGTCAGCCTTCAGCTTGTGCTTGGCAGGCTTGTGCGTCGGTGTGTGCGGGATTGCGTCGACGGTGGCGATATAACGCGGCAGCTTGTGCACGGCCAGGCGGCCGCGCGCCCAGGCGAGCAGCTCGGCCGCATCGGCCGACTGGCCCGCGCGGAACTGCACCGCCAGCAGGATTTCTTCCTCGCCAATTTCCGCGGGCACGCCGATGGCCGCCGCTTCTTCCACCGCCGGGTGTTCGCCGAAGATGCGATCGAGCTCGGCGCCCGACACGTTCTCGCCCTTGCGCCGGATCACATCTTTCTTGCGCGCAACAAAGACGTAGTAGCCGTCCTCGTCCTGGCGCACCAGGTCGCCGGTGGCGAACCAGCCGTCGCGGAACGCCGCCTCGGTCTGGGCCGGGTCACGGTAGTAGCCTTGCATCAGCGTAGGCGTGCGGATCAGCAGTTCGCCCTCGCCGCCCGGGGCCACGTCGCTGCCTTCGTCGTCGACGATGCGGGCCTGCGGCACCGGCACCGCCGGATCCGGGTGGGGCGAGATCAGGCCCATGGTGCCAAGCTTGTGCGGGCCGTCGAACGGGTTGGCGATCACGCCCGGGATTTCCGTCATGCCATAGCATTCGATCAGCCGCGGCACGTGGAACTCCTGCTTCATCACACGCACCATTTCCTGGGTCTGCGGCGCGATGAACATCTTGGTGATGCGGTGGCCAGGCACGAACTCGGCACGCGGGCGCCGGGCCAGGATGCTGCCGGCCGCCGCCACCAGGTTCACCTCCGTGGCGCCGGTCTCGGCGGCGAACCGCCAGAACGACGACGCCGAGAACCTGCGCACCAGCACCAGGCAGCCGCCACACGCCAGGGCCCCGCCCACCGAATACATCAGCGCGTTGATATGGAATAGCGGCATCACGCACATCACGCGCTCGTCTGGCTGCAGCTGCAACCGGCCGACGAAGGCTTCGGCGGTCAGTACGTAGCCGCGATGGCTGTGCATCGCGCCCTTGGGGAAGCCCGTGGTGCCGGACGTATAGATGATCAGTGCGGTATCCCGGTCGCCGCCGTCGTCGGCAGGTTCGGCCGCAAGTTCGCCCGCCGCCGCCATCGACTGCTCCAGCGTCGGCACGCCGTGGTCGCCAGGCTCGTTGGCGCGCAGCCAGACCCCACCGCCCAGCGCCCGGGCGATGGCCGCACCGGTGTCCAGCGTAGCCGGTGCACACACCAGCCCGCAGACCTGCGCATGCTGGAACACGTACAGCGCCTCGTCCAGCCGGTATTCCGGGTTGGCCGGCACCATGGTCGCGCCGATGCGCGCCAGCGCAAACATCAGCACGACCGTGGACGGATGGTTGGGGGACAGCACGCCGACGCGGTCGCCGCGGCGCACGTGCATGGCCTGCGCCAGCCATTGCGCGGCTTGCGCGATCCGTCCCTCGAGCTCGCGATAGCTCCAGGTCTCGCCCTCGAAAAGCAACGCCGGCTTGTCCGGATGCGCCGCCACGCGGGCCGCGAGGAAACCGGTCAGCGTGAAGTCATGCGCCGGATACTGCCTGAGCACGTCGAGCGGCGCCATCGTGCCGGTGCAGGTGGCCGGCGCGCTCATGATGCTTGCGCCGGCGCGGCGCTGTAGGCGATGGCCTGTTCGGCGGCATCGGCCAGGATGAAGCCAATCGGCTGGCGGCGTTCCTCCTGCAGGTGGGCGATCAGGCTCGCCACGCGCGCCAGCAGCGGCACCCCCTTGAGCGCGGTGGCGGGATAGCCAGCGTCGAGCAGGACGGCGGGGATTGCGCCCGAAACGTTCAGCGGCAAGGGCTTGCTGTAATGCTCGGGCACTGCGGCGGCTACCGCTTCCAGCGCGGCCACGTGGTCGCCGGCAACTCCCAGCTCCCGCGCAATGGCCAGCAGCCGGTGCGCGCGCGGATCCCCCAGCTTGTGCGTGGGATGGCCAAAGCCTGGCAGTGGCTTGCGCGCCTGCCGCACGGCCCGGACCACCGAGTTCGCGCTCTCGGCCAGCGTGCCGTGTTCCCGCCCGGCGAGCACTTCCGCCAGCAGCTGGCCCGCGGTCTCCGATGCGCCCAGGATCACCGAGCCGCAACCCAGCACGCCAGCCGCCACGGCGCCTTGCAACGCATCCGGCGCGGCGGCCAGCGTCATGCGCGCTGCCTGCACCGAGGGGACCAGGCCATGCTCCGCGATCGCCACGAGGCAGGCATCGGTGATCGCCACCAGCTTTGCGCCGGGCTCGCGGCCGGTCAGCAGGAACAGGAAGTAGGCGGTGAAGCCGGTCTTGCCGATCAAGGCCTCGCTCAGGTCTTTGCCATGCACCGACACGCCGTGGATATCCACATGCGCGATGCTGGTCTGACCGGCAGCCCGGGGGTGTTTCGCTTCCGTCACGTTGTCTCCTTTTTTGCGCTACGCGCAATTTAATGCGATATGCGAATTATTTTAGGTGGGGGTGCGAGCCTCTGCAAGAACGGTAAACCCGCACCCCACCGTGACCTTGCGGCCGGCACTGCATGTGGCGCAGGACCGGCTTGCCGTTCAGGCGCCATCCGTGAACCGGTCGGCACTCCCAATTCTCGCGAGTGCGCCGTCGGTGAACAGATCTACCTGCCGCAGTCCGCCGTCGGTGAACGGATCCGCCTTGCGCACGGCAATCCGGCGGAATTGCTCATCGGCCAGGCGGCCGGATTGCGAACGCTGCAGGGCCTCGGCAACATGCGCCCCGTCTGTATAGACGTCCGCGGTGCGCACCGCGGCTTGCGCCCCGGCCGCCATCACCACCATCAGGATTGCGCCAATCGATGCCTTTTTCATCACTTGCTCCTTTTCTACCAGGAAGAACCTTGTGTCGACCGGGGCAATCTGCCCCGCACGTCTCACGATCCAAATATAATCAAACCGTACCGTATGGTACTAAATAAATTGAAAAACCTCACACGAATTTTTTGAAGAAAGGGGCGACGCATGGGCTGCCACTTGGATCACGCAAGCATTTGGTAGACTGCGCGGGGCGCCAGCGCCCCTTGCCCCCTGTTACTCCTCGCTACCGATGGCATCACCCGTGAGCGTTACCGACACTCCCCTGCACCGCCCGCCGCAGCGCATCACACGCCGTGGCGAAGAGAAGCGCGCCCTGATCCTGAGCACCGCCGCCGACATGTTCCTCGAGCACGGCTATGACGGCGTCAGCCTGGACGACATCGTCAAGGCGTGCGGGGGCTCCAAGACCAACGTCTACAGCTATTTCGGCGGCAAGGACGGTTTGTTCGTGGCGGTGGTGGAGCGGCTGTGCGACCGCTTCCTGGAAAAGACCGAGAAGGGCGTGGATGTGTCGCGCTGCGATGCGGCGCAGGGACTCGGCAAGATCGCGCACAGTTTTCTGCAGTCGCTGCTGGAGGAACGCCACCTGGCGTTCCTGCGGCTGATCTTCGCGGAATCGCGGCGCTTCCCCGCGTTGGGGAACGCCTGGTATACGCGCGGCCCGGCGGCGACCTGCGCCTATGTCGCGGCCTTCCTTGGCAGCCAGCAGGCGAGAGGCACGCGGCTCTCGGCAAGCCCTGAGGTCAGTGCCAGGCTGTTCCACGGCATGGTGCTGGCCAGCGTCCTGCACCGTGCGCTGGCTACCGGCGTCCGTCCGGACGACGCCGAGATCGATGCGCTGGTCCGCGACGCGATCGCGGTGATCGTGCCGGCCCTTGATGCCGGCACGCCCTCAGAAGCGCGTCAGAAGCGATAGCGGATGTAGCCCATGCTGAAGTTGACGCCCGGATTCGGCTCCTGAATGCCGGCGTTGGACAGGTGCTGGAAGCGGTAGCCGATGGTCAGGCGCCGCGCCTTGCCGAAGGCAACCCCGACGCCGACCATGTCTGAGAACTGGAACGCCGATCCCATGCGGTGGCCGCCGGCGATCTCGGTGTGGCCGAGCACGCGCAAACCCACTGACGCCTCGATAAACGGCGTGGCAAATTCCGCGGCATAACCCAGGCGAAAGATTGGCGAGATGCCGTACTCCATCAGCTGGCTGGACGGCCGGTTAGACAATGCGCGCCAGTTCGCGACATTGACCTCCCCATCCAGCGAGAGCGTGAAGCGGCTGGACAGCTGCCATTGCACGATGTCGTCCCAGCGCGCGGCGATTTCATACTTTTCCACGCCGTGGTCGTTATCGCCGCCATAGCCTCCCTGCATGGAGAACGCTGCCACTCAGGCCACAAGCTTCATCCGGTAGAACAACTCCATCCTTTCCACCGCATCGCTGCCATCTTCCTGGAAGCGGCGGATGTGCTCGGTCTGCGTATGGTGCGCCTCCTGCGCGGCGGGACTGTCCCAGTGCTCGATGAAGACAAAGCGCCGCGGATCATCCTGTTGCTCGAACATCTCGTAGCGCAGGTTGCCGGCATCGCGGCGGGAAGGCGCCACCACGGCCCGCAGTTTTTCCCGTAGCTCCGCCTCGCGCCCGGGCTTGGCATACAGGATCACCAGCACATAGAAATCGTCCATCGTTCGTGTCCTCCGCACATATGGTGTCGGCAAAGACTAGGCAAATACCACGGCGCAAGCAAGCAGGACACGGAGGGCGCGCGGATCGTTCTATCAGCGCGAACAGCATGTTTGGCAGATGGCTATCACGCTCGCCCCAATGCATGGCTTATGCTGCAAAGGCTCGTTGCGACGGCCGACCGCAACGCATGCCGGACGGCATCAAAACCGCATTTCCGGTTTGCAGTGTCCGGCAATGCCGGTACCGTCGCGGGGCAGTCGGGCCAGCTTCGCGCACAGTACATGCAGCGCCGGCCCGGGAACGCCGAGTAGCAGAAACCCACCCATTGTTCTGGAGATAACCATGGCGAGCGAACCCATTCGCGATCCCGCAAACGACCACCTGCTGACTCCGCAGAACGCAGCCTTCGTGATCATCGACTACCAACCGGTCCAGGTGAACTCCATCGCCTCCATGGACCGGCAGTTGCTGATCAATAACATCGTCGGCGCTTCGCGTGCCGCGGTTGCGTACAGGCTGCCGATCGTGCATTCCACGGTCAATGTGAGGACGGGCCTGAACAAGCCGCCAATCCCGCAGCTGCAGAAGGTGCTGGGCGACTTCCCTACCTATGACCGCACCTCGATCAACTCCTGGGAAGACGTGGAGTTCCGCGCGGCAGTGGAGGCGACGGGGCGCAAGAAGCTGATCATGACTGCCCTGTGGACGGAAGCGTGCCTGACCTTCCCGGCGCTGGACGCGCTCAAGGAAGGCTATGAGGTCTATGTCGTGGCCGACGCCGTAGGCGGTACTTCCGTGGCGGCGCACGAGGCCGCGCTGCGCCGCATCGAACAGGCTGGCGGCAAGATGATCAGCGTGGCTCAGCTGTTCTGCGAACTGCAGCGCGACTGGGCCCGCAGCGAGACCGTCCCGGCCTTCATGGATCTCTTCATCCAGACCGGCGGCACGGCTGGCATCCAGTTCTCCTACGACCGCACCTGAGATGCAGGCGGGCCGGCATGCCCGCCCCCAACTCCATGTGCCACGCGCCCCGCGCCACGCGGGGCGCGATTCCTTTGTTCTCTCGCTTAACACCGCCCCGACCGGAGCCGGCATGGCCGACTACTACCTCCTTTCCGGCCGTGTAAAGCCATCAATAGTTATCGTGCCATCGCATTCTGTGATGACAAAGCTAAAGACAAAAACACATGCTCGATAACTGAACGATACCTACGCCATGCCTTGCCGCTCGACACAACGCCGTCATATCGTCGGTGATGTAGCGGGGGTGATGCCGTACCTGCGCTTCCCTCTCCTCAGGGCCGTCCAGTGCCCATCGCCCCGTCATCAAGTGCCGACTTGCGCACTATTGCACTACTGAGCCCGGCGTGCTGGCGATCGTGGCAGTCGCGAGGCATAATCGTGAAACTGGTTTCATCCAACTTTATGCCGCCGCCCGTGACCCGACCGAAGTCCAACCCGCATCCCGCAGAAAAGCTCACCATCCAGGATGTAGCCGACTATGCGGGCGTTTCCAAGGCAACGGTATCGCGCTACCTGAACCGGGGTGGCCAGCAGTTGTCCACGGAGGTGGAGGAGCGCGTGGCATCGGCCATCCGCACACTTGGCTATAGTCCCAGTCCCATGGCGCAGGGACTCAAACGCGGCAAGTCTCGCCTGATTGGGCTGGTGGTGGCAGACGTGTCCAATTCGTTCTCGGTAGCAGTGCTGCGTGGCGTTGAGAAGGCCTGTCGCGATGCCGGCTATATGGTGATGCTGTTCAACCTGGGCAACGACGAGCAACTGGAGCGCGAAGCCATTCGCTCGCTCTCGGCTTACCGCGTGGAGGGTTTCATTCTGCATACACTGGGCCACGACGCCGGTGCCCTGGCCGATGCCGCGCAGCTGGGCAAGCCCGTCGTCCTGGTTGATCGCAAGGTCGGCGATGCGGAAGTCGATCTTGTCGCCCTGGACAACCTGACTGCCGTCCATGAAGCGGCCGGCCACCTTGTCGACGCCGGTTATCGGCACATCCTCTTTATCAGCGAGCCGATCAAGGCCATCAGCTCGCGCAACGAGCGCGCCCGCGCATTTCGAAGCTTTATCGCCGAACACGCGGACACGGTCAGCGGATCTGCTTTTGAAGCCCACAGAGGTGACGACGATGCCCTCGATGAAGCGCTGCGCGAGCTGCGCCGGCGTGCCGGCCAGGCGCCCGTTGCCGTGCTGGCAGCCAACGCAGTGATCTCGCTGCGCGTGGCCGCGTCGGCCGCCCGACTGGGGTGGCAACTCGGTACCGACCTTGGCCTGATAGGCTTCGATGACCCCGAATGGGCCGCGTTGGTCGGCCCGGGCCTCAGCGCCATTTCCCAGCCGACCGACGATATCGGGCGCGTTGCCACCAATTGCCTGATCGAGCGCCTGCAAGGCGGCCAGCTGCCGCCGCGGCGGGTGCTGTTGCCCGGCACGCTGGTCACACGCGGGTCCACCCGCCGCGGCTGATCACTCCCCCGCCGCCGTCCGGCGTGCGCGCGCAAGCCACGCATAGAGCCGCCGCACCAGCGTAGCGGGTGCGCAAGCGCGCCCATTTCCCCGTCGGAACAACCTCGGAGCGCCCGTAAGGGTTTCCACTGCTGTATCTCTGAAACCGGTTTCCTATAATCCTGAAACCGGTTTCAAATCCGGCATGCAGATCGCTGCCGCCAGCGACACCTTTCATATCCGTGCAGGAGACATCCAATGAACGCCCAACACCTGTTGCGCCGCTTTGCCACGCCCGTACTGGCTTTGCTGATCCTGGCCAGCGCCGCTGTTACCGCCCAAGCCCAGACCGTCGCCGAGATCGTCAAGAAGGGCAAGGTCACCATCGGCGTGGTGACCGGTGCTCCGCCTTTCGGCACCACGGACGCCACCGGCAAACCCGCCGGCTATGACGTCGACGTGGCCAACCTGCTCGGCAAGTACCTGGGCGTGCCGGTCGATATCGTTCCGCTCACCTCGCCCAGCCGGATTCCGGCGCTGGAAGCGGGCAAGGTCGACTTCCTGGTCGCGACGCTGGCGCCGACGCCGGAGCGGGCGCGTGCCATCATGTTCAGCTCGCCCTACAGCGCATTCGAGCTGACCATCTTTGCGCCTACCGCTGCCAAGTACGCCAAGCTGACTGAGCTCGGCAAGAAGAAGGTGGGCGTGACGCGCGGCACCACGCAGGACACCGCGCTGACCCGCCTGGCGGTGCCCGGCATGAATATCGTCCGCTTCGAGGACGATGCCACCTGCGCGCAGGCGCTGATCAGCAACCAGGTCGACGCCATTGCGCTGCCCAACACCACCGGCAACGAAATCATGAAGGCGCGCGGCGCCGGCAAGTTCGACGCCAAGTTCGCGTTCTCGGTGCAGCCGAATTCGATGGCCGTGCGCCGCGACGCCTTCGAGCTGCGCCAGTGGCTCAACACCACCATCTCCTACGTCAAGCTCAATGGCGAACTCGATGCCATTGCGCAGAAGTGGACCGGCAAGGCGCTGCCCGCGCTGCAAACGTTCTGAACCAGGCCGTCTGAGGTTGCGCGCCGGCGCCCGCCGGCGTGCCAGGAGACCCGCATGCACTACCAATTCGAATGGACCCCGGTGCTGTCGCAGCTGGATCGCTTCGCGGAAGGCGCCGCGATGACGCTGGCACTCAGCTTCGGCTCGATCCTGCTTGGCACCCTGGTCGGCACCGCCGGCGCCATTGCCGCCGCTTTTGGCGGCCCGTGGCTGCAGCGCGTCACCAGGGCCTATGTCGAGGCGATCCGCAACACGCCCTTCCTGATCCAGCTCTTCATCATCTTCTTCGGCTTGCCGACCGTGGGCCTGCAGATCGATGCCGTCACCGCCGCGGTGATTGCGATGACCGTCAACCTCGGCGCCTACTCGACTGAAATCATCCGTGCCGGATTGCAGGCGGTACACCGCTCGCAGCTCGAAGCCGCCGCCGCGCTGGGCATGACGCGCTGGCAGCTGATCCGCCACGTCGCGCTGGTACCGGCCTTCGAAAAGGTCTATCCCGCCCTGACCAGCCAGTTCACGCTGATGATGCTGACCTCGAGCGTGGTGTCGACGATCTCGGTGGAAGAGCTGACGGCGGTCGCCAGCCAGGTCGATTCGCAGACCTTCCGCACCTTCGAGAGCTACATCCTCGTCATGTTCCTCTATATCGGGCTGGCACTACTGCTGCGCGCCATGTTCGCCCTGATCGGCAACCTGGTGTTCAAGCGGCGCCGCGTGGTGGCGCGCGCACGAAAGCTGGCCCGCACGGCGCCGGTCGTGCCGCTGGCGCGCGCCGAACTGACGGCAGCGGTTGCTGGGAGCACGAAATGATCACCGAGTTTTCCTGGAATCATCTTGAAATCCTGCTGCTGGCCGCACGCTGGACGCTGTGGGTGACCTTGCTGGCCTTCGTCGGCGGCACGCTGGCCGGTTTCCTGGTCGCGCTGGCGCGTACCTCCAGAAGCCCGCTGCTGCGCCTGGCCAGTACGGTCTATATCCAGGTCGTGCAAGGCACGCCGGTGCTGATCGTGCTGTTCCTGAGCTACTACGGCCTGTCCGTGCTCGGGCTCAAGCTGTCGCCGATGGTCGCGGCCATGCTGGCGATGTCGATCTACGCCAGCGCCTATCTTGGCGAGATCTGGCGCGGCTGCATCGAGGCCGTGCCGCAAGGACAGTGGGAAGCCAGCGAGGCGCTTGCCCTCACCCGCTGGCAGCAGCTGCGCTACGTGGTGCTGCCGCAGGCGGTGCGGCTGGCCTTGCCGCCCACCGTGGGGTTCTCGGTCCAGCTGGTCAAGAACACCTCGATCACTTCCATCATCGGCGTCATCGAGCTGACCCGCGCCGGCCAACTGATCAACAACGCGACCTTCCAGCCCTTTGCGGTCTTTGTCGTCGTCGCACTTATCTACTTCGCGCTCTGCTTCCCGCTGTCCGCGGCGGCCCGGCGCATGGAAAGGAGGCTCCATGTCAATCGTTGAAGCACAAGGCGTGCACAAATCGTATGGCTGCGTCGAAGTCCTGAAAGGCGTGTCGTTTGCCATCGAGCCGGGCCAGGTAGTCGCCATCATCGGCCGCAGCGGCTCCGGCAAGAGCACCATGCTGCGCTGCCTGAACGGCCTGGAGACGATCAATGCCGGCAATATCACCGTCGCCGGCCACAAGCTGGATCACGACCGCAAGCGCTTGCTCGACCTGCGCCGTGACGTGGGCATGGTGTTCCAGAGCTACAACCTGTTTCCGCACCTGACCGTGGGCCAGAACATCGCGCTGGCGCCGGCCATCGTGAAGAAGATGGCCGCAAGCCGGATCGACGGCATCGTCGCCCAGGTGCTGACCCAGGTCGGCCTGCTCGACAAGAAGGACTGCTACCCCGAGCAACTCTCGGGCGGCCAGCAGCAGCGCGTGGCCATCGCCCGTTCGCTGGCGATGGAACCCAAGGTGATGCTGTTCGACGAAGTCACCTCTGCGCTCGACCCCGAGCTGACGGCGGAAGTGCTTCGTGTCATGGAGAACCTCGCTGCCTCCGGCATGACCATGGTGCTGGTCACGCATGAGATGGAATTCGCGCGCCGCATGGCGCATACCACCATCTTCATGCACCAGGGCAAGGTCCACGAGGCGGGCCCGTCGAAGGCGCTGTTCGCGCAGCCACGGACGCCGGAACTGCAGCAATTCCTCAGCGCGGGAGCACTGAAATGAGCCAGTGGCAAGCAGAAGGTGCAGATGGAGCCTCGCGCCCGCCGGTCCTGATCTCGCTGACCGCCTATGGTGCCGACCTCGCGCTGCGCGACGGCCAGGCGGCGCTGGCGCGGATTGCCGCGGCAGCGGGCGCGGATGGCGTGGAATTCCGCGGCGAACTCCAGCGCGGGCACAAGGAGGAAGTCATCGAACAGCGCGAGGTTGCTGGGGAGCATCGACTGGACGTGGTCTGGTCCAGCCCGGAAGGCCTCTGGAATGACGCAGGCAGCCTCGATGCCGCCGCGCTCGACCGTGCCTTCACGACCGCGCTGGCGCTCGGTGCGAGCCGGGTCAAGATGTCGCTTGGCGGCTATCGGGCAGGCACGGCACTGGAAGCGCTGCTTCCCTGGCTGCGGCACGAGGGCATCGAACTCGTCGTGGAAAACGACCAGACCGCCCGCGCCGGCACCGTACCGCCGCTGCGCGACTTCTTCGCGCGTATCGCGGCGCTCGGCGAGACCGTGCCGATGACCTTCGACATGGGCAACTGGCACTGGACCGGCGAAGACCCGCTCGACGCCGCGCAAGTCTTCGGCGCCAACGTCGGCTACGTGCACTGCAAGGGCGTGCAGCGCACGCCCGCCAAATGGATCGCGGTACCGCTCGACCAGTCGGCCGCACCCTGGCGCGGCGTCTTGCGCCGCCTGCCCACGCAGGTTGCGCGTGCGATCGAATTCCCGCTGCAAGGCGAAGACCTGGTACAGGTCACGCGCCATCATGTCGAACTGCTGCGTTCGGTGGAGGTTCCCGCATGAGCCCCGATCTTGACGTGGTCACGCTGGGCGAGGCCATGCTGATGCTGGTCGCCGGCGAAGCCGGGCCGCTCGAAGGCGCGCAGACCTTCCACAAGCGCACCGCCGGTGCCGAGACCAACGTGGCCATCGGCCTGTCGCGCCTGGGCCTGAAGGTCGGCTGGGCCAGCCGGCTGGGCGACGACTCGATGGCCCGCTACCTGCTCGGCGAAATGCAGCGCGAAGGCGTGGATTGCAGCCAGGTGGTATGCGAGCCCGGCGAGCGCACCGGCTTCCAGTTCAAGGGCCGGGTCGACGACGGCAGCGATCCGCCCGTCGAATACCACCGCCGCGGCTCGGCGGCGAGCCGCATGAGCCCGGAGCACCTGGACGACAAATGGCTGCGGCGCTCGCGGCACCTGCACGTCACCGGCGTGTTCCCCGCGCTGGCGGCAGGCACGCAGGCTGCCACGCGCCAGGCCATCGCCACCATGCGCGCCGCCGGCCGCACGATCTCGTTCGATCCCAACCTGCGGCCCACGCTGTGGGCCACGCCCGAGCTGATGCGGGAGACGCTGAACGACCTCGCGCAGCAATGCGACTGGGTACTGCCCGGCATCGAGGAAGGCCGCTTCCTCACCGGCCACGCCGAGCCGGAACGCATTGCCGCCTTCTACCGTGCCCGCGGCGCGAAGCTGGTGGTGGTGAAGCTCGGTGCCGACGGCGCCTACTTCGATGGCGAGGCCGGCAGCGGCCATGTCGAGGCGTTCAGCGTCGAGCGCGTCGTCGATACCGTTGGCGCCGGCGACGGCTTTGCCGTGGGCGTGATCAGCGCGCTGCTGGAGGGCCGCCCGGTGGGCGAAGCCGTCCGGCGCGGTGCCTGGATCGGCGCCCGGGCGGTGCAGGTGCGCGGCGATACCGAAGGCCTGCCGACCCATGCCCAGCTGGCGGCCGCCAGCCTGTGAAGCCACAGCAAGGACTACCCATGCGCAAGAATGTACTGGTGTTCCGGCCGATTCCTGACGACCTGCTCGCCAGGATCGAGTCGGAGCATGACATGATCGTGGCTGACCCGCGCCAGCCGGCACAACGACCGGCCTTCCGCGCCGCGCTGGCATCCGCCCACGGCCTGATCGGCTCCAGCGTGAAGCTGGGCGCGGCGGAACTGGCCGAAGCCGGCCGGCTGGAAGTGATCTCGAGTATTTCGGTGGGCGTCGACAACTATGACCTCCCCTGCCTGCACCAGCGCGGCATCACGCTGTGCCATACGCCGGGCGTACTTACCGAGACCACGGCCGACACCGTCTTCGCCCTCATCATGGCCACGAGCCGCCGCCTGGTCGAGCTGGCGGCCCACGTCAGCGAAGGCCGCTGGACCGCCAATATCGGCGACAGCCTGTTCGGCTGGGACGTGCACGGCAAGGCGCTGGCGATCCTGGGTTTCGGGCGCATCGGCCAGGCCGTGGCGCGGCGCGCGGCGCTCGGCTTCGGCATGGAGGTGCTCTACGTCAACGAGACTGCCATGGAGCCGCCCGACCTGGTGGGGCGCGCCACCCGGACGGAACTCGACGACGCCTTGCGCCGCGCCGATATCGTCGCCATCACGCTGCCCCTGACAGACAGCACCCGAGGCCTGATGGGCCCGCGCGAGTTCGGGCTGATGAAGCCGGGCGCCATCTTCGTCAACGGCGCACGCGGCCAGATCGTGCAGGAAGACGCGCTGCTCGCGGCGCTGGCAAGCGGCCACCTGCGCGCGGCCGGGCTGGACGTCTTCGCCACCGAGCCTCTGCCTCAGGATTCGCCGTTGCGCCGCCATCCCAGGGTGACCGCCCTGCCCCATATCGGCTCGGCCACGCATGAGACCCGTCGTGCCATGGCCGAACTGGCCACGCGCAACCTGCTGGACGCGCTCGCCGGGCGGCAACCTGCCGCGCGCTTCGACCTGGCGGCCTTTGCCGCCCAGGCAGCCGCCTGATTTTCCTCGCAAGGACACCCCGCAATGCCCGGTTCCATTCCCACGCTGTGCGGCTCGATCATGGGCGAGCCCTTCACCTTCAATGTGCGCATCCACAATGCCGCCTATCGGGCGCTCGGGATCGACTACACCTTTGTGTGCTTCGGGGTGCAGGACGTGCCCGGCGCCGTGCAGTCGATCCGCACGCTCGGCGTGCGCGGCATGAATGTCTCGATGCCGCACAAGCAGGCCGTGATCCCCCACCTCGACCATCTCGACGAGACCGCCCGCGCCATCGGCGCGGTCAACACCATCAACAATCTCGATGGCGTGCTGACCGGCTACAACACCGACTGCATCGGCGCCGTCCGGGCATTCCAGGAGGTGACGGATGTGGCCGGCCAGCGCATTGCGCTGCTGGGCGCGGGCGGCGCGGCGCGGGCGATGGCCTATGGCTTGCGCGAGGCCGGCGCCAGCGTGACCGTGTTCAACCGCACCGCGGCGCGCGGCGAAGAACTGGCCGGCTCGCTCGGCCTGCGCTTTGGCGGCGGGTTGACGGATTTCCGCGCGGCGGATTTCGACATGCTCGCCAACGCGACCGCGGCGGGCTTTCGCGCCCCCGATGTCAACCCGGTCGCCGGACAGCTCGCCGCGCACCTGATCGTCATGGACGCCGCCTTCATCCCGGTCAGGAGCAAGCTGATCCGCGATGCCGCAGCGCTCGGCTGCCGCACCATCGACGGCACGCGCATGATGCTGCACCAGGCGTGCGCCCAGGTCGAGTTCTACACCGGCTGCGCGCGCGCGCCGATCGAGGCGATGGAGGCGGCGCTGCTTGAGGAGATTGCCCGCCTGTCTTAAGCCCCCGTCAGCATCATCGGGACCAGCGGGTGCGCTGCCTCACTTCTTCAGGTTGGTCCTGGCCACCAGCGCCTTCATCACCGCGTTGTCAGCCGCGATCATCGCCTTGAAGGTCGCTGCGTCGGCATAGGCAATGCCCAGGTTCTGCCGGCTCAGCGCCGCCACAAAGACCGGATCCGCCACCGCCTTGCGGCTGGCGGCCGCAAGGGTTTCGAGCACCTCGGGTGGCGTGCCTTTGGGCGCGGCCAGCCCGCGCCATGTGCCGATCGAGAGGGCGATACCCCGCTCACGAAGCGTCGGCACATTCTCGAAACCGCTGACACGCTGGTCGGCCATCACCGCGAGCGTCTTCACCTTGCCCGCAGCCACATAGGCCGATACCTCCGCGGGACTGACAGCCACCGCGTCGATATGCCCGCCCATCAACGCCACCAACGCCGGCGCCGCGCCGGTGAACGGCACGTGATTAAACTTGACGTGCGACTTGTCCTCCAACGCCGTCGCCGCCAGGTGCCAGATCGAACCCGGACCGGAATTCCCGACCTGCACCTCACCGGGGTGCGCCTTGGCGAATGCCAGGAACGCCTCGATGGTATTCCAGCGCGAATCGGCCCTCACCGTGATCGCGGACGGATCGGCATTCAGGCGTGCGATCGGCTCCAGCTGGGCGGGGTCTAACGTGGTCGGCCCGACATGCGGGACGATCACGGCTTCCGCGATGATTATGCCGAGCTTGTAGCCATCCGGCCTGGCGCGGGCCACTTCCGTCATGCCGATTGCGCCACTGGCGCCTGGCTTGTTCACCACGGTCAGCGGCTGCGGCAGGTACTTTCGCATGGCTTCGCTGAAGGCTCGCGCAACCGTATCAGTACCACCGCCCGCTGAGCTTGGCACCACCAGTTCGACAGCGTGACTCGGGTAAGTCGCCGCAGTAGTCTGGCCCATCACGGGAACTGCGGCAAGGAATGCGGCCAGTTGAGCGGCCAGCAATAAAGCTGTTTGAAGGTGCTTGCGGGGTAGTCGCATCTATGACTCACACGTTTAGCTAGCCGGCGGCATTGCAAGCATTGGAGCACTGTCGGGGACACAACGTGAAAGACTAGCACCATTTGCCGCTTGCCGGATTTGTCGTGCTGGCGAACGGCGTGGAGACCACCTTCGCCTGTCTCCAGTTTTTTCTCTAGCGCAGTCCGCAAGGGATGGTCATGGTCAGGAACACCGCGAAAGAGGTCTATCACGTGGGGCGCTGCATTTGATCCCGAATCGCCCGGCAGAGCCATCCCGAAGTTGATAGGAACGGCCACACTGGCGGCCTTGCTACCGACCCCAGAGTCCGATTTCAGTCGATAGCCATCGATAGCCAAAAACACGAAACCCGCGCAGCAGCGCGGGTTTCCGGGAGATTTCCGATCGTCAGCGATAGACTTCGGAGGACGTCAAATCACTCCCACTCGATCGTCGCCGGCGGCTTGCCCGACACGTCGTACACCACCCGGTTCAGGCCGCGCACCTCGTTGATGATGCGATTCGAGCAGCGGCCCAGCAACGCGTACGGCAGGTGCGCCCAATGCGCCGTCATGAAGTCGGTGGTCTGCACAGCGCGCAGCGCCACGACGTAGTCGTAGGTGCGGCCGTCGCCCATCACGCCCACCGACTTGACCGGCAGGAACACGGCAAATGCCTGGCTGGTCAGGTCATACCAGCTCTTGCCGACCTGGTTCGGCTCGCACAGGCCAGCGGCAGCGTCCTGCTCGGTGGCGATGGTCTTGCGCAGTTCTTCAATGAAGATGGCATCGGCGCGGCGCAGCAGGTCGGCATAGTCGCGCTTGACTTCGCCGAGGATGCGCACGCCCAGGCCCGGGCCCGGGAACGGATGGCGGTAGACCATTTCCGGCGGCAGGCCCAGTTCCACGCCGAGTTCGCGCACTTCGTCCTTGAACAGGTCGCGCAGCGGCTCGAGCAGCTTCAGGCCCAGCGTTTCGGGCAGGCCGCCGACGTTGTGGTGGCTCTTGATGGTGGTGGCCTTCTTGGTCTTGGTGCCGCCCGATTCCACCACGTCGGGGTAGATCGTGCCCTGCGCCAGCCACTTGGCCTTGCTCAGCTTCTTCGCCTCGGCCTGGAACACCTCGACGAACTCGCGGCCGATGATCTTGCGCTTCTGCTCGGGGTCGGTCACGCCGGACAGGTGGCCGAGGAACTGCTCGGAAGCGTCGATGTGCACGACCTTGGCGTGCAGGCGACCGGCGAACATTTCCATCACCATCTTGCCTTCGTCGAGGCGCAGCAGGCCGTGGTCGACGAAGACGCAGGTGAGCTGGTCGCCGATGGCGCGGTGGATCAGCGCCGCGGCCACCGACGAATCGACGCCGCCCGACAGGCCCAGGATCACCTCTTCGTCGCCGACCTGTTCGCGGATCTTGGCGACGGCTTCTTCGATGTGGTCGCGCATGACCCAGTCTGCCTTGCAGCCGGCGATCCCGAGCACGAAGCGCTCGAGCATCTGCCGGCCCTTGACGGTATGCGTGACCTCGGGATGGAACTGCACGGCATAGTAGCCGCGCGCTTCGTCGGCCATGCCGGCGATCGGGCAGCTCGGGGTGGACGCCATCAGCTTGAAGCCCGGCGGCAGGCCGGTGACCTTGTCGCCGTGGCTCATCCAGACCTTGAGCATGCCGTGGCCTTCCGCGGTGCGGAAATCCTCGATGTCCTTGAGCAGCGCGGTATGGCCATGGGCGCGCATCTCGGCGTAGCCGAACTCGCGCTGGTCGCTCCACTCGACCTTGCCGCCGAGCTGCACGGCCATGGTCTGCATGCCGTAGCAGATGCCGAGCACCGGCACGCCGAGGTCCCACACCGCCTGCGGCGCGCGCAGCTGGTGGTCTTCATAGGTGCTGGCGTGGCTGCCCGACAGGATGACGGCCTTGGGCGCGTACTCGCGCACGAAGTCGTCGGAGACGTCGTTCGGGTGGATTTCGCAGTAGACGTGCGCCTCGCGGACGCGGCGGGCGATCAGCTGCGTGACCTGCGAGCCGAAATCAAGAATGAGGATTTTGTCGTGCATGATGGGCCGATGGCGTGTCTTCCGTTGCGGGCTCGGTCACTTCCGTGCCGGGGCCATAGCCCGGCGGCGGCGTGATGACCGGCTCGCGCCGGTATTCTGGGGTATTCGTTGGGCGTGCCGCGGGGGCGACGCCGGGTTCCTTCCGGGTTTCCTGTTCCTTCAGCGCGCGTTCCATCTTCAGCTGCTGCTCGCGCACGCGCACGCGTTTCGCCGCGGGGATCTGCACCGCGGCAAAAAACAGCAGCACCACGGCCATGGTCGGCAGCCAGATCTTGCCGGCGCCTTCGAGCGGCAGCTCCAGGAACACCATCCAGGCAATGATCAGCATCGCGCTGGCGAGGTTCACATAGCCGGCCGTGCGTGCCACCGGTACCGTCAGCTGGCCGTTGAACGCGGCCTGCCACAGCAGCACCGACAGGCCGGCCAGCGCCACGCCCAGCAGTTGCCCGAACAGCGCGGGTTGTGGCTGCGGCAATTGCAGCGCCGCGTACAGCGTGGTGAATGGGGACATCAACAGCAGGACGCCCAGCAGCAGGTCCACCAGGGCATCGAAAAACAGCACGGCTCGCAGCAACACCTTCATTGGCGCTCCTCGTCTGGGCCCCGCCGGTGATGCGGCTGGCAGCAAGGCACGCCGGGACAGGCAACACCGGCGTGGCGCGCGGCCGGGGCCACGGTCGGGGCCGGATTGGAATCCGGTCGGACCAGGGCGGCGCTGCGCACCTCGCACCAAACCTCGCACGCCCTCGTCCCGCTGATCGCGGGTAGCGCACCGCCGCCACTGCGGACGGCGGGCGCGACCGCTGCGCGTCAGTCGATATGGTAGTTCGGCGCTTCCTTGGTGATCTGCACGTCGTGCACGTGCGATTCACGCATGCCGGCTGCCGTGATCTGGACGAACTGGGCACTCTCATGCCAGTCGGCGATCGACTTGCTGCCGCAGTAGCCCATCGAGGCACGCACGCCGCCCGTCAGCTGGTGGATGATGGCCATCACCGAACCCTTGTACGGAACGCGGCCTTCAATCCCCTCGGGGACCAGCTTGTCGACGTTGGCGGTGTTGTCTTCCTGGAAGTAGCGGTCAGCCGCGCCGTCCTTCATCGCGCCTACCGAACCCATGCCGCGGTAGCTCTTGAACGAGCGGCCCTGGTACAGGAACACTTCGCCCGGCGCTTCTTCGGTGCCGGAGAACATCCCGCCCATCATCACGGTGTGGGCGCCGGCCGCCAGGGCCTTGGCCACGTCACCCGAATAGCGGATGCCGCCGTCGGCGATCAGCGGCACGCCGGTGCCCTTGAGCGCCTCGGCCACGTTGGAAACGGCGGTGATCTGCGGCACGCCCACGCCAGCCACGATACGGGTGGTGCAGATCGAGCCGGGGCCGATGCCGACCTTGACGCCGTCGGCGCCATGCTCGACCAGCGCACGGGCGGCGTCGCCGGTGGCGATATTGCCGCCGATCACCTGCACTTGCGGGAAGTTCTGCTTGACCCAGCGCACGCGATCCAGCACGCCCTGGCTGTGGCCATGCGCCGTATCGACCACAATCACGTCGACGCCGGCCTTGACCAGCAGCTCGACACGCTCGTCGTTGTCCGGACCCACGCCGACCGCGGCGCCTACGCGCAGCTGGCCGTGGTCATCCTTGCTCGCCAGCGGGTTCTCGACCGCCTTCTGGATGTCCTTCACCGTGATCAGGCCGCGCAGCTCGAAGGCCTGGTTGACCACCAGCACGCGCTCCAGGCGGTGGCGGTTCATCAGGCGCTTGGCTTCTTCCAGCGGCGCGCCTTCGGCCACCGTCACCAGCTTCTCGCGCGGGGTCATCTTGGCGCGCACCGGGGCGTCGAGTTCTTCCTCGAAGCGCAGGTCGCGGTTGGTGATGATGCCGACGACGATCTTGCCTTCCAGCACCGGGAAGCCCGAAATGCCATGCTGCTGCGACAGCGCGATCACATCGCGGATCTTCGCGTCCGGCGAAATGGTGATCGGATCACGCAGCACGCCCGACTCGTAGCGCTTGACGCGCGACACTTCGCGGGCCTGGTCGGCGGGCTTCAGGTTCTTGTGGACGATGCCGATGCCACCGGCTTGCGCCATGGAGATCGCCAGGCGTGCCTCCGTCACCGTGTCCATGGCAGCGGACACCAGCGGAATGTTCAGTTCGATCGAACGGGACAGGCGAGTGCGGAGGGAAACATCCCGGGGAAGGACGGCCGAATAGGCCGGGACGAGCAGCACGTCATCGAATGTGAGTGCTTTCTGGACAAGACGCATAGCAAATCCTCTAGGCGCAAAAGCGAATTATACAGGAATGCGCGGCTGGCTGATGAACGGCAACGGGTTTTCCGGCGTGTCGTCTGCTATGCTCGTCGTCCTTTTAACCGGGCGTTGAAAAGCATGGGGATCGGCGTATTGTGCGGGCTGCTGGCGGGCGCGTTCTGGGGCATGGTCTTTATCGCGCCCAAGCTGCTGCCCGTGTTCTCGCCGTGGGAGCTGGCGATCGGGCGCTACCTGGCGTATGGCCTGGTCGCGCTGGTTGCCGCCCTGCCGCTGATCAAGCGCATCGCCCGCAAGCTGACCCGCGCCGATTGCGTGGCGCTGCTGCGCCAGGCCTTTACAGGCAACCTGCTCTACTACGTGCTGCTGGCCTTCGGCGTGCAGCTGGCCGGGGTCGGGCCGACTTCGCTGATTATCGGCATCCTGCCGATCACGGTCACCATCATGGGCCGGCGCGACCACGGTGCGGTGCCGCTGTCGCGGCTGCTGTGGCCGCTACTGGTGGTGGCCGCGGGCATCGCCTGCATCAACATCGACCTGTTCGGCGGCGGCCAGAGCGCACATGCCGCCGCGGCCGGTGACGCCGTGCGGCCGGTCTGGCAGAAGATTGCCGGCGTCTGCTGTGCCGCCGGCGCGCTGGTCTGCTGGACGCTCTATGCGGTCGACAACGCGCGCTACCTGCAGCGCAACCCGCACTACAGCGGCAATGAATGGTCGGCGCTCTATGGGCTGTCGACCGGCGCGGTATCGGCCGTGCTGGCCATAGTCGGCTGGCTGGTGGCGGGCGATGCCCTCACTTCCGGCGACAGCGGCCGCGACTGGCAGTGGTTCTGGATGGTCAACGCCGCGGTGGCGCTGGGCGCGTCGCTGATCGGCAATAACCTGTGGAACATCGCCAGCCGGCGCCTGCCGCTGACGCTGTCAGGCCAGATGATCGTGTTCGAGACGCTGTTCGCGCTGGCATACGGCTTTGTCTTCGACCACCGCTGGCCGCGGCCGCTGGAAATTGCCGCCATTGTGTTGCTGATGGTCGGCGTGGCCTGGTCGGTGCGCTTGCACGCCAGCGACAAGTCTGCGTAGACTAGCGGACGATGGCGCGGGGGTCACACGCGCCACATCAGAACTGAAGTACCAGGGTCAAACCGGCGCCATGCCCTGGCGCCAAGCCATCGCCCGCGGCAGGCCTGCCGCGGCATTGCCTCGCGCGCAGCCGGCGGCCCAGCAGTTCTCCAGCCGCATCCGTTCCTTACCAGCCACTTTGAGACGCCGCGCCATGAAACGATCGTCCGTGCTGTGCCTGCTTGCCGCTGCCGTCACCGCTGCCGCCTCGGCCCACGCCCATGCCTACTGGCAATGGCGCGATGCCAACGGCCGCATGGTCTACAGCGACGTGCCGCCCTCCGGCGCCGCTGCCAGGGTGCTGCGTGCCCCTGGCCGCAGCGCCGGCGAGTACCAGCCGGTGGAGGCCGCCAACGCGGAGACCGCCAACGCCCCCGTGGCTGCACCGGCCCCTGCCAGGGCCGCGGGAAAGGCGAAGGAGGCCCCGCCGCCCACGGCCGAAGAGGCCTTCCAGAAGCGCCGCGACTCGCGCCTGAAAGCCGCCGCGGAAGAGGCGCGCAAGGAAGCCGAGGCTGCCGACCGCGAGGCCCGCTGCGCCCAGCTGCGCAACTACGCCACCGGCCTGCAGCAAGGGATGCGCGCGGCGGTAGCGGGTCAGGACGGCTCGCTGCAGCACCTGAACAGCGAGCAGCGCCAGGCCGAACTGGTCAAGACCAGCGCCAGCCTCGAAAAGAACTGCAACTGAACATAAGCAAAAACGGGGCATCACGCCCCGTTTCGCGGTCAGTGCTGCGGCTGGTGGCGCAAGCCTTGCGGCTCAGCCATTGCCACGCAGCCATTTCTGGCCTTCCCGCGCCCCGCCCTCGCGCAGCTTCTGCACGCGCTTGCGCCGCGCCTGCTTGGGGTCGGCAGTCAGCGGCCGGTACACCTCCACGCGGTCGCCCTCGCGCACCACGGTATCGGGCGTCTTGAGCTTGCCGAAGATGCCCACCCGCATGGTCGACGGATCCACTTCCGGGCACGCCTGCTGCAGCCCCGAGCCGACGATGGCCGCAGCGATCGTGGTGCCCGCGGGCACGTCGATCTCCTTCAGGAATACCGCATGGGGCCGCGCATAGCACACCGTGACATGCACGGTGCCCGCGCCTTCAACTGGCGCCATAGACCACCTCGGCGCGCTTGACGAAGGCATCGACGAAGGTATTCGCGATCATGCTGAACACCGGGCCGATGAGCTTTTCCAGCAGCAGGCTCGAAAACTCATAGTGCAGGTGGAATTCGATCTTGCAGGCGTCCGCGCGCAGCGGCGTAAAGCGCCACGCGCCATTAAAGGTCTTGAAGGGCCCGTCGGCGAAGGTCATGTCGATGCGGGTCGGGCGCTCCTGCGTATTGCGGGTGTGGAAGAACTGCTGGATCCCCTTGAAATGGATATGGATCTTGGCGTCGAGCGTGGTTTCGGTCTGCTCGAACACCTCCACGCCGCCGCACCATGGCAGGAACTTGGGATAGTCCTCCACGCGCGTGACCAGGTCGTACATCTGCGCGGCGGAATAGCCGAGCAGCACGGATTTATGGACGTCTGCCATGTATTGGAAAATCTGGCTCCCGGCCATGCCTGGCGCATTGCGCCAGGACACAAGCCGGTACCGGGGCTGGTTTGCTAAAATCCCAATTTTAGCCGACGCTGGTCGCTGGCGGCACTTCGCCATGCGGCGCTGCAGCGATCCGGCCCGCTTTCACCACATTGTTCCCCTACCCGCACGCATGACCATCGCAGACAACAAGAAGGCCTTTTTCGACTACTTCATCGAAGAGCGATATGAGGCCGGGATCGTGCTGGAAGGCTGGGAAGTGAAGGCGATCCGCGCGAACCGAGTACAGATCAAGGAAGGCTACGTGGTGGTGCGCGACGCCGAGATGTTCCTGATCGGCGCCCATATCAGCCCGCTGCAGAGCGCCTCCACCCACGTCAACCCCGATCCGGTGCGCACGCGCAAGCTGCTGCTGAAGGCCGACGAGATCAAGAAGCTGATCGGCAAGGTCGAGCAGCGCGGCTACACGCTGGTGCCGCTGAACCTGCATTACACGCGCGGCAGAGTGAAATGCGAGATCGGCCTGGCCAAGGGCAAGAAGCAGTTCGACAAGCGCGAGACCGAAAAGCAGCGCGACTGGCAGCGCGAGAAGGCGCGCATCATGAAGGGCGACACCAAGGGATAATGCCGCCCGGCGGCGCCTGCGCGCTCAGGCGCCGGCCTTCTGCCCCTTCACGATCTGCAGCGCTGACGCGATCATGCTGCTCATCTCGCTCATATTCCCGGGCACGATCAGCGTATTGCCCTGCTTGGCCAGGTTGCCGAACGCAGCCACGTATTCCTCGGCCACCTTCAGGTTGACCGCGTCCATGCCGCCTTCGGTGCGGATCGCGTTGCCCACCTTCTGGATCGCCTGGGCATTGGCGTCCGCCACCGCCAGGATCGCCGCCGCCTCGCCCTGCGCCTTGTTGATGGCGGCCTGTTTCTCGCCTTCCGACTTCTGGATGGCCGCTTCCCGCGCACCCGTGGCCAGGTTGATCTGTTCCTGGCGCTTGCCCTCCGACGCGGCGATCAGCGCGCGCTTCTCGCGCTCGGCGGTGATCTGCGCCTGCATCGCATGCAGGATTTCCTTCGGCGGCGTCAGGTCCTTGATCTCGTAGCGCAGCACCTTGACGCCCCAGTTGGCGGCGGCCTCATCGAGCGCGTTCACCACGCTGTGGTTGATGAACTCGCGCTCCTCGAAGGTCTTGTCCAGCTCCAGCTTGCCGATCACCGAGCGCAGCGTGGTCTGCGACAGCTGCGTGATCGCCACCACGAAGTTGCTCGAGCCGTAGGACGCCTTCATCGGGTCGGTCACCTGGAAGTACAGCACGCCGTCCACCTGCAGCTGCGTATTGTCCTTGGTGATGCAGACCTGGCTGGGTACGTCCAGCGGGATTTCCTTGAGCACGTGCTTGTAGGCAACGCGGTCGACGAACGGCACCACGATCGACAGCCCCGGCGTCAGCGTCGCATGGTAGCGGCCCAGGCGCTCCAGCACCCAGGCGTGCTGCTGCGGCACGATCTTGATGCCCCTGGCGATCAGCACGATCACGGCAATAAGGATGATCAGCGGCAACAGGCCAAGCTGAAAAGCGAGCATGTAACAACCCTCCGGTCAGGAAACAGCGGTACGGCGCCGCCGGAACGGCGGCAGGCGGATGGTTGCGCGGCTGGCACCGGGCAACCCTTGGATGCGGCTCAGCGCGGCGAAACCACCAGCGTGCTGCCGCGCACTTCGACGATACGGTAGCGGCCCGGTGCCGCGGCGCAGTTCGGCGCAAGCTCGACGGTCCAGTCTGCGCCCCGGTACGGCACGCGCGCACGGCCGTTGGCGTCCCACGCTGCAACGTCGAGTTCCTGGCCGATGTCGAGATTGACGTTGGGATCGGCGGCGGCATTGCCGCGCCGCAGCTTGCCGAAACGGGTACGGCGCAGCCCGGCGATCAGCACCGCGGCGACCAGCGCCGCGGTCACCGTCTGCGCGGCGGGCGACAGGTCCAGCAAGGCCGCGACGCCGCCGGCGGCCAGCCCGACGGCCACCATCAGCAGGTAGAACGTGCCGGTATTCAGTTCGACGATCACCAGCGCGACCGCCGCCACGAACCAGATGTAGTACGCCATCCGAAATCCCCCCGTCCGATCGGTTCCCGGCAGCGAATGCCCGGAATCGATTCCCGAAAAACAAAAACCCCGCAGCGCCAGGGGCGCCTGCGGGGCCGATGCAACACCTGACGCAGGGGCCGGTGCCAGCCGGCTGCCCGAAGGCGCGCCGGCGAATGTCGTTATTGTGACGTCAAAAGCCTCAGGAAGCCAGCTTCTGCCAGGTGTCGACCACCGAATCGGGGTTCAGCGAGATCGACTTGATGCCTTCCCTGGTCAGCCATTCGGCAAAGTCCGGGTGGTCCGAAGGACCCTGGCCGCAGATGCCGACGTACTTGTCCAGGCGGAGGCACGCCGAAATGGCGCGCGACAGCATGAAGCACACCGCCGGATCGCGTTCGTCGAAGTCCTTGGCCAGCAACTCCATGCCCGAGTCGCGGTCCAGGCCCAGCGTCAGCTGCGTCAGGTCGTTCGAGCCGATCGAGAAACCGTCGAAGTACTGCAGGAACTCTTCGGCCAGGATCGCGTTGGACGGCACTTCGCACATCATGATGATGCGCAGGCCATTCTCGCCGCGCTTCAGGCCGTGCTTGGCCAGCAGGCCGATGACCTTCTCGGCCTGGCCCAGCGTACGCACGAACGGCACCATGATCTCGACGTTGGTCAGGCCCATTTCATCGCGCACGCGCTTCATGGCCTTGCATTCCATCTCGAACGCTTCGGCGAAGTCTTCGGCGATGTAGCGCGAGGCGCCGCGGAAGCCCAGCATCGGGTTTTCCTCGTCCGGCTCGTAGCGCGAGCCGCCGATCAGCTTCTTGTACTCGTTGGACTTGAAGTCCGACAGGCGCACGATCACGGGCTTCGGGTAGAAGGCCGCGCCGATGGTGGCGATGCCCTCGGCCAGCTTGTCAACGTAGAACGCGCGCGGGCTGGCGTGGCCGCGGGCCACGCTTTCCACGGCCTTCTTCAGGTCGGCATCGACCTGCGGATAGTCGAGGATGGCCTTCGGGTGGACCCCGATGTTGTTATTGATGATGAATTCCAGGCGGGCCAGGCCAACGCCGCAGTTCGGGATCTGCGCGAAGTCGAAGGCCAGCTGCGGGTTGCCCACGTTCATCATCAGCTTGACGTCGATTTCCGGCATGTCGCCACGCTGGACTTCGGTCACTTCCGTTTCGAGCAGGCCGTCGTAGATGCGGCCTTCGTCGCCCTCGGCGCACGACACGGTTACCAGCGTGCCATCCTTCAGGATGTCGGTGGCATCGCCGCAGCCGACCACGGCCGGCACGCCCAGTTCACGCGCGATGATGGCCGCGTGGCAGGTACGGCCGCCACGGTTGGTGACGATCGCCGAAGCGCGCTTCATCACCGGCTCCCAGTTCGGGTCGGTCATGTCGGCGACCAGCACGTCGCCGGGCTGCACGCGTTCCATCTCGGACGGATCGTTGATGACGCGGACCGGGCCGGTGCCGATCTTCTGGCCGATGGCGCGGCCGCTGGTCAGCACGGGGGCGGTACCCTTGAGCTTGAAGCGCTGCTCGGCCTTGCCGGCCGACTGGCTCTTCACCGTTTCCGGGCGGGCCTGCAGGATGTAGATCTTGCCGTCCTTGCCGTCCTTGCCCCACTCGATGTCCATCGGGCGGCCATAGTGCTTCTCGATGATCACCGCGTACCGGGCCAGCTCGGTCACGTCTTCGTCGGTGATCGAGTAGCGGTTGCGCAGCTCGGCCGGCACATCGACGGTCTTCACGCGGCCGGCTTCGCCCGGCTTGGTGAATTCCATCTTGATCAGCTTGGAGCCGATCGAGCGGCGGATGATCGGGTACTGGCCGGCTTGCAGCGTCGGCTTGAAGACGTAGAACTCGTCCGGGTTGACCGCGCCCTGCACCACCGTTTCGCCCAGGCCGTAGCTGGAGGTGATGAAAACCACATCGGGGAAGCCGGATTCGGTGTCGATGGTGAACATCACGCCGGAAGCGGCCAGGTCCGAACGGACCATGCGCTGGATACCGGCGGACAGTGCCACCACGTCATGGGCAAAACCCTTGTGCACGCGGTAGGAGATAGCGCGGTCGTTGTACAGCGAGGCGAACACGTGCTTGATCTTGTCCAGCACGTCGTCGATGCCGCTGACGTTCAGGTAGGACTCCTGCTGGCCGGCGAACGAGGCGTCGGGCAGGTCTTCGGCCGTGGCCGACGAACGCACCGCGAACGAAGCCTCGGCGCCTTCGCGCTCGGACACGCGGGCATAGAACTCACGGATTTCCTGTTCCAGGCGCGGCTGGAACGGAGCGGTGGCGACCCAGTCGCGGATCTCGGCACCGGCCTCGGCCAGGGCCTTGACGTCGTCGACGTCGAGCGTCTTCAGGCGCTGGGAAATGCGCTCGGTCAGGTTGTTGTGGGCGAGGAAGTCGCGGAAGGCAAGCGCGGTGGTAGCAAAACCGCCGGGAACGCGCACGCCGGCCTCCGCCAGCTGGGAGATCATCTCGCCCAGCGACGAATTCTTGCCGCCGACGATTTCCACGTCAGCCATGCGCAACTGCTCGAACGGCAACACGTAGGCGCCGTTATCTGCCTGGTTAGTCATGAGAGCCTCAAAACAAAGTAGAAAACTTGTTGCGCATGCCCGGTATGTTGTTCGCGTTCTGTTCCCGGACCGATCGCTTGGCTAAGCAACCCCATGCTCATGGTGCTGCAATGTTGCGGACACGGCGCTACGGCTCTCATCGCGCAGCGCACATTGTCGACAATTCCGGGCCTGGATTGATGCAAAGCGGGCCCCTCGCGGAATTGCTTAGCGAAAAGATCGCCGCTATTCTACCGTGCTGCGCCGCACTTTTCTGCGGAAGATTGAATCTATTTATTTGCGCAACCCCATGTCCCAGCCAGAAGCGCCCGGTACAGCGGATTCCGGGACCCAGCCTGGAACGCAGCCCGCCTCCCCGTCCACCCAAGCGACCGCGACAAGACCTGCGATAACGCCCGCTGCAGCCGCCCAGACCGGCGACCGGCCGCCGGTGCGTACCGTCTTTATCGTCTCGGATGGCACCGGGATCACTGCGGAAACGTTCAGCCACTCGATCCTGGCGCAGTTCGAAATGCGCTTCCGCAAGGTGCGGATGCCCTTCGTCGATACCCCGGAAAAGGCACATATCGCGGTCGGCAAGATCAACGAGGCCTTCCACAACGAAGGCGTGCCGCCGATCGTCTTCACCACGCTGGTCAACCAGGAAGCGAACAAGGCACTGCGACGTGCCAAGGCGATGATCCTGGACATGTTCCAGACCTTCATCGAGCCGCTCGAGAAGGAACTGGGGCTCAAGTCCACCCACGCCATCGGCCGCTTCCACCAGAATGCCGATACCGAGGCGTACAAGAACCGGATCGAGGCGATCAACTTCTCGCTGGCGCACGACGACGGCCAGTCGCACAAGAACCTCGAAGAAGCCGATGTGATCCTGGTGGGCGTGTCGCGCAGCGGCAAGACCCCAACCAGTCTCTACCTGGCGATGCAATACGGGCTGAAGGCAGCCAATTACCCGCTGATCCCGGACGATTTCGAGCGCGGCAAGCTGCCGTCGGCGCTGTACGCATTCAAGAGCAAGATCTTCGGGCTGTCGATCGACCCGCAGCGCCTGACCGAGATCCGCAACGAGCGCCGCCCCGGCAGCAAGTACGCGGCGGTGGAGAACTGCCGCTACGAGGTCAATGAGGCCGAGGCGATGATGCGGCGCGAAGGCATCAAGTGGCTGTCGTCGACGCACAAGTCGATCGAAGAGATTGCGACCACGATCCTGCAGGAGATCAAGGTCGATCGCGACAACTACTAGGCACAAACAAAAAGCGGCCGCCCGGCCGCTTTTTTCATCGCCGCTGCCGCACCGCCTCGAACAGGCAGATCGCGGTGGCGGCCGCCACGTTCAGCGATTCCAGGCCGCCCGGCTGTGGAATGCCGACCTTGCGCTTGACGTGCTGCATCCACGCGTCGCTGACGCCGGCGCCTTCATTGCCGACCACCCAGGCCACCGGCGCGCGCAGGTCCGTATCGAACACCGCGGCGTCGGCATGCGACGACGTCGCCAGCAATGGCAGCGCCAGCCGCGGTGCCAGCGACTCCACGGTGCAGTGCTCGACGATGTTCAGGTGGAAGTTGGCGCCCATGCTGGCGCGCAGCGTCTTCACCGACCAGGCGAACGCGCATCCCGTTGCCAGGAAGGCATGGCGAATGCCCGCCGCGGCGGCGCTGCGCAGGATCGAGCCGACATTGCCGGCGTCCTGCACGCCGTCGAGGATGATGCAGTCCTCTTCGATGCGCGCCGGCAGGTGGCCCGCAGGCGTTTCGATCACCAGCATCAGGTCGATGCCGTTGACCACGCCGGAAATCTGCGTGAACAGCGTATCAGCCAGCACTACCAGCCGCTCCGCGTCGACGCGCGCCAGCAGCGGCGCAACCTCGGCATGGTCGTAGTGGCGCTCGGACACCACGCAGGTGACTGGCTGGCCCAGTGCATCCACATAGGCCTGGGCCAGGTGCACGCCGTCGAGCAGCGACTGCCCGGCCTTGCGGCGCTGGTGGGTGGAGGTGGCCAGCGCCTTCAGGTGCTTGAACAGCGCGTTGTCGCGCGAGGTGACGTGCTTCACGGTGCGTCGGTTTGCAGGGTGCCTGGGGGCGCGGCCTGGATCGGGGTGGTGAGTTCGGCGACTTCGATGCCGTCAATGCCCCCGGCAGCAACTGCCGTCACCGCGGTAAACAGCGGACGCTGTGCCAGCGCCTCGCGCACCGGCGCGAACGAGCGGCGGTGATGCGGCGTGGCGCCGAACTCGGCCAGCGCCGCCATGTGCTGCGGCGTGGCGTAGCCGACGTGCGAGTCGAAGCCGTACTGCGGGTAGGTTGCGTGCAGCTCCATCAGGGCACGGTCGCGCGCCACCTTGGCCAGGATCGACGCTGCTGAAATCGCCTTGACCAGCGCGTCGCCCTTGACGATGGCCTCGACCGGGAACGGCACCTGCGGGCAGCGGTTGCCATCGACCTGCACCAGGTCCGGCACGATTCCCTTGGCGGCCAGGCCCTGCACGGCGCGCTGCATCGCCAGCATGCTGGCGTGGAAGATATTGATGGTGTCGATTTCCTCGACCGTGGCGAAGGCGATATGCCAACCCAGCGCTCGCTCGCAGATCTTCTCGTACAGCGCCTCGCGCTTGGCGGCGGTCAGGATCTTGGAATCGGCCAGCCCGCGGATCTGGCGCTTGGGGTCCAGCACCACGGCGGCGGCATAGACCGGGCCTGCCAACGGCCCCCTGCCCGCCTCGTCCACGCCGCACAAACGTTGCACGGCGGATGCGGAAGGAGCCAGGTCCAGTCCCATCTGCAGGGATACGGCATTGCGGCGGGCCATCAGACTTTGCCCCGGCTATGCATCAAATCGACCACCACATCGGCGGCAATCTGCGCGGTGTTGCACTTGAGCGTCTCGTGCATGCGGGTGAAATGCTCGTACAGGAAGGCGGTATTGCCCTCGTCGTTGAGCTGCAGCAGCGTTTCGCGGGCCAGCGCCTCGGGCGTGGCATCGTCCTGCAGCAGCTCGGGCACGACAAAGCGCCCTGAAAGGATATTAGGCAATCCCACGTACGGCAGGTAACCCTGCCGCTTCATGATCTGCGCGGTCAGCCAGGGCACCTTGTACGAGATCACCATCGGCTTCTTGTACAGCGCCGCCTCCAGCGTCGCGGTACCGCTGGCCAGCAGCACCACGTCAGCGGCTTCCATGGCCTGGTGCGACTTGCCGTCGACAATGGTCAGGCGCAGTTCCGGATACTGCCGGTGCAGGTCTTCGACGATGGCGCGCAGCGGCGCGCTTGCCGCCGGCAGCACGAACGCCAGGTTCGGGTCCATGCGCTGCATCTGCGCCATCGCGGCAAAGAAGGTGGCGCCAAGGTTGCGCACCTCGGACTGCCGGCTGCCAGGCAGCACCGCGACCACGCGGTGGCCGGCAGGCAGCCCCAGCTCGGCGCGCGCGCCGGCCACGTCAGGCACCATCGGGATCACGTCGGCGAGCGGGTGCCCGACGTAGGTGGCGGGAATGCCGGCCTTGGCGTAGATCTCGGGCTCAAACGGGAACAGGCACAGGATGTGGTCCACCGCGCGCGCGATGGTGCGGATGCGCCCGCCGCGCCAGGCCCAGATCGACGGGCTGACGAAATGCACCACCGGGATGCCGGCGCGGCGCAGCGGCACTTCCAGGCCGAAATTGAAATCCGGGGCGTCGACCCCGATAAAGCACTGCGGCGGCTCGGCCAGCAGCCAGTCTCGCACCTCGCGCCGGGTGCGCAGGATCTCGCGCAGCGAGCCCAGCACCTCGACATAGCCGTTGACCGACAGCGTTTCCATCGGCCAGCGCGAGACGAAGCCCTGCGCCATCATGCGCTTGCCGCCGATCCCGGCGTACGCCATGGTATCGCCCAGGCGGGCCTTGAGCCCGCCCATCATCAGCGATGCCAGCAGGTCGCCGGAGGCCTCTCCGGCCACCATGGCGATGGTGCCGCGCCTGGCGGCGGCAGAACCGTTGCCCGTGGGCAGGCCACCCCGAATCGCGGCGTCGACCATGTGCAGCCCGGTCTCAGCGCACGATGCCGCGCTGGGTGGCGGCAAGGAAGTCGACGAACGACTGCAGCGGCGCCGCGGTGCCGGCATCCGACTGGGCCAGCAAGGCGGCGATCTCGTTGCGGGCCTCGTCGAAGCTGAGGTCGGACTTGTAAAGCAGCTTGTAGGCCTGGCGCAGCGCGGCGATCTGGGCCGCATCGAAGCCGCGGCGGCGCAGCCCCTCCACGTTGACGCCATGCGGCGTCGCCTTGTTGCCGCCCTTGTCGCTGGCGGCGATCACGAACGGCGGCACGTCCTGCACCAGCGCCGAGGCACCGCCCAGCATCGCGTGGGCACCGATGCGCACGAACTGGTGCACGCCGCTCATGCCGCCCAGGATGGCCCAGTCGCCCACGTCGACGTGGCCGGCGATCTGCGCGTTGCTGGAAAACACGGTGTGGTTGCCGACCGAGCAGTCATGCGCGATATGCACGTAGGCCATGATCCAGTTGTCGCTGCCGATGCTGGTCAGGCCGCGGTCCTGCACCGTGCCGGTGTGGATCGTGGTGAATTCGCGGATGGTGTTGCGGTCGCCGATCTCGAGCCGGGTCGGCTCGTTGCGGTACTTCATGTCCTGCGGCACGCCGCCGACCGAGGCATAGGGACCGATGTTGTTGCCCTCGCCGATCGTGGTATGGCCCTCGACCGTCGTATGCGAGCCGATCCGGGTGCCGCTGCCGATCCGCACATTGGGGCCGACGATGGAGAACGGCCCGACGGTCACGTCGGCTGCAAGCTCTGCCTTCGGGTCAACCAGGGCGGTGGGGTGGATTTGCGTCATACGTCCTGTCCTGTGGTGTGTCTGGTGAAGAATGGGCCCCTGCGCGCGGCAAAGGTTCCCGTCCGCGCCGCGCGCCCGTCCGGGAGCGCGGCAGCCGGCCTCACTCGGCCTGCTTCACGGTGCACATCAGTTCCGCCTCGCAGGCGACCTTGTCGTCCACGGTGGCGAACGCCTTGAATTTCCAGATGCCGCGGATATAGCGCTCGACCGTCACATTCATGTGCAGCTGGTCGCCCGGGTACACCACCTGCTTGAAGCGGGCGCCGTCGATGCCGACAAAGTAGTACAGCGCGCCTTCCTTGCGCTCCATGTCGGCGCCGAAGGTCAGCAGGCCGGCCGACTGCGCCAGCGCTTCCAGGATCATCACGCCCGGCATCACCGGCTGTTCCGGGAAATGGCCCTGGAAGTAAGGCTCGTTGATGGTGACGTTCTTCAGCGTCTTGATCCGCTTCTGCGCTTCGAACTCCAGCACGCGGTCGACCAGCAGGAACGGGTACCGGTGCGGCAGCAGCTTGAGGATCTTGCGGATATCGATTTCGGCCGCGCTCATGATGATTTCTCTTAGTCTTGTGTGGGTTGGGACCCGGCGGACTGGCCGCGCAGGCGACGTTCCAGCGCCACCACGCGTTCGCGCAGCTTGCTCAGGCCGCGCACGATGGCTGCGTTGCGTTCCCACTCGCCGTGCGGCAGGAACGGGAAGACGCTGGTGAAATGGCCCCCGGGCTTGGTAATGGATTTGGTAATCGACGTACCGCCGGACACTGTGGTCCGGTCGGCGATGGTCAGGTGGCCGGCAAAATTGGCGGCGCCCCCGATCACGCAGAAGCGGCCGATGCGCGTGCTGCCCGATACCGCGGCGCAGCCGGCAATGACCGTATGGGCGCCGACCCGTACGTTGTGCGCGATCTGGACCTGGTTGTCGATCTTGCAGCCGTCCTCGACCACGGTGTCGGCCATGGCGCCGCGATCGATCGCCGTATTGGCGCCGACCTCCACGTCATGACCCAGCACCGCGCGTCCCGTTTGCGGGATCTTCACGTATTCGACGCCGGTGGCGCTGATATCGGGAGCGAAACCGAAGCCATCGGCGCCGATCACCACGCCGCTGTGCAGGATGGCGCGCGCGCCGACCACGCAGTGGTGGTAGATCGAAACATTGGCGTACAGCAGCGAATCGTCGCCGATCTCGGCACCGGCACCGACGTAGCCGTTGGCCAGGATGCGGACGCGCTCGCCCAGCCGCGCGCCGCGCTCGATCACCACGTTCGGGCCGATGAAGCACGACGCCGGCACCGCCGCGTCGGGCGACACGCTGGCACGCGGGTCGATGCCGACGCGGGGATCGTGGTTGGCTTCGCGATCGAAGCGCTGCGCCACGCGGGCAAAGCAGACGTAGGGATTGCGCGCCACCAGCCAGTTGCGGCCGTCGGCCCGGCCCTCGCCGCGGATGCGCTCGAGGTCGGCCGGCGACACGATCACGGCGCCGGCTTGCGAATCCAGCGCCTGCTGCAGGTAGAGCGGATTGGACAGGAACGAGAGCTCGCCCGCCGAAGCCTGGTCAAGGGGAGCCAGGCCAACGATCGCCAGGTCGGGATCACCCACAACCTGCGCGCCGTTCTCGGTGGCGAGCTGACCCAGTGTGGGTGTCTGCATGGCGGTACTTCCTGAAAAAAGGGACGAAACGAACAGCGGCGGCTTAGCGGGCGCCGGCGTTCAGCGCCTTCATCACGTCGTCGGTGATGTCGATGCGCGGGTTCACGTACACGGCTTCCTGCACGATCAGGTCGTACTTGCGCTGCTCCGCCAGCTGGCGGATCACGCGGTTGGCGCGCTCGAGCACCTGCGCCAGCTCTTCATTACGGCGCTGGTTCAGGTCCTCGCGGAACTCGCGCTGCTTGCGCTGGAACTCGCGATCGAGGTCGGCCACCTCGCGCTGGCGGCGCTGGCGGTCGGAGTCGGCCAGCACGGCGGTGTCCTTGTCGAGCTTGTCGGCCATGCCCTTGATCTTCTGGGCCATGTCCTGCAGCTCGCGGTCGCGCTTGGAGAACTCCTGCTCGAGCTTCACCTGGGCCTGCTTGGCCGGCTGCGAATCGCGCAGGATGCGCTCGGAATTGACGGCGGCAATGCGCGCCTCCTGGGCCATGGCCGGCATCGCGGTGCACAGCGCCGCGGTGGCGAATGCGGCGGCGCCCAGGGATTTGACCAGTTTGGATGTTGTCATCATGAAAACAGATCCTTTTACAGAATCAGAATGCCGTCCCGATCTGGAACTGGAAGCGCTGGACCTTGTCAGTTTCTTCCCGGTTGAGCGGGAAGCCCATGCTGATCTTCAGCGGGCCGATCGGCGACAGCCACGACATGCCGAAGCCGGTCGAGTACTTGAGGTCGCTGAACGAAATCGGCGCGCCTTCCTGGTAGACGTTACCGAAGTCGAAGAACGTGAACAGGCGCAGCGTGCGGTCGACACCCGAGCCCGGCAGCGGGAAGATGAATTCCACGTTACCGATCATCTTGGATGCACCGCCCACCGGGTTGCCGTTCTGGTCCTTAGGACCCAGCGTGCTGGTCTGGTAGCCGCGCACCGAGCCGATACCGCCGGCGTAGAAGTACTTGAACACCGGGAACGGCGTGTTGCCGTAGCCGTGGCCGTAAGCGACTTCACCGTTCAGCGCCAGCGTGAACGACTTCGAGATCGGATAGAAGTACTGCTGCTGCACGCTGGCGCGGTAGTACTGCGTATCGCCGCCCGGCAGGCCCACTTCCAGGTTGGCCTGGGTGTACGGGCCCTTGGTCGGGACCAGCGCGCTGTCGCGGCGGTCACGTGCCCAGCCGATCGTGAACGGGAAGTTGTTGATGCCGTCGCCGCTGTTCTTGCCGATCGCGTTCAGCCACGCCGTGTACTGGCTCGGCGTGTTGACCGAGGTATAGACCTGGGTGCGCTCGTAGCCGATACCGAAGAACACGGTGTCGACTTCCGAGAACGGCACGCCGAACTTGAAGCCGCCGCCGGCGGAGACGATCTTGTAGTCCTGGTCGCCGGTGTAGTACAGCGGACGCGAAGTGCGGTAGTAGATATCGGTCGAGCGGCTGATGCCGTCCACCGTGAAATACGGGTCGTACTGCGTCAGCGCGATGGTACGGAACGACTTGGCGGTGTTCACGTCCAGGCCCAGGCTGGTACCGGAGCCGAACACGTTGTCCTGGCGCAGGCCGGCCTGCAGCACCAGCTTGTCGGTGGACGAGAAGCCCACGCCCAGGCTGATCTGCCCGGTCGGTTTTTCGGTCACGTTGACGTTCACATCGACCTGGTCGGGCGCGCCGGCCACGTCCTCGGTGGTGATGTTGGTGTCGGTGAAGTAGCCGGTCCGGTTGATACGCGCCTGCGACTGCTGCAGCTTCTCGCTGTCGAACCACGAGCTTTCCATCTGGCGCATCTCGCGGCGCACCACTTCGTCGCGGGTCTTGCTGTTGCCCACCACGTTGACGCGGCGCACATAGACGCGCCGTCCCGGATCGACCATCAGCGTCAGCGCGACCTCGCGCTTTTCCTGGTCGATGTTCGGCTGCGGGTTGATCGTGGTGAAGGCGTAGCCATAGGTGCCAAGCAGGTCGGTAATGGCCTTGGTGCTGGCGGTCAGCTTTTCGGACGAGAAGATGTCGCCCTTCTTCAGCTGCAGCAGCTTTTCCATTTCCTCCTGCTTGCCCAGCAGTTCGCCGGCCAGGCGGATGTCGGACACCTTGTACTGCTCGCCTTCCTTGATGTTCAGCGTCAGGTAGATGTCCTTCTTGTCCGGCGTGATCGACACCTGGGTCGATTCGATCGCGAACTCGAGGTAGCCGCGGTTCAGGTAGTAGGAACGCAGCGCCTCCAGGTCGGCGGTCAGCTTCTGCTTCGAGTACAGGTCATTCTTGGTGTACCACGACAGCCAGTTCGGCGTGGACAGCTGCATCTCGTCGCGCAGCGTGCTTTCCTTGAACGCCTTGTTGCCGACGATATTGATCTGGCGGATCTTGGCGACCGGGCCTTCCTCGACGTTGAACACGACCGAGACGCGGTTGCGGTCCACCGGCGTAACCGTGGTCTGCACGTCGGCGGCATAGTAGCCGCGCGCGACATACTGGCGCTTGAGCTCCTGCTCCGCCTTGTCGATCAGCGCCTTGTCATAGTAGCGCGCTTCGGCGACGCCGACCGCGCGCAGCGAGCGGCGCAGCGTGTCCTTGTCGAATTCCTTGATGCCGACGAATTCCAGTTGCGAGATCGCCGGGCGTTCTTCCACCTGCACGACCAGCACGCCGTCTTCGGCGCGGATCTGCACGTCCTTGAAGAAGCCGGTATTGTAGAGGGCACGGATCGCATCGGCGCCCTTGTCGTCGGTGAACGTTTCACCGACGCGCACGGGGAGGTAGCCAAACACCGTACCCGGCTCGACGCGCTGCAGGCCCTCAACGCGGATGTCCCTGACGACGAACGGATCGGCAGCCCAGCCCGCCGGGCTCCAGGCTGCAATAACGGCACTCGCCAGCAAGCCCAGCGAAATGCGCTTATGTCTGATCAATGTTGATCCCCTCTTTGATTCCATCCAGGATTTTCCATGCCTCGTGGGACTGCGCATGGCAATGGCGCCCCCTGGCGACGGTGTCCGACGACACGACCGCCCCCTTGCCGACAAGCGTTTCTAGCCGTTCGCCAGAAACATTCGGCTGACGTCATTGAACAAAGCGAGCGAGGTCAGGAGCAGGATGCAGGCAATGCCAACCTTCTGCAGCATTGCCTGCCAGTGGTCTGGTACGGGCCGGCCAGTCAAAAATTCCACGCAATAATACAGCAAATGCCCCCCATCCAGAACCGGAATAGGTAACAAATTCAGTACACCGAGGCTGACGCTGACTAGCGCCAGGAAGCTGACAAAAGCCTGCAGGCCGAGGTTTGCGGCACGCCCGGCGTAGTCCGCCACTGTCAGCGGTCCGCTCAGGTTCTGCAGCGACGCCTGCCCCACCAGCATCTTGCCCAGCAGCTTCAGCGACAGCGCGCTGGTGTCCCACACCTGGCCGAACGCGCGCGCCAGCGCCTCGTCCGGACGGTAGCGCACCGTCTCCATCTCCACCGCCTGGCTGAGCGCCGCGCCCAGCTTGCCTGCGGGCGGCGCCGGCGCGCCGCTGGCATCCTTCTCGCCGTCGCGCGGGGCGGCAGCGTCCAGCGTCACCGGCACGTCCAGCCGCTTGCCGTCGCGCTCGATGCCGAGCGTCACGGTCTGGCCCGGCTGGCTGCGCACCGCCTTGATCAGCGCGCTGGCCTGGGTCATCGGGGTGCCCTGCCAGGCGACGATGCGGTCGCCCTTCTTCAGCCCGGCGCGCTCGGCGGCCGAGTCCGGCACTACCTCGGTGATCGTGACCGGCCCGCCTTTCAGATTCAGGCCCAGCGTGCTGAGCGGATCCTGCTCCGGGTTGCCGCCGGTATTGGGCAGGCGCGCCAGCGTGACGTCGCGCTCGGTGCCATCGGCGGCGCGCACGCGCAGCACGGCGCGCGCATCGCCGAAGCCCCCGGCGAAGACCGCCATGCGCAGGTCGTTCCAGGAACGCACCGCTTCGGTATGGCCGTTGGCGGTCAGCGACAGCACCCGGTCGCCTTCGCGCACGCCGGCCTGCTGCGCCATGGTGCCGGCCGCCGGCGCGGCGACGATCGGCGCGGGCTCGCGCATGCCGCCGGCGAACAGCGCGAAGTACAGCACGATCGCCAGCAGGAAATTGGCCAGCGGCCCGGCCGCGACGATGATAAAGCGCTTGCCGACCGGCTGGCGGTTGAACGCGCGCGGCAGGTCGGCCGGATCGATCCGGGCGTCGCGCTCGGGGTCGAACTCGCGCTCGTCCAGCATCTTCACGTAGCCGCCCAGCGGGATGGCCGCCACCGTCCATTCGGTGCGGTCGCGGCTCTTCGAGATCCAGCGTAGCAGCGGCCGCCCGAAGCCGATCGAAAAGCGCAACACCTTCACGCCGCAGGCGCGCGCGGCGAGGTAATGCCCCATCTCGTGCACGTAGATGAGTACGCACAAGGCAACAATGAAAGCGAGTACGGTTTGCATGGCGTCGGGACGTCAGTAACAGTGGCTGGACTGGCGCGCCGGATCCGGGGGTACCGGCAGGTCCGGGGCCGCCGCAACCGCTATTGTCGCAGATGCGGCGTGCCGGTCCGTCGGATCAGTGGCGCAGCGCCAGCCCGGCAACGGCCGCGCGCGCAGCCGCGCGCGCCATGCGGTCGGCATCGAGGATGGCGTCTAGCGTGTCCGCCGCGCCGGCCGGTGCCGCCTGGAGCACCTGAGCCACCAAACGCGAAATGTCCGTGAAGCGCACTTTTCCGCCCAGGAATGCTTCGACCGCCACCTCGTTGGCGGCATTGAGCACGGTCGGCGCCACGCCACCGGCGCGCAGCGCGTCGAAGGCCAGCCCCAGGCACGGGAAGCGCTGCAGGTCCGGCTTCTCGAAATGCAGCCCGCCGGCCAGCGTCAGGTCGAGCGGCGTCACGCCGGCATCGATGCGCTCGGGATAGGCGAGGCCGTAGGCGATCGGCGTGCGCATGTCCGGGTTGCCCAGCTGCGCCAGCACCGAGCCGTCGTGGTAGGCCACCATCGAATGCACGATGCTCTGCGGGTGGATCAGCACCTCGATGCGCTCGGCCGGCGCGCCGAACAGCCAGTGCGCCTCGATGACCTCGAGGCCCTTGTTCATCATGGTGGCCGAGTCGACCGAGATCTTGCGGCCCATGACCCAGTTCGGGTGGGCGCAGGCCTCGTCCGGCGAAATGTCATGCAGCGTGTCGGGATCGCGGGTGCGGAACGGCCCGCCCGACGCGGTCAGCAGCACCTTGGCCACGCCACGGCCGTAGCGCGGGTCGTCGGCAGGCAGGCACTGGAAGATGGCGTTGTGCTCGCTGTCGATCGGCAGCAGCGTGGCGCCATGCTCGCGCACCGCGTCCATGAAGATGCGGCCGGACATCACCAGCGCTTCCTTGTTGGCCAGCAGCACGCGCTTGCCGGCACGCGCAGCGGCCAGCGTCGGGCGCAGGCCGGCGGCGCCGACGATCGCGGCCATCACGGCGTCCGTCTGCGCGTCGGCGGCGACCGATTCCAGCTCGGCCTCGCCGTGGCTGACTTCGGTATCGACACCGGCATCGCGCAGCAGCGCCTGCAGCTCGCCGGCCGCCTCGGCACTGCCTACCACGGCGCGGGCCGGGCGGAACGCAATGCATTGCTCGGCCAGCTTGCGCACTTGCCGATGCGCCGTCAGCGCGTGCACGGTGTAGCGGTCGGGATGGCGGCGGACGACATCGAGCGTGCTTTCGCCGATCGAGCCGGTGGCGCCAAGGATGGTAATGCGCTGCATATCAGACCGCTTCAGAGAAGGCTTCAGAGAAAAATCAGCATCAGTGCCGCCAGCGGGAACACCGGCAGCAAGGCATCGATCCGGTCCAGCACGCCGCCATGGCCCGGCAGCAGCCGGCTGCTGTCCTTCATGCCGACCTGCCGCTTGAGCAGCGACTCGAACAGATCGCCGATCACGCTCGCCGCGACCAGCAGCGTGGTCAGCGCGGCCACGTAGCCCAGGCCGCCGCGGTCGCCCAGCACCGAGAACCACGTCGGCGCGAAGGCATGGGTGGCGGCCAGCGCCAGGCCGATGACGAGCGCCAGCAGCCAGCCGCCGATGGCGCCCTCCCAGGACTTGCCCGGGCTGATGGACGGTGCCAGCTTGCGCCGGCCGATGGCCTTGCCGGTGAAATAGGCGCCGATGTCGGCCGCCCACACCAGCACGGCCGCCGTCAGCAGCACGCCGATGCCGGCGCCGCGCAGGATCATCGTGGCATGGGCAAACGCGGGCAGCATGACCAGGCCCAGTATGGCCCCCAGCACGGCAAAGCCCGGCGTGGCGGTGCGCACGCCGCGCGCCAGCAAGACCAGCGCCACGCCCCAGCACACCACCGCCGCTTCCAGCAGCCAGGTGGTGGCGTGGCGCAGCGGCATGTCATGCCAGGTGATGGTGGCGATCAGGCAGGCCAGCGCATAGACATAGGGCCAGGGCCCGCGCAGTCCGATCAGGCGTCCGAATTCCCAGCCCGCCAGCAGCACGATCACCCCCAGCAGGCCCGCCAGGCCGGCCGGCGGCGCCAGGAACAGGATCGGAAGAATCAGCAGCAACAGGCACAGGGCGGTGATGACGCGGGTGAGGAGCATGCGCTGCGGTCCCGTGGTAGTTGTTGGAGTAGCCCGGATCGGCCAGGGTGTCAGGCGGTGCCCGATAGTCCCGGCGCAACCAGTTGCGCGCTGGTGCGGCCGAAACGGCGTTCGCGCTGGCGGTACGAGGCAAAGGCCTTGTCCAGCTCGGCGGCGTCGAAATCCGGCCAGTACACGTCGGTGAAATACAGCTCGGAATACGCGAGCTGCCACAACAGGAAATTGCTGATGCGCTGTTCGCCGCCGGTGCGGATGAACAGGTCGGGCTCCGGCGCATAGGCCATGGCCAGGTGCGGGGCGAGCATCGATTCGTCGATCGACTCCGGATCGAGCATCGGCGAGTGCGCCAGCATCTTGCGCATGGCCTGCAGCAGGTCCCAGCGGCCACCGTAGTTGGCGGCGATGGTCACGGTCAGGCCGGTGTTGCCTGCGGTGCGGGCCTCGGCGTCCTTGATCAGTTTCTGGATGCGCGGGCTGAAGCGGGCCAGATCGCCAACCACCCGCAGGCGGATGTTGTTGGCGTGCATCTTCACCACTTCGCGCCGCAGCGACATCATGAACAGCCGCATCAGGAACGACACCTCGTCTGCCGGCCGGCGCCAGTTCTCGGAACTGAACGCGAACAGCGTCAGGTACTGCACGCCGCGCGCGGCGCAGGCTTCCACCACCGCGCGCACAGCATCCAGCCCCCGGGAGTGCCCGGCAACGCGCGGCAGGTGCCGCTGGGTCGCCCAGCGGCCGTTGCCGTCCATGATGATGGCAACGTGACCGGGCACGTAGGAGGTATCGGGTACGGCGAGTGTTGAACTGATGTGCTGCATGATGGCAGACGGTCGCGGCAGCCCCGGCAAATGCCGGGACGGCGTCAGACCGTCATGATCTCCTTCTCTTTTTCGGCGACCATCTTGTCGATCTCGGCCACGTACTTGTCGGTCAGCTTCTGCACCTCGTCCTGGCCGCGGCGCTCGTCGTCCTCCGAGATGGCCTTGTCCTTGACCAGCTTCTTGAACTGCTCATTGGCATCGCGGCGCAGGTTGCGCACCGCAACCTTGGCACCCTCGGCCTCGCCCTTGACGACCTTGGTCAGCTCCTTGCGGCGCTCTTCGGTCAGCGCGGGCATCGGCACGCGGATCACGTCGCCCATGGTGGCCGGGTTCAGGCCCAGGTCGCAATCGCGGATGGCCTTCTCGACCGCACCCACCATCTTCTTTTCCCACGGCTGCACCGTGATCGTACGCGCATCGGCCAGGCCGACGCTGGCGACCTGGCTGATCGGCACCATCGAACCGTAGTAATCCACCTGAACGTGGTCGAGCAGGCCGGTGTGGGCACGGCCAGTGCGGATCTTCGCCAGATCGGCCTTGAAGGCTTCGATCGACTTCTGCATTTTCTGCTCGACGCTCTTCTTTGTGTCGGCGACGCTCATGTTAACCTCCGGAAATCAGCCAACCATGATCCCGCCGGGCGGGATCGAAAATGAATCATTCTACTCTTTGCCCGGCCAGACACCAGCGCCGTGGCGCGGCATCGGGGGGCGCCGGACTCAGACGTGGACCAGGGTACCCTCGTCTTCGCCCAGGATCACGCGCTTGAGCGCGCCCGGCTTGACGATCGAGAACACGCGGATCGGCAGCTTCTGGTCGCGGCACAGGGCGAAGGCGGTAGCGTCCATCACCTGCAGGTTCTTCGAGATGGCCTCGTCGAAGCTGATGGTGGTGTAGCGCGTGGCGCTCGGATCCTTCTTGGGGTCGGCGGTGTAGACGCCGTCCACCTTGGTCGCCTTGAGCACAACCTCGGCACCGATTTCCGAGCCGCGCAGCGCGGCGGCGGTATCAGTGGTGAAGAACGGGTTGCCGGTGCCGGCGGCGAAGATCACCACCTTGCCCTCTTCCAGCTGGCGAATCGCGCGCGGGCGGATGTACGGCTCGACCACCTGGTCCATGCGCAGCGCGGACTGTACGCGGCCTTCGATATTGGCGTGGCGCATCGCGTCCTGCAGGGCCAGCGCGTTCATCATGGTGGCCAGCATGCCCATGTAGTCGGCCGTGGCGCGATCCATGCCGGCCGCGCCGCCCGCGACACCGCGGAAGATATTGCCGCCGCCGATGACCACCGCGACCTGGACGCCGAGCTTCACGATCTCGGCAATGTCGTTCACCATCGCCTCGATGGTGGAGCGGTTGATGCCAAAGGCATCGTCGCCCATCAGGGCTTCACCGGACAGTTTCAGAAGGACGCGCTTGTAGGCTGGCATGTTTACCCTCGGGCAGGAGCAAGTCGCTCGTTTGGGACTGAACACAAATGAGACGATTGATTTTTTGACACCGGCGGCGCGGATCGCGCGCCACCGGCGGGAGAAAGCCGGTTTTCGGGGTCGCCCCGCCCTGGCGGCAGGCGACAGGAAGACGACCGCGAAAACTGACTGCTGCAGTCAACGTGCTGCAAAGTGCAATACGCATCACTGCGCTACTTATGCAGAGGGGCACCTTGCGGCGCCCCTGCGGCATTATAGGCGCCCGGACCGTCCCATAAGGGCCGGCCGGCGCGCCCCTGACATCAGCCCTTCTGGGCAGCGGCCACCTGGGCGGCCACTTCAGCGGCGAAGTCGTCCTGCTTCTTCTCGATGCCTTCGCCCACGACGTACAGGGTGAAGCCCTTCACGGTCGTGTTGGCAGCCTTGAGCATCTGCTCGACGGTCTGCTTGTCGTTCTTCACGAACGGCTGGTTGAACAGCGACACCTCCTTCAGGTACTTCTGCACCGAGCCCTCGACCATCTTGGCGGCGATCTCGGCCGGCTTGCCCGACTCGGCAGCCTTCTGCTCGGCGATGCTGCGCTCCTTGGCGATCAGGTCGGCGGGGACCTGCTCGGCCGACAGCGACACCGGCTTCATGGCGGCCACGTGCATGGCCACGTCCTTGGCGGCGGCTTCGTCGCCGTCGAACTCGACCATCACGCCGATACGGGTGCCGTGCAGGTACGAAACCAGCTTGCCGCCGTTGGCGTAACGGACAAAGCGGCGGATCGTCATGTTCTCGCCGATCTTGCCGATCAGGGCGGCACGGGTTGCTTCCACGCTCACGCCGTCGATTTCCAGCGCCGACAGCGCAGCCACGTCGGCCGGGTTCTGCTTGGCGATCAGCTCGGCAACCTTGGCCGTGAACGCCAGGAAGTCGTCGTTCTTGGAGACAAAATCGGTCTCGCAGTTCAGTTCGACCAGGGCGCCGGTGGTGCCGTCGATGAACGAACCGACCACGCCTTCAGCGGTCACGCGCGATGCGGCCTTGCTGGCCTTGTTGCCCAGCTTGACGCGCAGCAGCTCTTCGGCCTTGTTCAGGTCGCCGTCGGCCTCGGTCAGGGCCTTCTTGCATTCCATCATCGGCGCGTCGGTCTTCGCGCGCAGTTCTGCAACCATGCTTGCGGTAATTGCCGCCATTTGTCACTCCTTGAATGGTTCGCGCCGGGCCCCGGCAGTCGCCCGCGGCACCCGGTCGGTGGGTCTACAGCGCACCCGCGGCAGATATTGCCTGCGGCGGATGACAACAATTCAAATTCGAAAAAAGGGGGCGCCAGATGTGCCCCCTTTTTTTGCCCTGCTGCCGAAGTACCCCGGCTTGCGCCCTGCGCGCTGCCCGGCATGCCGGGCGGCAAGCGATGCTTGCTGTCTTATGTTGACGTGCGCGCTATCGGGTTCCTTTCAAACAGCGGGCCGGAGGCTATCAGCCTTCCTGCACTTCGACGAATTCGTCGTCGCCGCGGGCGGCTTCAACGACTTCCTGCACCGCGTTGGCACGGCCTTCCAGGATCGCGTCAGCCACGCCGCGCACGTACAGGGCCACAGCCTTGCTCGAGTCGTCGTTGCCCGGGATCACGTAGTCGATGCCGTCCGGCGAGTGGTTGGTATCGACCACGCCGATCACGGGGATGCCCAGCTTGTTGGCTTCGGTCACGGCAATCTTGTGGTAGCCGACGTCGACCACGAAGATGGCGTCAGGCACGCCGCCCATGTCCTTGATGCCGCCGATCGACTTTTCCAGCTTGATCATCTCGCGCTCGAACATCAGCGCTTCCTTCTTGCTCATGGTTTCCAGCGCGCCGGCTTCCTTGGCGGCTTCCATGTCCTTCAGGCGCTTGATCGAGGTCTTGACCGTCTTGAAGTTGGTCAGCATGCCGCCGAGCCAGCGGGCGTCGACGTAGGGCATGCCGGCGCGGCCTGCTTCTTCAGCCAGGATTTCGCGCGACTGGCGCTTGGTGCCCACGAAAAGGATGGTGCCGCGATTGGCTGCCAGCTGACGCACGTACTTCATGGCGTCCTGGAACATCGGCAACGTCTTTTCGAGGTTGATGATGTGGATCTTGTTGCGATGGCCGAAGATGAAGGGGGCCATCTTCGGGTTCCAGAAGCGGGTCTGGTGGCCGAAGTGGCAACCGGCTTCCAGCATTTCGCGCATGGTAACGGACATGTGATTCTCCAAAGGGTTAGGTCTGAAGCCCGCCCCGACATTCCTGAAAAGGAACACCCCGGATAGGCGGGCCAGCGATTTCCAAAAACGATTTCCAAGAAACCGTGCAGCAGATGCTGCAAAATACCGGCCTGGCGGATGCAATGTTGCGCCGCAACCAAGTCAGCCCGCTATTCTAGCAAGAAAAGCATCGGGCGCTCAAGCCGCCCGGATCGCAACCGCAGCACCCGCGTTGGAGAGGCGCTGTCCAAAAGCGCCTCGGCACAGGCTGCTATCAGGCTCCGATGGTGCGATAATCCGACATTGACCTTTCGAATTCGGCGCGGCCAGTGGCCCCGCCATCACTTTTGGCGACGCAGCATGAGCATTTACCTGAACACCGCCGAAGACATCGCCCAGATGCGCGTGGCTTGCCGCCTTGCCTCCGAAGTCCTCGACTACATCACGCCCTTCGTCCAGCCGGGCGTCACCACGGGCGAGCTGGACCGCCTGTGCCACGCCTACATGCGTGACGTGCAAGGCACCGTGCCGGCGCCACTGAACTATGCGCCCCCCGGCTACCCGCCCTTCCCCGGCGCGATCTGCACCTCGGTCAACGACGTGATCTGCCATGGCATTCCCGGCGAGCGCGTGCTCAAGAGCGGCGACGCGGTCAACCTGGACATCACCGTCATCACCAAGGAAGGCTACTACGGCGACACCAGCCGCATGTTCATCGCCGGCGAGGGCTCGATCCTGGCCAAGCGCCTGGCGCAGGTGACATACGAATGCATGTGGAAGGGCATCGCCCAGGTACGCCACGGCGCGCGCCTCGGCGACATCGGCCATGCCATCCAGGTGCACGCCGAAGCCGCCGGCTACAGCGTGGTGCGCGAATACTGCGGCCACGGCATCGGCAAGAACTTCCACGAAGACCCGCAGATCCTGCACTACGGCCGCGCCGGCACCGGCGCCGAGATCAAGGCCGGCATGATCTTCACCGTGGAGCCGATGATCAACGCCGGCAAGCGCGATATCCGCACCATGCCCGACCAGTGGACGGTCAAGACCCGCGACCGCAGCCTGTCGGCGCAGTGGGAGCACACCGTGCTGGTCACCGAGACCGGGTATGAAGTGCTGACGGTCTCCGCCGGCACACCGGCGCCGCCGGCCTTCATTACGGAATCCGTCGCGGCCTGAGGTCGCACACCAGCCAGGGCGCCTGAGCGGCGCCCTTATTTTTCCAGCCGTGCCCACGAACCACCCCGCCCTCTCCATGGACACCACGCCGGAACTTCTGCTGGCCACGCGCGTGCGCGAACAGCTCAAAGCCGACAAGCAGGTCCTGTTTGCCGACTTCAATACCAGCGCCAACGTCGGCACGCTGATCACGCGGCTGCGCCGCGCCGTCGACGCCGCGCTGGTAGAGGCGTGGCGCGGGCTGCAGATGCCCGCGGGTGCGGCGCTGGTGGCGGTGGGCGGCTACGGCCGCGGCGAGTTGCTGCCCTATTCGGACGTCGACGTGCTGCTGCTGCTGCCCGCCGATCCCGACCAGGACACCACCGGGCGGCTGGAGCGCTTTATCGGCCTGTGCTGGGACCTGGGGCTGGAAATCGGCTCGTCGGTACGCACCGTGGACGATTGCATCGGCGAGTCGCGCCAGGACATCACCATCCGGACCTCGCTGCTGGAGGCGCGGCTGGTGACCGGGAGCCGCAAGCTGTTCGAGTCGATGCGCACGCGCTACCTCGCCGACCTGGACCCGGCCGCCTTCTTCCAGGCCAAACTGCTGGAAATGCGCCAGCGCCACGCCAAGTACCAGGACACGCCCTACGCGCTCGAGCCCAACTGCAAGGAAAGCCCGGGCGGCCTGCGCGACCTGCAGGTGATCCTGTGGATGACCAAGGCCGCGGGCCTGGGCGACAGCTGGAAAGAACTGTTCGAGCGCGGCCTGCTGACGCAGCGCGAAGCGCAGGAACTGGCGCGCAACGAGCGCCTGCTCAAGACCATCCGCGCGCGCCTGCACCTGGTGGCGGGCCGGCGCCAGGACGTGCTGGTGTTCGACCTGCAGACCGCGCTGGCGGAATCCTTCGGCTACCGCCAGACCACCAACAAGCGCGCCAGCGAGCAGCTGATGCGGCGCTACTACTGGGCGGCGAAGGCAGTCACGCAGCTCAACAGCGTGCTGCTGCTGAACATCGAGGCGATGCTGTTCCCGAGCGAGTCGCAGGTCACGCGCGTGCTCAACGAACGCTTTGTGGAGCGCCAGGGCATGCTGGAGATCACCAGCGACGACGTGTATGAGCGCGATCCGCATGCGATCCTGGAAACCTTCCTGCTGTACCAGCGCACGCCCGGCGTGAAGGGCCTGTCGCCGCGCACGCTGCGCGGGCTGTACAACGCCCGCACCGTGATGACCGCAAGCTGGCGCAACGACCCGGAAAACCGCCGCCTGTTCCTGGCCATCATGCAGGAGCCGCAAGGCATCACTCACGCGCTGCGGCTGATGAACCAGACCAGTGTGCTGGGGCGCTACCTGATCAACTTCCGCCGCATCGTCGGGCAGATGCAGCACGACCTGTTCCACGTCTACACCGTGGACCAGCACATCCTGATGGTAGTGCGCAACATGCGCCGCTTCGCCATCGTCGAGCACACGCACGAGTTCCCGTTCTGCAGCCAGCTGATGGCGAGCTTCGACAAGCCGTGGATCCTGTGGGTGGCGGCGCTGTTCCATGACATCGCCAAGGGCCGCGGCGGCGACCATTCCAAGCTCGGCACGCAGGACGCGCGCCGCTTCTGCAAGCAGCATGGCATCGCGCGCGAAGATGCCGACCTGATCAGCTGGCTGGTCGAGCACCACCTGACCATGAGCCACGTGGCGCAGAAGCAGGACCTGACCGATCCGGAAGTGGTTCATGCCTTCGCGCGCGTGGTCGGCAGCGAACGCTACCTGACCGCGCTGTTCCTGCTGACGGTGGCCGATATCCGCGGCACCAGCCCCAAGGTCTGGAACGCGTGGAAGGGCAAGCTGCTGGAAGACCTGTACCGGATCACGCTGCGCGTGCTCGGCGGCGCCAGGGTCGATTCGCACTCGCTGTGGGCGCAGCGCAAGGAAGAAACCATCTCGACGCTGCGGCTCAAGGCGTTCGATCCCGAGCTCGGCAAGCGGCTGTGGGCGCAGCTCGACGTGGCCTTCTTCCTGCGCCACGATGCGCGCGATATCGCCTGGCTCACGCGCCACCTGTACGACAAGGTCGACAGCCCCGCACCCGTGGTGAAGGCACGCATCTCGCCTGCGGGCGAAGGCCTGCAGGTGGCTGTCTACGTGCAGGACCAGCCCGACCTGTTCGCGCGCATCTGCGGCTATTTCGAGCGCAAGGCGTTTTCGATCCAGGACGCCAAGATCCACACCACCCGGCACGGCTACGCGCTGGACACGTTCCAGGTCACGGACCCCGGCATGGCAGGAAATGACAACTACCGTGGCAACTACCGCGACATCATCGCGCTGGTGGAGCACGAGCTTTGCGAAAAGCTGCGCCAGCAGGACGCCCTGCCCGAGCCCACGCAGGGACGCCTGTCGCGCCAGTCGCGCAGCTTCCCGATCAAGCCGCGCGTGGACCTGCGCGCGGACGAGCGCGGCCAGTATTACCTGCTGTCGCTTTCCGCCAACGACCGCACCGGCCTGCTGTACGCCATCGCCCGCGTACTGGCACGGCATCGCGTGTCCGTGCATTCGGCACGCATCAACACCCTGGGCGAACGCGTCGAAGACGTGTTCCTGGTAGACGGCAGCCGCCTGGCCGCCGACAACCGATTGCAGATTCAGCTTGAACAGGACTTGCTCGCCGCCCTCGCAATCTGAGGCGGCGGACAGCATCAACGATATGACCGACAGCAATTCGCCGAAGCGCAAGACGCTAGGCATCAAGGCCGCAAGCAATACCGGCACGGCCGCGCGCAAGACCGGCAACCGCCCGGTGCGGGTTTCGGACCTGAACCGCAACCGCGTGCGGGCCGTGACCGAAGGCATCAAGCGTGCGCAGCAGAATGACGGCGGCAAGAGTGCCGGCCGCCGCGCGCCAGGCGAAGCGCAATCGGGCGGCGACGTGCGCAAGCCGCGTCCGCCGCGGCCCGCTGACGGCGAGCGCCAGGCACGGCCGCGCCGTGCCGAAGGCGAAGCGCGCCCGCCTCGACGTTTTGGCGACGACGACAATCGTCCGCGCCGCTACGGCGACGATCGTGGTGAGGCTCGTCCGCGCCGCTTCGAAGGCAATGAGTCGCGTCCGCCGCGGCGATTTGGCGACGACGACAAACGTCCACGCCGCTATGGCGACGATCGTGGCGAGGCGCGCCCGCGCCGCTTCGAAGGCAATGAATCGCGTCCGCCGCGGCGCTTCGGCGACGACGACAACCGTCCGCGCCGCTATGGCGACGATCGTGGCGAAGCGCGCCCGCGCCGCTTCGAAGGCAATGAATCGCGTCCGCCGCGGCGCTTCGGCGACGACGACAACCGTCCGCGCCGCTATGGCGACGATCGCGGCGAAGCCCGCCCGCGCCGCTTCGAAGGCAATGAATCGCGTCCGCCGCGGCGCTTCGGCGACGACGACAACCGTCCGCGCCGCTATGGCGACGATCGCGGCGAAGCCCGCCCGCGCCGCTTCGAAGGCAATGAGTCGCGTCCGCCGCGGCGCTTTGGCGATGACGACAACCGTCCGCGCCGCTATGGCGACGACCGCGGCGAAGCCCGCCCACGCCGCTTCGAAGGCAATGAGTCGCGTCCGCCGCGGCGCTTTGGCGATGACGACAACCGTCCGCGGCGCTACGGCGACGACGAAAACCGTCCCCGTCGCCCTGCCCCCACCGGCGAACGCCGCCGCGAAGGCTCGGCGCCGGCGCGCCGCTTCAGCGATGCCGCGGACCGCATCCGCACCGCCGGCACCTCCCGGCCGCAGGCACCGGCCCCGCGCCCGCAGCAGCCCGCCCGCGCCGATGCCGCGCCCGAGGCTACCCATGACGACGGCCTGGTGCGCCTGTCCAAGCGCATGTCCGAACTCGGCCTGTGCTCGCGCCGCGAAGCCGATGAATGGATTCCGCGCGGCTGGGTGCTGGTCGACGGCAAGCCGGTGACGGAGCTGGGCAGCCGTATCCGCCCGGATGCCGAGATCGAGATCCTGCAGGAAGCGCGCTCGGAACAGGGCGAGCGCGTCACCGTGCTGCTGCACAAGCCGGTGGGATACGTCTCCGGCCAGGCCGAGGACGGCTACGAGCCCGCCGCGGTGCTGTTCACCGCCGAGAACCAGTGGGAAGGCGACCCGTCGCGCAAGCGTTTCGCGCCGTGGCAACGCAAGAGCCTGGCGCCCGCCGGCCGCCTCGATATCGACTCAACCGGCCTGCTGGTGCTGACGCAGGATGGCCGCGTCGCGCGCGCGCTGATCGGCGAGGATTCGAACGTCGAGAAGGAGTACCTGGTGCGCGTGGTCTGGCACGGCCCGCAAGGTGCGGTCGAGCGCAATGTCAGCGAGGCATTCCCCGCCGACCAGCTCGAGCTGCTGCGCCACGGCCTGTCGCTGGACGGCGTGCTGCTCAAGCCGGCCAAGGTCAGCTGGCAGAACGAAGAACAGCTGCGCTTCGTGCTGCGCGAGGGCCGCAAGCGCCAGATCCGCCGGATGTGCGAGCAGGTCGGGCTGGAAGTGGTTGGCCTGAAGCGCGTGCGCATGGGCCGCGTGGTGCTGGGCGACCTGCCGCCGGGGAAGTGGCGGTTCCTGGGGCAGTTCGAGAAGTTCTGATGTGAAAAAAGCGGCCGCGATGGCCGCTTTTCTTGACAGACTTTGGCAAATTGCCACAGCCTCATGTCTGTACCGATTGCGTGCTCCCCTCTCCCGCTTGCGGGAGAGGGGAGCAAACCGGCAGCAGGCGATCACTCGTCGCTATTGGCCGGCAAATCCGGAAACAGGATCTCGGTAAACCCAAACCGCGAAAAATCCCGGATCCGCATCGGGTAAAGAATGCCCTGCAGGTGGTCGCACTCATGCTGCACCACGCGCGCATGGAAGCCCTCGGCAACCCGCTCGATCCGGTTGCCCATCAGGTCGTACCCGCTGTATTTCAGCCGCACATGCCGCGGCACCACCCCGCGCAGGCCGGGCACCGACAGGCACCCTTCCCAGCCGTCTTCCAGCTCGTCCGACAGCATCTCCAGCACAGGGTTCATCAGCACCGTCTTGGGCACCATCGGCGCATCCGGATAGCGCGGGTTGCGGTCGAAGCCGAAGATCACCACCTGCAGGTCCACGCCGATCTGCGGCGCGGCCAGCCCCGCGCCGTTGGCGTGGTCCATGGTGTCGAACATGTCTTCGATCAGCGTGCGCAGTTCGGGCGTATTGAAACGCTCGACCTTCCGCGCCACCTGCAGCAGGCGCGGATCGCCCATCTTGAGAATCTCGCGGATCATGGCTGTTTCCCCGGTCTAATCCTGCGCGGGCGCGGCGCCCGCTTCTGCCAGCAACGCGAGCATGCCGGCCTCGTCCAGCACCGGCACGCCCAGCGCCTCGGCCTTGTCCAGCTTGCTGCCGGCTTCGGCGCCAGCGACCACATAGTCGGTCTTCTTCGACACCGAGCCCGCCACCTTGGCGCCCGCGGCCTCTAGCAATTCCTTGGCGTCCTCGCGCGACATCGTCGGCAGCGTGCCGGTCAGCACGAAGGTCTTGCCCGACAGCGGCGCCGGCGTCCTGGCGGCCGGCTCGCTCTCCGGCCAGTGTACGCCTGCGGCGCGCAGTTGTTCGATGACCTCGACGTTATGCGGCTCGCCAAAGAAGTGCGCGATCGACTGCGCCACCACCGGGCCGACGTCGTTGACCTCGAGCAGCGCGGCTTCGTCGGCGGCCATCAGCCCGTCGAGCTTGCCGAAATGCCTGGCGAGATCCTTGGCGGTGGCCTCGCCCACGTGGCGGATGCCGAGCGCGAAGATAAAGCGGTTCAGCGTCGTCTCGCGCGACGCCTCGATCGCCGCGACGAGGTTGGTCGCCGACTTGTCGGCCATGCGCTCCAGCGCCGCCAGCTTGGCCACGCCAAGCTTGTACAGGTCGGCCGGCGTGCGCACGATGCCCTGGTCCACCAGCTGCTCGACCACCTTGTCGCCCAGCCCTTCGATATCCATGGCACGGCGCTGCGCAAAATGCAGCAGCGCCTGTTTGCGCTGTGCCGCGCAGATCAGGCCGCCGGTGCAGCGCGCGATCGCCTCGTCTTCCAGCCGCTCGATATGCGAACCGCACACCGGGCAGGCCGTCGGCATCACGAAGGCGCGCGCATCCGCCGGACGGCGCTCAACAACCACCGCCACCACCTCCGGGATCACGTCGCCGGCGCGGCGCACGATCACGGTGTCGCCGATATGGACATCCTTGCGGCGGATCTCGTCCTCGTTATGCAGCGTGGCATTGGTCACGGTCACGCCGCCGACGAACACCGGCTGCAGCCGCGCCACCGGCGTGATCGCGCCGGTACGGCCGACCTGCACCTCGATGTCCTCGACGATGGTGGTCATTTCCTGCGCCGGGAACTTGTGCGCCAGCGCAAAGCGCGGCGCGCGCGAGACAAAGCCCAGCCGGTCCTGCTCGGCCAGCGCGTTGACCTTGTAGACCACGCCGTCGATATCGTATGGCAGGTCATCACGGCGCTTGCCGATATCGCGGTAGAAACCGAGCAATCCCTGCACCCCCTTGACCACGGCGCGTTCCTTGCACACCGGCAGGCCCAGCGCATCGAAGCCGTCGAGCATGGCGCTGTGCGTGGGCGGGCGGTCCACGCCGTGCAGCTCGCCCAGGCCATAGGCGAAGAACGACAGCGGCCGCTTCGCGGTGATGCGCGGATCGAGCTGGCGCAGGCTGCCGGCAGCGGCGTTGCGCGGATTGACGAAGGTCTTTTCGCCGGCTTCCGCCTGGCGCGCGTTGAGCTTGTCGAAATCGCGGCGATACATGAAGACCTCGCCGCGCACTTCCAGTACCGCCGGCGCCTGGCCGCGCAGCTTCAGCGGGATCGCCTTGATGGTGCGCACGTTGACGGTCACGTCCTCGCCGGTCTCGCCGTCGCCGCGGGTGGCGGCCTGCACCAGCCGGCCGTCTTCATAGCGCAGCGACATGGCCAGCCCGTCGAACTTCAGCTCGCAGGAGTACTCCACCGCGTCAGCCGCGCTGAACAGGTCGGCCTCGCCCGCCGCGGGTGCGGTGCGGCCCAGGCCCTGCGCGCAGCGGCGGTCGAAGTTGAGCACGTCGTCGTCGGCGAACCCGTTGTTCAGCGACAGCATCGGCACGCGGTGGCGCACCGTGTCGAAGGCGGCCAGCGCCTCGCCGCCGACGCGCTGCGTGGGCGAATCCGGCGACTGCAGCTCGGGATGCTCCAGCTCGAGCGCCATCAGTTCGGCGAACAGCGCGTCGTACTCGGCATCCGGGATGGTGGGCGCGTCCAGCACGTAGTACTGGTAGCTGTGGCGGTTGAGCTCATCGTGCAGCCAGGCGACGCGCCTGGCTGCGGCTTCGGGCGGCAAGCCGCCGGCGGGCGCGGAGGCTTCAGCCTGCGCGCCGCGTGGTTTTGCGGTCATGGCAGGCTCCGGCTAGACGCTGAACAAGCGCAGCGCCACCGGCGAGCCGGCCGGCATGCCGCGCGCTTCCAGCTTCTGGTACAGCGTTTCCAGCTGGCTGAAGATGGCGATGAACGAGGCTTCGGTCAGCGGGCGCATATTGTCGTCGACCAGTTGCGCGCCCATGCGCTGGGCGAGCGTGTTGCCGTATTCGCAAACCGTCTTGAACGGCCTGGCGCCCTGGTCCGCCAGCGGCACGTCGAGCAGCAGCGTGATCTGGCGCCCGGACTTGACCGTCAAATCATCGCGCAGGAAGTTGGTGTCGCCGAACTGCAGCGTGAACAGCGGGCGCTGCACGCCTTCGGCATTGGCCTGATAGCGGATAAAGCGCGTGCCATCGCGCGACAGCACCAGCCCGTCCTGCGTGGCCACGTTCTGCACGTAGGCGGCCGACCACGGTGCGCCGTCGGAAATCACATTGACGCCCAGCTGCACGTCGCTGCCGGCGGCAAAGCCATCCAGTTCGCGCGCGTTGGCCACGGTCTCGCTCATGTCGGGCAGGTCGGCGGAGGCGTCGAGCGCCTCGGCCAGCGATTCCACCGCGGTGATGAACTCGGAGAACTCCAGCGCATTGAGCGGGCCGCTGCGGTTGGCCAGCTGCACGCCGACCTGCAGGTCTTCGTACTGGTGGCCGGCGGTGACCGGTTCCCAGGCATTGGCTTCGGCGCGCAGACCCTCGATATGGACCTGCTTGGTGCCGGCACGGCGCAGCCGGCCGGTCAGCGGCAGGATGCGGTCGCCGGAGGCCTTGCGCTCCAGGTGCAGCGGCACGATGCAGTCGATCAGCGGATCGACCACGGCCGGCGCGGGCTGGCCGTCGGGAACGGCGGCGAGCGGGGCCGGAACCGGGGCCGGGATCGGTGCCGGCGCTGGGGCGGGTACGGGCGCCGCAGCGGTTGCCGGCGCATCGGCCACAGCGGGGCCCGTCGCCGGGGCGGATTCGGCCTCGGCGTCGCCGGCCGCGGCGCCGGGCTCGGCCTGCACCACGCCGGCAGCCACCGCGACTTCCTCGGCCACGGCCTCGTCAGCATCGGCGGTGCTGGCCGCGGCCGCGGCCGCGGCGGCCACGTGGTTGGGCTGCGACGATGCTGCCGGCGTGCCCGGCGCCAGCGTCGGCTCGCGCCGCTGCACCGACTCGGCGTTGGCCTCGTGCAGCCGCGCCGCGGTCTCCGGGGCAGTGGCCTGGCCGACCACCGGCTCGCGCATCGGCGGCAGGTCGTCCTCGGGGCTCAGCTCGCGCGGACGGCGCGCCTTGCGGATCTGCCACTGGTTGTAGCCAAACAGCAGCACCAGGAATACCAAACCCGCGACGATCAGCGCGGTCTGCAGGTCCATGTTCAGCTTCATGCTGCAATCTCCAAAGCGCCCATGTTGGTCACAGCATTGTGGTCTCGGGGCTCCTGCTTACGGCTCATGCTGCCTCCGCCATCGAAACCGCCGCGTCCATATCCACGGCCACGATCCGCGAAACGCCTTGCTCCTGCATGGTCACGCCAATGAGTTGATGAGCCATTTCCATGGCGATCTTGTTATGTGAGATGAAAACGAATTGAGTCTTGTCCGACATGCGCGCCACCATGTTGGCGTAGCGCTCGGTGTTGGCATCGTCCAGCGGCGCGTCCACCTCGTCCAGCAGGCAGAACGGCGCCGGGTTGAGCTGGAACATCGCAAACACCAGCGCAATCGCGGTCAGCGCCTTCTCGCCGCCCGACAGCAGGTGGATGGTCGAGTTCTTCTTGCCCGGGGGCTGCGCCATCACCTGCACGCCGGCGTCGAGGATTTCCTCGCCGGTCATGATCAGGCGCGCCTGGCCGCCACCGAACAGCGACGGGAACAGCTCGCCGAAATGGTGGTTGACCTGGTCGAAGGTGCCCTGCAGCAGCGCACGGGTTTCCTGGTCGATCTTGGCGATCGCGTCTTCCAGCGTGTTGATGGCGTCGTTCAGGTCGGCCGACTGCGCATCGAGGAAGGTCTTGCGCTCGCGCGCCGCCGCCAGTTCCTCGAGCGCGGCCATGTTGACCGGGCCCAGCGCGTTGATGGCGTTGTTGATGCGCGTGACTTCGCCCTGCAGGTACGACGGCTTCAGGTCGCCGGTGAGCTTGTGCGCCAGCCCGGCCTCGTCGACCTGCGCCGTGGTCAGCTGCTCGCTGAACTGCTCCTGGTTCAGGCGCGCGGCCTGCTCCTTGAGCTGCAGCTCGGTGATGCGGTCGCGCAGCGGCTGCAGGCTGCGCTCGGCGGCCAGGCGCTGCTCGTCGAACTGGCGCAGCTGCGCCGACAGCGCATCGAGTTCGGTGCGCGCGACGGTGAGCCTGGCTTCCTTCTCGGCGCGCAGTTCCAGCGCGTCCTGCAGGCCGGTATGCGCGGTCTGCTCGTTGATGGTTTCAAGCTCGGCGCGGGCGTTCTCCAGCGATTCGGCGATGCGCTCGGCCTGGTCCGCCGCGACCTGGATATTGCGGCGCAGTTCGTCGATGCGGCTGGACAGGTTGCGCTCGGCAAAGAGCGCTTCCTGCGCAGCGCGCTCGAAGTCGCGCAGCTGGTGGCGCGCGGCCGACAGCTTGCTGTCCAGCGCCTCGAAGGCCATCTGCTGGTCTTCGTGCGAGGCCTGCATCTCGGCCAGCGCGGCGTCGTGCTGCTCGAAGCTGGCTTCGGATTCTGCACGGATCGCGCGCTGCTCTTCGATCTGCGCGTGGATTTCTTCCAGCTCCTCGCGGATCTGGCCGCTGCGCGCGGAATAGCGCTCCATCGCCTGCGACAGCTTGAGCACGTCCATCTGCAGCGCATGCACGCGGCGCGTGGCCTGCTCGGCGCGCGTGCGGGCCTCGCCCAGCGCCTGGCTGGCCTGCGTGTACGCAGCCTCGGCACGTACTGCCTGGGTCTTGGCTTCGTCAGACAGCAGCGCCTGCGCACGCGCCTGCTTCTGCAGGTTTTCGATTTCCTGCTCGCGCGCCAGCATGCCGGCCTGTTCGGAATCGGCGGCGTAGATCTGGATCGCGTTGCGGCCCACCAGGTGGCCTTCGGCCACCACGAACGACGCGCCTTCGGGCAGCGTGCCGCGCGTGGCCAGCGCCTGCGCCATGTCGGTGGCGACGAAGATATCGGCCAGCCAGTCCTGCATCACTGCGCGGATGCCCGGCTCGGTGATCTGCACCAGCGACATCAGCGGACGCAGCCCCGCCGGCGTTTCGAGCGGACGGGCCGCGGCCGGGGGCGAGTAGAACGCGAGCTTGGCCGGCGGCGCGTCGGTCAGGAAGGCCTTGACCCAGTCCAGGTTGGAAATTTCCAGCGCGTTCAGCTTCTCGCGCAGCACGGATTCCAGCGCGTTTTCCCAGCCCGGCTCGATATGGACCTTCTTCCACAGGCGCGGCAGCTCGGCCAGCTCGTGCTTCGCCAGCCAGGGCTGCACCTTGCCGTCGGTCTGCACGTTCTCCTGCAGCTGGCGCAGCGCATGCAGGCGCGCTTCCAGCGACGCGATCGCGGCGGCTTCACTATGCACGCGCGCCTGCGCGGCGCGGCGCTCTTCATCGAGGCGCGGCACGCTTTCTTCGGCATCGGCCAGCACGGCCTGGGCTTCCTCGACCAGCGCCTCCTGCTCGGCCAGCTCGGCGCGGCCCTGTTCCAGCCGGGTTTCATCCGGACGGTCCAGGCCCTTTTCCTCGGCCGACAGGCGCTCGCGGCGCTGCTCCAGCTGCTGCAGCATCTGGTCGGCGCTGCGCTGCTGCGCGGCTTCGAGCTTGAGCGCCTGCTCGGCCTGCATGATGCCGGCGCGCTGCTCGTTGAGCAGCTGCTGGGCATCGCGCCACTGGCCTTCCAGCGTCGGCAGCTCGTCGTTTTTGTGCGCCACCGCCTCCTGCGCCTCGACCGTGCGGCCCTCGGCCACGGCCAGGTTCTCTTCGGCCTGTGCCAGTTCGTCGGTGGCCTGCTCGGCCTTGCCCTGCCACTGCTCGCGTTGCGCCGTCAGCGCGGCAATCTGGGCCTGCACGCGGTTGCGCGACTCCACCACGTAGCGGATCTCGGCCTCGAGCTTGCTGACCTCGGCATTGGCTTCGTACAGCGCGCCCTGCGCCGCATGCATGCCGTCGGATGCGGCATAGTGCGCGGCGCGCATGGTTTCCAGCTCGGCCTCGACATGGCGCAGCTGCGCGGTCTGCGCTTCCAGGTCAATCTGGGCCTGCTCGATGGCGCGCTGGTGGCGTTCCTGCTCGACCTGCGCCTCGCGCTTGCGCAGCAGCCACAGCAGGTGCTGCTTTTCTTCGCCATCGGACTGCAGCGTCTTGAAGCGCTGGGCGACTTCGGCCTGGCCTTCCAGCTTTTCCAGGTTGGTGCCGAGTTCGCGCAGGATGTCCTCGACGCGGGTCAGGTTTTCGCGCGTGTCGGACAGGCGGTTCTCGGTCTCGCGCCGGCGCTCCTTGTACTTGGACACCCCCGCGGCTTCTTCCAGGAAGATGCGCATGTCATCGGGCTTGGCCTCGATGATGCGCGAGATCATGCCCTGCCCGATGATGGCGTAGGCGCGCGGGCCCAGGCCCGTGCCCAGGAAAATGTCCTGGATATCGCGCCGGCGCACCGGCTGGTTGTTGATGTAGTAGGACGAGGTGCCGTCGCGGGTCAGCACGCGCTTGACCGCCACTTCGGCGTACTGGCTCCACTGGCCGGCGGCGCGGCCTTCGGCGTTGTCGAACACCAGTTCGACGCTGGCCCGGCCGGCCTGCTTGCGCGCGGTGGAACCGTTGAAGATCACGTCCTGCATGGACTCGCCGCGCAGCTCCGAAGCGCGTGACTCGCCCAGCACCCAGCGCACCGCGTCGATGATGTTGGATTTGCCGCAGCCGTTGGGACCGACGATGCCGACCAGTTGGCCCGGCACCTGGAAATTGGTGGGATCGACGAATGACTTGAAGCCCGCCAGCTTGATCGAGGATAGTCGCACGGTTTCTCGTGTGGTATCGGCCGCCAGCGGTCCGTCTTGGGTACCGCGCGCAGCCTGGTATCGGGGCTATAGCAATGTTCAGAAGCCGGGCTGCGCGGGAGCCGGCGCGGCGTGCCGCCTGCGCCTCAAAATACCCCCCGGGCCCGAGAATTGGGGCTAATCATACCATCGCAGATGCCTTCGCCGGCCCGTTTGGCGGTTGCCCCGGCGCCATATTCCTACCCCGATTTCCCTTGCTTTTCCGTCCCTTACAGGGGATTCCGCAAGCACTTTGGCATTCATCGGCGGCGTGCCCGGCCGGCACGCCTGTGACGTGGCCGGGAAACTAATTAGGGTAAATGCTAGTCTCTGCACTGTCGCCGTGATCCCGGACTCGCTCCGGGAGCCGCGCACCATGAAAGCCCCCCGAAGCCCTGCCCTTGCGGCAATTTCCAGGAGGACCAGGCATGCGTGAACTGTCGGCGGCCGCCCGGCCGTGGTCCATCAGCGACATCAATTACCCGGCAATCGAGCTAGAGCGCGTCCGCGGTGACCGCCGCCTGTTCTACCCTGCTGGTGTCTGCCTCGTTTATCGAAAGTGGCTCCGATGGGCCTCGTAGGCCTTGAGGTGGCTGTACGCGACTTGCAGCAGCGACAGCGGGCCACGGTAGTACGCACTGTCAAGCGCACGCTGGCTGGCTGCGTCCGTCCCATCACGTGCTGCCGCACCAAATGTCCGTTGCACTTTGCATTGGGCAGCCTGCGTACTATGCTTCAGCGACAACCCATAGCATCCTGCTGCGCCTTGCATGTCCGGGGGGAACAACAAGAGCGAGCGCACCGCATGGCGCTGAAAGGCGGGGAAACAGCATGTGTTTCTTTCTTCGCAAAGCTTGCTGCATGCAACTGGCAGTACTCAGCCTGTTCAGCGTCCCCACCTTTGCCTATGAAGTCGCCCCGGTCAGCGGGGGCGGCAAGATCGAAGGCAAGGTCACTTTCCAGGGCACCGTCCCGATCCGCAAGATCATCCCCACCAAGGACCGCGAAGTCTGCGGCGGCCCGCGCGATGAACCACAGATCCGCGTGGGCGCCGGCAAAGGCGTCCAGGATGCCGTCGTGTACCTGAAGGAAGTGCCCAAAGGGAAGGCCTGGGGTACCCCCGACAAGATCCCGGTGCTCGACCAGGAACACTGCATTTTCAAGCCTGCCGTGCAGGTGATCCGAGCCGGCAAGCTTGAAGTCACCAGCTCTGATCCAATACTGCACAACACCCACGGCTTCTACGGACAGCGCACGGCATTCAACCTTGCGCTACCCGAGAAAGGGGTCAAGATCACGCGCGAACTTCCGCGGCCCGGGCTGGTCCGGGTCGAGTGCGACGCGCACGGCTGGATGCTGGCCCACATCTATGTCGCCGATAGCCCGTACTACGCGCTGACCGGCGAAGACGGCAGCTTCCGCATCGACGACGTTCCACCAGGCAATTACACCCTGGTTGCCACGCAGTACTACACCGGCGATACCGAGACGCCAGTCACGGTAGCCGGCGGCCAGACCGCGAAACTCTCGATCGAACTGAAAAAGAAATAGCGCGTTCAGTTTCGCCGCTGCCAACTTCATCATCCCCCGGGGGGCGGAGGACCGCCAGATGAACTCATTCCAACTCGAACGACGCGAGTTGCACCGGACCCTGGCCGGTCCGGGCGATCGCCCGGAAGGCGCAGCAGTATGGACGCGCCGCACCTTCCTGCACCAGGCGCTGCTCAAAGGCGTTGCGGGCGCCGCCGCATGCGGGTTCTTCCCGCTCCTGAACACTCTTGAGGTGGCCTACGGGCAAACCGGGCAGAGCTTCCGCTTTGCCTGGGTCTCCGACACGCACCTTTATCCGAGGGAGCTCAACTCCCGCTTCGTGGAAAAGACGGTGCGCGCCTTCAAGGAAGTGCAGGCGATGAATCCGCCGGCTGACTTCATGATCTTCGGCGGCGACCTGGCGCAGCTGGGCGATCCTGTCGAGCTGCAACTCGGCGCCGAACTGCTGAAGGAAGTGAAGGTCCGCAAGGTCTTCATCCCGGGCGAGCACGACTGGTACCTCGACATGGGGTCGACCTGGAACAAGACCTTCGGCAACACGCCCTGGACCTTCGACCACAAAGGCGTGCGCGTGATCGGCCTGAATACGGTCGCTGCCGCACCTGACTTCTGGACGGCACGCAAGATGACGCCGAAAGAGCGCATGGGACATATGGCCACGCTCGACGGCACGCTGGGTGGTGCCTGGTCGGCGATCGGCGAAAAGCAAATGCGCTGGCTCAACAGCACGCTGTCGAACTGGCCCAAGAGCAGCCCGGTCATCCTGTTCACGCATACGCCGCTGTACGAGTACTACCCGCCTTGGAATTTCTGGATCCGCGACTGGCGCGAGGCGCATGAAATCCTCAAGCCCTACGCCAACGTCACCAATATCCACGGTCATACGCACCAGGTGCTCTACAACGAGATCGGCAAGGTGCGCTCGATCGGCATGCTGGCCACGTCGTGGCCATGGCCCTACGCGCCGGAAGGCGTGCCGCTGCTGACCAAGCCGATGATTCGCGCCGATCCGGGCGATCACTTCGACGGCGTGGGCTGGAGCACGCTGACCATGACCCCGCAGGGACGGGTGGAGAACGAATACAAGATGTGGCGCAAGACGGTCTTCGCCGACCAGCCGGCGGATTCCGGCACTGAGGACAACCGCAACCAGGTGCTCAGCCCGCGCGTGGCCGATCGGATCTAGCCCGGCCGGCACCCCTGATCCGGCGCAGAAATGCGTGAGGAGCGAATGATGAAGAACGACAAATGGCATGCCCGGGCCCTGGCGGCTGGGGTAGCCGTGTTGCTGCTGCTCGGCTACGACAGCGACCAGCCGATGGCGCACAAGGAACCCCACACGGCAGATCAGCTGAAAGCGTTTGAAGAGGTGTTCATGGAACAGGTGAAGGTCGGCGACCAGCTGTTCCACGGCGATCCCGGTGCGCAGCAGCGGCTGAACGTCAAGCTGTCGAACACCGGTGTTGCCTGCGCCATGTGCCACCCCTATGCGTCGGACACCCATCCGCATGAGTTTCCCAAGTTCCAGGAACAGATGAACGAGTTCGCCACGCTGCGGGACATGATCAACTGGTGCATCGAGAAACCCAACGAAGGCGAGAAGATCGACCCCAACGGGCCCGCCATGAAAGCGCTCGAGGCCTACATCTACTACTCGAACCGCAACAGCAAGCTCGATCCAGGCAGGCACTGAGCGCGTGGCCGGCTGCGATAACGAAGGGAGATAAAAGCATATGACTGCCGCCCGCGCGACATCGGACCCATCCGAAGCATTTCCTGACCTGGATTCGCTGATCGACCGCGGGCTTATTCTCAAGTGGCTCTACTGGGGATTGTTCTGGCTGATGTTCACGCCCAGCATCGGCGTGACCATCTCCAGCCTGTTCAACTTCCCAGACTACCTGGGGACCTCGCAATACCTGACTTTCGGCCGCTTGCGGCCGATGCATGTCAATGGCGTGATCTTTGGCGCCTTCTCCACGCTGTTCATCGGCTTGTGCTACTACCTGCTGCCGCGCCTGTGCGGCGTGCCGGTATGGAAAGGCCGGTGGGGACACTGGCTGGTATGGCTGTGGAACCTGGGCCTGGTTGCCGGCATGGCGTCGCTGATGCTCGGCTACAACCAGGGCCTGGAGGCCGGCGAATTCCCGCTTGCGATCGACGCCATCATCTTCTTCGTGGTGACGGTCACCACCGTGCAGTTCCTGATGACGATCGCGCACCGGCGCGAGCCGCAACTCTATGTGGCAGTGTGGTACCTGATCGGCGCCTTTGTCTGGACCGTGATGAACCTGGTACTCGGCAGCTTTATCCTGCCGTACACCATCACCGGCATCAACAGCGCCGCCTTCCACGGCCTGTTCATCCACTACATCGTGGGGCTGTGGATCACGCCTGCCGGCTACGTGCTGATCTACTATTTCCTGCCGGCGAGCGTGCAGAACCCGGTCTACAGCCACAAGCTGTCGCTGGTGGGGTTCTGGTCGCTGGCGCTGTTCTATCCCTTCGTCGGCATCCACCATTACCTGTACAGCCCCATCGCCGACTGGGCCGAGACGCTGGCGATCATCACCTCGATGCTGCTGATCGTGCCGGTCTGGACGGTGTTGCAGAATTTCTTCGGCACCATGATGGGCCGCTGGCACACCTTCACCCAGAACCTGACCGCCAAATTCCTGATCATGGGTTCGCTGATGTACCTCGCGGGCTGCTTCCAGGGCTCGACCGAGGCCCTGCGCGCGATCCAGCAGCCAACGCATTTCAGCGATTTCGTCATCTCGCACTCGCACCTGACGGTATTCGGCACCTTCGTGGTGTGGGCCATCGGCGGCACGGTCTACGTGATACCCAGGCTGGTGGCGCGGCCGCTATGGTCGGCGCGGCTCGGCAACTGGTCGTTCTGGCTGATCACCTTCGGCATCAGCCTGATGGGACTGGACCTGACCATGGCCGGCCTGCAGCAGGGCTACATGCTGATGGCGGGCGTGGAATGGCTGGACTCGCTGGTAGCCATCCGGCCCTACTGGCTGGTGCGCACGACTGCCGGCATCTCGATGGACATCGGCATGTCGCTGCTGGTCTACAACCTGATGCGCACCGTGATGGCGGCCGAGCCCGCCACGGCACCGAGCGCCACGGGCGCCGCACGCGGAGCGTCAACATGACCCCGCGCCGCCCCGATGGCCGCTATGGCCTGCGCTTCTATGCACTGATCGCGGGGTTCGGCTGCCTCTCGCTGGCCGCCTTCGTGCAGGGCGTGCTGCCGATGCTGGAGCCGCAGTCGCGCACCGACAAGGTCACCCAGGTGGTGCGCACCGACCTGGGCGAACTGAAATGGACGGAAGCACGCGCCACCGACTACACGCCGCTGCAGTTGCGGGGCCGCGAGGTCTATACGCGCGAAGGCTGCTGGTACTGCCACTCGCAGTTCGTGCGCCCGGTCACCGGCGAGACCCGGCGCTGGGGCCCGGTCTCCCAGGCCGGCGAATACGCGTTTGACCTGCCGCACCTGTTCTCGACGCGGCGCATCGGCCCGGATCTCTCGCGCGTCGGCCTGAAGTTCAGCGATGCCTGGCACCTGGCGCACTTCTGGGATCCGCGCATGTTGTCGCCCGACTCGATTATGCCGCGCTTCACCGCGCTGTTCTCCGAGCCGCACACCGCACGGCTGGTGACCGACCAGCAGGGGCGCCGCACCGTCGAGAACACGCCCGCGACCCGGCAGCTGTTCGATTTCGGCAGCAGCGAGACCATCACGCTGACGCCCAACCAGGCCGGCCTGCTCTATGTCCCGGAGCGGGGGAAGTACCCCGTGATCCTGACCCCCAACAAGGAATTCACAGGCGAGACCGTGATCCTGATCGCCGACACGGAAGACCTGCGCGCGCTGGTGGCCTACCTGCAAAAGCTGGGCACCAACCGCGGCAAGTGGCGTGACCGCTTCGAGCCGCAGCAGATGGAGGCCTCGCAGACGAGCATCCCGCGTTCGGAGGAGTGGATCGCGCACGGCAAGAACGTGTATGAGCGTCGCTGCCTGGGCTGCCATGGCGTCAAGGGCGATGGCAACGGACCGGCCGCCGCGTTCATGCAGAAGGACCGCCCGCGCAATTTCACGCTGGGCGTGTTCAAGTTCCGCCTCACGCCGTCCGGCTCCATGCCGGATGACGGCGACCTGCTGCGCACCATCACGCGCGGCGTGCGCGGCACCGCGATGCCGAGCTGGCACGAACTTCCGGAAAAAGACCGGCTGGCAGTGATCCAGTACATCAAGTACGTACTGGCGGCCGACCGCAGCAATCCCGACAAGCCCTACTTCTACTTCCTCGAAGAGCCGCCGCTCGCGCCGATCTTTATCGGCGTGCCGCCCAAGCCCTCGGCCGAACTGATCCAGCGCGGCAAGCAGGCCTGGGACCGCGCCAAATGCTGGGAATGCCACGGGCGCACCGGCAAGGGCGATGGCGAAAAGGCGGCCGGACTCGAGGACGATTTCGGCTTCCCGATCCCGCCGGCCAACCTGACCACCGGGCAGTTCAAGTCCGGGGCATCGGTGAAGGACATCTTCCGCACCATGAGCACGGGGCTGTCCGGCACGCCGATGCCGTCGTTCAGCGACACGGTGTCCGAAGACGATCGCTGGGCGTTGGCCTACTTTGTCCTGTCGCTGTCGGCCTACACCGATCCCCTGACCGGCCAGCCGCTGCCGATCCCGCCCGGGCAGAAAGCCGCGCTGAACGACCCCGGCCTGCGCGCCGACGAATCGCGCCACGCCTATCGCGCGCCGGCGGCGGGCCAATCGGGACAGCCCGGCCAGCCAAGCACCTATGCCGGCGAGGCGTGGGCCAGGCGGCATGGTTTCGCATTTGCCGACGAGCGCTAGCCAGAGGGAACGAGCATGGCCGAACTCACCTTGCTGCAATTCGTGGTGGCCTTCTTCATGAGCCTCGGCGCGGTCTGCGTGTTTATCTGGGCCGTGCTGTCGGGGCTGTTCGAAGACGTCGAAGCCATCAAGTACAAGGCCTACCGGGCCGAAGTCAAGGACGACGAAGCGGAGGCATCCGGCCATGAATGATGAACGCGACAGCCCGCCCGCCGTGCCGGAAGAGCCGCATCACCGGCAGACCCAAGACTACGGCGGCGGCCATATCCAGGCGCGGCATGGCCGCATCAATGTGTGGCTGCTGGTGGTCTACCTGGTGTTGTTCGTCTGGGCGTTGTACTACGGCTATGCCTACTGGGGCGGGCTCGGGCCAGGGCTGGACCTGACGCGCTAAGCCAACCGCCCGCCGACCGTCCGCCATACCATCGGAGCCGACCATGATACCGAGACTGCTGCTCGCGCTGGCCCTGCTGAACCTGGCCTTCCTGTTCGGCGAACTCGCGCTGAACGTGCTCGGCCTGCAGTTCCTATAAGCCTATAAGCGGAGCCGGTCATGACCCTTGCCGAAGCGATCGCCTTCTGGATCTTCGTCATCATGACGGTTGGCTTCTTTGCCTGGGTGGCCTACCTGGCGTTACGCAAGTAGCGGGAGAGGCCATGAGCGACCTGTGGCTGGTCTTCCTGGCAGGCGTCGCCGGCAGCATGCACTGCGCCGGCATGTGCGGCGGCTTTGCCTGCGGCCTGGGCCCCGCGCCCGGCGGACGCGTTGCCACCTTGCTGCGGCACCTGGGCTACAACCTGGGCCGCATCGGCAGCTATGCGTTCCTTGGCACGCTGGCCGGCTATCTCGGCATGCTGCTCGTCGGGCACTCCGGTGAAAGCAGCATGGCCAGCATGGTGCAGCGCGGGCTGGCCATCCTGTCCGGGCTGCTGATGCTGTTGATCGGGCTGAACCTGGCCGGGCTCCTCGGCCGAGGCGGCCATGCGCTGGGCGGTGGGGGCGCGCAGTGGCTGGCGCAATCGCTGCGCACCTTGCTGCGCCGGCCCGGACCTGGCGCGCCGCTGGCATTTGGCGTGCTGAACGGCTTTCTCCCCTGCCCGCTGGTCTACGCCTTTGCCGCGCAGGCGGCGGCCAGCGGCACCGCACTGGGCGGCCTGCAGATCATGCTCGCGTTCGGGCTCGGCACCTTGCCCACCATGCTGGCGATGGGTGGCCTCGGGCTCTGGTGGCGCGCGCGGCCTCGGCCTGCGGGCATCCCGGTGCAGCCCGTCATCGCCAGCTTCCTGCCTGCGCCTGCGGCGCGCCCGGGCTGGCGCATGCAGGGTGTGCGCGCCGCCGGCGCGTTCATCGTCCTGCTCGGCCTGATCACGCTCGCGCGCGGCGTGGTGCCGATGAGCGCCCACCTGCATTAGACAAGCCGCCTATGCCCATCGAAACCTCGCACGCCTGCAGTCACTGCCAGTTGCCGGTCGGACGGCTGGGCCAGCAGCGCGAGCTGGACGGTGAAGCGCACTGGTTCTGCTGCTATGGCTGCTGCCTGGCTTATCAGGTTCACCATGGCGAGCACGAGGAACCGCAGGCCGCCGCCGCGCTGATCCGGTTCGGCGTCGGCGGGTTTCTCGCCATGAACGTCATGTTGTTCAGCTGGCTGCTCTACGCCGATGCGTTTACCGGCGACGAAGCGTGGCTGCGTGGCCCGGTTCACTGGCTGCTGTGGGCGCTGGCGACGCCGCTGGTGCTGCTGCTCGGGCGGCCATTTGCCGAAGGCGCGTGGCAGGCCATGCGGCAGGGACGGCTGTCGACCGACACCCTGGTCTGCATCGGCGTGCTCGCCGCCTACTGCTACTCAGGTTGGCAGGTATCGCGCGGTTCGAGCCAGGTCTATTTCGACACCGCCGCCATGGTGCTGCTGCTGTTTACGCTGGGCCGCCTGCTTGAGGCGCAGGTGCGCGTACGCACCGCGCGCCGCCTCGCGCCGATGCTGGCGGCTGAACGCGCCGAGGCGCGCGTGGTCGAGGGCGGCACCGAAGGCTGGCGCGCCGTCGTCGACATCCGGCCGGGCGAACTGGTGCGGATACTGCCGGGCGAACGCGTGCCCGTCGACGGCATCGTCGTCGATGGCCGCTCGGAGTGCGACGAAGCCGTCCTGACCGGGCAGAGCGAGCCGCAGTTCAAGCCACCGGGGGCGCTGGTGCACGCCGGCAGCATCAACGGCAGCCGCCCGCTGCTGGTCCGTGCCACGGTGGCCGGCTCGCAGACCCGGTGGCAGCAGATCGGCCGGCAGGTGCGTGAAGCGCTGGCGCGCAAATCGCTGGCGGGCGACACCGTCGACCGCATCATTGCCTTGTTCATCCCGGGCGTGCTGGCGCTGGCCGCGGCCAGCGCGTGGTTCTGGGGCAGCCGGGCAGGCGCTCCGGCGCAGGTGGCGGACGCCGCGATGCTGGCCGGACTGGCCGTGCTGGTGGTGGCGTGCCCGTGCTCGCTGGGACTCGCAGCCCCCCTCACGCATGCGTTGGCGATCGGACTGGCTGCACAACGCGGCATTCTCGTGCGCGGCGGCGACGTGCTGGAACGGCTGGCACGGCTCAAGGGCATTGCCTTCGACAAGACCGGCACGCTGACGGCCGACACGCTGCACCCTGTCGGCATGCAGACAGCAGGCGCCAGCCATGCGGAAGTCCTGCGCGTGGCGGCTGCGCTTGCGCAGGCTTCGGACCATCCGGCGGCCCGCGCGATTGCCGCCATGGCCCGCGCCGCGGCATCGCCGCCCGTGGCCTCCAACGAAGTCGAGGCCAATGCCGGCGAGGGCCTGTGCGGTCGATTCGATGGCATGGACTGCGCGCTGGGATCGCCCGCGTTCCTCGGCACGCTCGGTTGGCACGTGCCACCTGCCCTGCTGGCTACGGCGCCACTGGGATGCACGCTGGTACTGGTTGGCTGGGAGGGCCAGGCGCACGGACTGATCGCGCTGCGCACGCTGCCGATGCCGCATGTTGGCGACGTGATCGGCGAGATGCAGCGCCAGGGCCTGCGCACGCTGCTGCTGAGCGGCGACAATCCGCACGCGGTGGCGGCACTGGCCGGCGATTTGCATATCGATGCGTGGCAGGCCAGGCTGCTGCCGCAGGACAAGGTGCTTGCCCTGCGCGACTGGGCTGCCGGCACAGGGCTGGTCGCCATGGTCGGCGATGGCCTTAACGACAGCCCGGTGCTGGCGGCTGCCTCCGTCGGCATCGCCGTGGGCAACGCCTCCGACCTGGCGCGCGAAAGCGCGGACGTCGTGCTGCCGCGCTCGGGCCTGGCCAGCCTGCCGTGGCTGTTGCAGCAGGCGCGCCAGGTACGCCGCACGGTCCGGGCCAACCTGGCCTGGGCCTTCGGCTACAACGCGATCGCGCTGGCGCTGGCCGCCGGCGGGCTGCTGCAACCGGTGCTCGCGGCGGTGCTGATGGCCGGTTCCAGCGTGCTCGTGGCGATGCGCTCGTGGCGTGCCAGCGCAACTGCCGAAGCGAATGCAGGCACTGCCGAGCGCGCAGGCGCCACGGCACCGGGCCATCCCGCTGCATTGCGATCCGGACAGGGAGTTTCACCATGAACCGATGGCTGGCCAGGCTGGCCGCGTGCCTTTTCGCCGTCGCACTGCCGGGCCTTGCGCCGGCCACGCACAACGAGACCCAGCACACCGACCTGTCGTCGCGCGGCTGGCCGGTGGGCGATTTCAGCCTCACCGACCAGAATGGCCGCGCATTTACCCAGGCGCAGCTGCAAGGCCGCTGGACCCTCGTGCTGCTGGGCGACACCCATTGCGGAGCACCGTGCGGCGCTGCGCTGACGGCGCTGACCGGGTTGTACCAGCGCATCAGCACGACGCAGAAGCTTGCCACCACGCAGGTGCTGTTCATCTCGCTGGACCCGCAGCGCGATACCCCGGACGCCCTGCGGCGCTACCTTGCCCCGTACGACGCCCGCTTCATGGGCGCCACCGGCAGCCCGCAGACGCTGGCGCGAATGATCGACGATCTCGGCGCCAGGCCGGGCGTGCCGCCTGCCGCCAACGCAGCCTATCCCGGGTCGCTGATCCTGGTCGGGCCGGATGCCACGGTACGCGGACAGTTCCTGCCGCCGTTCGACGTGCCGCTGCTGACCGCCGCCTATCTGAAAGCACGCGTGCGCAAGTGATTCATACGCCGCAAAGGCGACGACCTAAGCTGCCAGCCCGGCGTCAGCCACTGCCGAAGCACGCGCCGGCCGGCTGCGGTGCACCAGCCCCGACAGGGCGCCGGCAGCGATGATGCACAGCCCGCCGGCCGCTTCCTTCCAGCTCAGCACCTCGGTCGCCAGCCACCACGCCGATACCGCCGCGATCACGACCTCGAACAGCATCAGCAGCGACACCCGGTTGGCCGGCAGCCGCTGCAGGCCGTATTGCACCACCGAGTTGCTGACCACCAGCACCGCGGCCAGGCCCAGCACCAGGATGGCGACGCTGACCTGCGCGCCCGGCACGATCGCCACCGAGGTACCGTCAAGCAACAGTGCCGCCGGCACGCCGATCACGGTGCAGCCGAGGTACACCACCACGGTACGCACGCGCGCATCCGTGTCGGGAAAGCGCTGGCCGGCCCGGCGCGACAGCACGTTGTTGACGGCAAAGCCCATGCCGCCGATCAGCCCCGACCATTCCGCGGCGTTGCCCGGCAGCGGCACGCCGACTTCGGGCGTCCACAGCATCAGCCCGGCGCCAAACAGGGCCAGCGCCACCAGGCCCAGCCCCGCCGGCGAGAGCCGCTCGCCCAGGAACAGCCGGGCGAACAGCGCGGTCCAGACTGGCGTCAGGTAGAACAGGAGCAGCACGCGCATGACATGGCCGTTGACGCTGCCCCAGACAAAGCCGGCGTTGGTCACGCCGGCTGCCAGCCCGACCGCGACAAAGAGCCAGTGCGGGCGCAGCCCGGCCAGCTGGCGGCGGAATGCCAGCAGCGACAGCACCGCGGCGACCGCGCTGACCAGCGCGGCGGCGTGCATGCCACCCAGCCCCCAGCCGGCCAGCACGCGGTACGGAAACCAGGCGATGCCCCAGACCGAGGCCCCCAGCAGGATGGAAAGAGACGCCTTGACCGCATGGCGGTCGGCCGGCGCAGCCTGCGCCGTAATGGGTGTAATGGTTTTCGTGCTCATGAAGGGAATTCTGTTTGAGGCGAGCCGGCGCCTGCTGCCGTAATGCGGAGACGGGCGAGCAGGCAAGTCCGGACGGCGCCGGCGGCATCACTGCGAAGTGATGCCCGCCATCCGCGCCCCGGCCGGCCGCGCGGGCGGCTCCGGTGCACGGTAACCCGCGCCGTTCCTCTATAATGCGTCGTTTTAACCGGCCCCGACTGCTACCGTGAATCCGCGCCTCGACCTGCTCCAGCCCTACCCGTTCGAGAAACTGCGGGTACTCTTTTCGCAGGTGACGCCTGCGGCGGACAAGCCGGCGATCAGCTTCGGCATCGGCGAACCCAAGCACCCGACGCCCGAATTCATCAAGCAAGCGCTGGCCGAGTCGCTTTCGGGACTGGCGAATTATCCCACCACCGCTGGTTCCGATGCACTCCGACAGTGCATCGCCGGCTGGCTGGAACGCCGCTACGGGCTGCCCAAGGTCAATGCCGCCACCGAGGTGCTGCCGGTGACCGGCTCGCGCGAGGCACTGTTCGCCTTCGCCCAGACCGTGGTCGATGGCACCCGGCCGGGCGCGCTGGTGATGTGCCCGAACCCGTTCTACCAGATCTATGAAGGCGGCGCGCTGCTGGCCGGCGCCACGCCCGTGTTCGCCAACAGCGACCCGGCGCGCAACTTCGCCCCGGCGTTCGGCCGTATTAGCGACGACGTCTGGAAGAAGGTCCAGCTGCTGTTCGTCTGCACCCCGGGCAACCCGACCGGCGCCGTGCTGTCGCTGGATGACTGGCAGCAGCTGTTCGCGCTGTCGGACCGCTACGGCTTCGTGATCGCGTCGGACGAGTGCTACTCGGAGATCTATTTCGACGAAGGCTGCGCGCCGCTGGGTGCACTGGAAGCCGCGCACAGGCTTGGCCGGAGCTTCGAGCGATTGGTGATGTTCTCCAGCCTGTCCAAGCGCTCCAACGTGCCGGGGCTGCGCTCCGGCTTTGTCGCCGGCGACGCCGCGCTGCTGAAGAAATTCCTGCTATACCGTACCTACCACGGCGGCGCGATGAACCCGGCGGTGCAGAGCGCCAGCATCGCCGCCTGGAACGATGAGGGTCACGTGCGCGAGAACCGCGCGGCCTACGTGCGCAAGTTCAGCGAAGTGACGCCGATGCTGGCCGAGGTGCTGGATGTGGCGCTGCCCGACGCCGGCTTCTACCTGTGGGCCGATGTCTCGCGCACCGGCCTGAGCGATACCGAGTTCGCCGCGCGCCTGCTGGCCGGGCAGAACGTGACCGTGCTGCCCGGCAGCTACCTGGCGCGCGAAGCCGACGGCATCAACCCGGGTGCCAACCGCGTGCGCATGGCGCTGGTGGCTACGCCGGAGGAATGCCTCGAAGGCGCGCGCCGCATCGTCGAATTCTGCAAGTCGCTGGGCTGAGGCGCTGCCTCGCCCACCGCATTGGCCAGACCCACGCATCAATATTCAACCCTGAGAAAACGAACATGACGCAAGCACTGCAAGCCCTGATCGACCAGGCCTGGGAAGACCGCACCAGCCTGTCGCCCAAGTCCGCCCCCAACGATATCCGCGAAGCCGTTGCCAACGTCATCGGCCAACTGGATGCCGGCACGCTGCGCGTGGCCGAGAAGCAAGGCAAGGACTGGATCGTCAACCAGTGGGTCAAGAAGGCCGTGCTGCTGTCGTTCCGCCTGGAAGACAACGCGCCGATGAGCGCCGGCGGCTTCGCCCAGTTCTACGACAAGGTGCCGACCAAGTTCGCCAACTGGAGCGGCGACGACTTCGCCAAGGCTGGCTTCCGCGTGGTGCCGCCCGCAGTGGCCCGCCGCGGTTCGTTCATCGCGAAGAACGCGGTGCTGATGCCGTCGTACGTCAACATCGGCGCCTATGTCGATGAGGGCACCATGGTCGACACCTGGGCCACCGTCGGTTCGTGCGCGCAGATCGGCAAGAACGTGCACCTGTCGGGCGGCGTTGGCATCGGTGGCGTGCTGGAGCCGCTGCAGGCCAACCCGGTCATCATCGAAGACAACTGCTTCATCGGCGCCCGTTCGGAAGTCGTGGAAGGCGTGATCGTCGAAGAGAACTCGGTGATCTCGATGGGCGTGTACCTGGGCCAATCGACCAAGATCTACGACCGCGAAACCGGCGAGATCCACTATGGCCGCGTGCCGGCCGGTTCGGTGGTGGTGGCGGGCAACCTGCCGTCCAAGGATGGCAAGTACAGCCTGTACTGCGCCGTGATCGTGAAGAAGGTCGACGCGCAGACCCGCGCCAAGACCAGCCTGAACGACCTGCTGCGTGACTGATCGCGTCTGATCGGTCTGACCGCGCTGGCGCGGCCTCGCTGCGCCAGCCCGTCCCGGGGCCGGTCCCCGGGACCGCAATACCCGTGTTACCGCTGTTCCCGCTGTCACCTCCCGCCTGGCCAGGCTCAACATGCCTTCCCTCCGCAAGCGACTCATGGCCCTGGATCCCGCCACCGTCAGTACCGTGCTCTCCCTGTTGCCCACCATTCTCGAGCAGGCCAACAAGACCATCGAGAAGATCAAGAAAGGCAAGCGCAAGGACGATGCGCCGGAAGGCGCCGTGGCCGAGACGCGCGATCCCGCCGCCCGCATTGCCGAACTGGAAGCCGCCGCCGTGCAGCAGGCCGAAGCGGTCAAGCTGCTGGCCGAGCAGCACGCCATCACCATCGAAGCGCTGCGCAAGGAAGCCGCGCGGCTGGACCGCCGCCTGCGCCTGATGACCGCCGTTGCCATGGGTGGCGTGGCGCTCGGCCTGGGCAGCCTGGTGATTGCGCTGAACCTGCTGTTCCGCTGAGCCCGAATTCAACAAAGACCAAGCCATGACCGTCCTGCTCTACGGCATTCCCAACTGCGATACCGTCAAGAAAGCCCGCACCTGGCTGGACGCCAACGGCGTGGCCTACACCTTCCACGACTTCAAGAAGCAGGGCGTGGATGAAGCCATGCTGCGCGGCTGGCTCAGGCACGTGCCGCTGGCCACGCTGCTGAACCGCAAGGGCACCACGTATCGGGCGCTGTCGGATGCGGACAAGGCCCGCGCCGAGGAAGAAGCCGGCGCGATCGCGCTGATGCAGCAGAGCCCGTCGCTGATCAAGCGACCGGTGCTGGCCCATGCTGGCAAGGTGATGGTGGGTTTCTCCGCCGACCAGTACGCCAGCCAGTTCTGATTTCCCCCGATTCCCCTGCCGATTTCCCTGATTTTCGCCGCCGTCACATGACCGCCACCCTCGCCCTCACCGAAGACCTGATCCGCCGCCGCTCCGTCACGCCCGCCGACGAAGGCTGCCAGGCCATCCTGGAAACCCGCCTGAAGGCGCTTGGCTTCGACTGCGAAGCCATCGTCAGCGGTCCGGACGATTTCCGCGTGACCAACCTGTGGGCGGTCCGGCGCGGCACGCAGGGCACGGCGGGCAAGCTGCTGGTGTTCGCCGGCCATACTGACGTGGTGCCGACCGGCCCGCTGGAGCAGTGGCACTCCGACCCGTTCGAGCCAACCCATCGCGACGGCAAGCTATACGGCCGCGGCGCGGCCGACATGAAGACCTCGATCGCCGGCTTCGTGGTGGCGGTGGAGGAATTCGTCAAGGCGCATCCCGCGCATGCCGGCTCGATCGGTTTCCTGATCACCAGCGACGAAGAGGGCCCGGCGCATGACGGCACCATCAAGGTCGTCGAAGCGCTGACCGCGCGCGGCGAGCGCCTGGACTACTGCGTGATCGGCGAGCCGACCTCGGTCAACGCGCTCGGCGACATGGTCAAGAACGGCCGCCGCGGCTCGCTGTCGGGCAAGCTGACGGTCAAGGGCATCCAGTGCCATATCGCCTACCCGCACCTGGGCCGCAACCCGATCCATGACGCCGCCCCGGCGCTGGCCGCACTCGCCGCCGAAGTCTGGGACGAAGGCAACGAGTACTTCCCGCCGACCAGCTGGCAGATGTCGAATATCCACGGCGGCACCGGCGCCACCAACGTGATCCCGGGCCACGTCACCATCGACTTCAATTTCCGCTTCTCGACCGCGAGCACGCCCGAAGGCCTGAAGGCGCGCGTGCATGCGATCCTGGATCACCACAGCCTCGAATACACGCTGGACTGGACCCTGGGCGGAGAGCCCTTCCTGACGCCGCGCGGCGACCTGTCCGACGCGCTGTCGTCCGCAATCAAGGCCGAAACCGGCTTCGACACCGAGCTGTCGACCACCGGCGGCACGTCCGACGGCCGCTTTATCGCCAAGATCTGCCCGCAGGTGATCGAGTTCGGCCCGCCCAATGCCAGCATCCACAAGATCGACGAGCACGTCGAGGTGCGCTTCATCGACCCGCTGAAGAATGTTTATCGCGGCGTGCTGGAACGCCTGATCGCCTGATTTTTTTCGCCGAAAGACACTGACATGGCAACACCCTCTCCCTTGCGCACCGTGCGCGACCTGCTGCGCCTCGCGGTCTCGCGCTTTACCGCCGCGCGACTGTCCTTCGGCCACGGCAGCGCCAACGCCTATGACGAGGCGGCCTACCTGGTGCTGCACACGCTGAACCTGCCGCTCGACACGCTCGACCCGTTCCTCGACGCGCGCCTGCTGCCCGAGGAAATCGACGCCGTGCTGAAGGTAATCGAGCGCCGCGTCAACGAGCGCGTGCCGGCCGCGTACATCACGCACGAAGCCTATATGCATGGCCTGCGCTTCTACGTGGACTCGCGCGTGATCGTGCCGCGCAGCTTTATCGGCGAACTGCTGCAGGAAGGGCTGGAGCCGTGGGTCGGCGAGACCGGACAGATCGGCCCGGTGCTGGAGCTGTGCACCGGCTCGGGCTGCCTGCCGATCCTGGCCGCGCACGTGTGGCCGAATGCGAAGATCGATACCGTCGACATCTCGCCCGATGCGCTGGCCGTGGCGCGCCGCAACGTCGCCGACTACAAGATGGACGACCGCATCCGTCTCTACGAAGGCGACCTGTACGCGCCGCTGCCGCATGGCGCGACCTACGACGTGATCCTGACCAACCCGCCGTACGTCAACGAGGCCTCGATGCAGGCACTGCCGGCGGAATACCAGGCCGAGCCGCGCATCGCGCTGGCCGGCGGTGACGATGGCATGGACGTGGTGCGGCGGATCATCGCCGGGGCCAAGGCGCGGCTGAATCCCGGTGGCGTGCTGGTGGTCGAAATCGGCAACGAGCATGCCAATGTGGAGGCCGCCTTCCCTGACCTGGAAATCGTCTGGCTGCCGGTCAGCGCGGGCGAGGAGCAGGTGTTCTTGCTGACATACGACGCGCTGCCGGGGTAAATCAGCTCACCAAATGTGTGCTCCCTATCCCGCAAGCGGGAGAGGGAGCACACAATCGGCACGGAACACCCGCGCAATCTGGGCGAACACCGGCCACCCGTTGATCAGGCAACGCGCGCAGGCTCTACACTCGCTGCAGATATTGCGCCACTGACGCCGTGACCGCCAGCAACTCCCCCCTCCCCGGGTCCCCACCCGGTGCCAACGCCCTGCCCGCCCGGGCCGCAACCACGCACGCCGTGCGCGGCATTGCCATCCTGACCTTCGCGTTCGCGCTCAGCCAGTTTTTCCGCTCCTGCCTGGCAGTGATGGCGCCGGAGCTGCAGCACGATTTCGGCATGTCGCCGGCGGGGTACGGCGCACTCTCTTCGTCGTTCTTCCTGGCCTTCGCCGTGGCGCAGATCCCCGTGGGCATTGCGTTCGACCGCTACGGTGTCGGCCGCCCGACCGCGCTGCTGCTGGCCGTGGGCGCGCTGTCGTCGATCGTATTCGTGCTGGCGCCCAACGGCACCGCAGCCACGCTGGCGCAGGTGGGGCTGGGGCTGGCGTGCGCGCCCGTGTTCATGGGCCTGCTGCATTTCGCCTCGGAACAGCTCTCGGAGCGCGATTACACCCGCGTGGTCAGCCGCTCCAACGCCACCGGCATGATCGGCTCGCTGTGCGCGACCGCGCCGCTGGGCTGGGCCATCTCGCTGATCGGCTGGCGGCCGTCGATGGCGGTATCGGCGCTGGGCATGGTGGCAGCCTGCTATGGCGTGTGGCGCTTCGTGCGCGACCATGGCCATGCCGAGGCCCGCGGCGCCTCGTGGCCGGCGATGCTGTCGGAAAGCACGCAGCTGCTGAAACTGGCGCCGCTGTGGACGCTGATCCCGCTGTGCGTGGCCATGGCCGCCGGCACCGCCTTCCGCAATGCCTGGAGCGGGCCCTACCTGGCCGAGGTATTCGGCCTGGGCTCGGCACCGCGCGGCGTGGCGCTGACGCTGCTGAGCCTGGCCGGCTTCCTGACGGCATTCCTGCTGCCGGTGCTGGTCCGCCGCAGCACGCTCAAGACCGCCATCGCCGGCTGGTCCTGCTTTGCCATGTCGGGGGCGATCCTGCTGGCGCTGTGGCCGGACACCGGCATCGGCTACGCCGTGGCGATGATGGCGCTGCTGTCGACCATTGGCATGCTGCATCCGCTGGTAATGGCGCAGGGCCGCGGCCTGATCCCGCCATCGCAGCGCGGGCGCGGGCTGGGGCTGCTCAATACCTTCGTGTTCCTCGGCTCGGCGCTGACATCGTGGGCGTTCGGGCTGATCGCCAATGCGGGGCATGTGCGGCAATGGCCGGTGGCATCGACTTATGCGGCGATCTTTGTGTCCGCGGCGGTGCTGGTCGCGGTGTCGCTGATCCCGTATTTCTTCAGTCCGCCGCATCCGACCAACTGAGCGCCATGTCGGACGGCGTCCTTGATGCAGCCGCGCGGCGTGCGGATCACCAGGACGATCGCCCCGGGCTTCGCCCGCAAAAAGCCAGACTTATCAATTTAAGAATTCCGCTGCCGCGCATCCCGCTTTACCGTTTGTGACACCGGCGTCCCAGCCCGCAACATGGGACGGCGGCCGCGCCCGCGGCCGCTACAACAAGGAGACACATCGATGGCATCATCCCTGCGCCCCGTCCGGGGCCGCCGTGCATGGCTCGTGCAAGGCCTGGCCGGCATGCTGGCCGCCGGCTCGCTGGCCGTGCCGTTCACCGCCGGCGCCGAGACCTGGCCCGCGCGACCGATCCAGCTGCTGATCCCCTACCCGCCCGGCGGCAGCGCCGACCTGCTGGCGCGCCCGGTGGCCGCCAGGCTGCAGGAAAAGCTGGGCCAGCCGGTGGTGCTCGACTACCGGCCCGGCGCCGGCGGCACCATCGCCACGCAGGCGCTGGCGCGCGCCAAGCCGGACGGGTACACGCTGATCATGGTCCTGGCCGCGCATGCCATCAATGCCAGCCTCTATCCCAAGCTGCCGTACGACACCCGCAAGGACTTCGCGCCGGTGTCGCTGGTGGCCAACCTGCCGATGATCCTGGCCGGCAGCTCGTCGCTGCGCGCGAACAACGTGCAGGAGCTGATCGCGGAGGCCAGGGCCAACCCCGGGAAGCTGACCTTTGCTTCGGCCGGCAACGGCAACACCGGGCACCTGGCGGGCGAGTTGTTCGATTCCGTCGCGGGCATCAAGATGACCCATGTCCCGTACAAGGGCAGCGCCCAGGTGGTGACGGCGATGCTGTCGGGCGAGGTCCAGCTGACCTTCGACAGCATCTCCACCACGCTGCCGCACGTGAAGAGCGGCAAGCTGCGCGCGCTGGCGGTGACCGGCAGCCAGCGCGCCGCGGTCGCGCCCGACGTGCCGACGCTGGCCGAAGCCGGCGTGCCGGGCATCGGCATCACCGGCTGGTATGCGGTACTGGCGCCGGCCGGCACGCCGCAGCCGGTGGTCGACCGCCTCAGCACCGAGATCGCCACCGTGCTGCGCCAGCCCGAACTGAAGGCCTCGCTGGCAACCAATGGCTATGAACCGGTCGGCTCCACGCCGGCGGCGCTGCGCACGCATATCGATGCCGAGATCAACCGCTGGAGCAAAGTGGTAAAGGACTCCGGCGCGCAGATACAGTAACCGCTTCCCGGCGGGCGCCGCGATGCCGGCGCCCGCTCCGTTCTTGCGACATGAACTTGCCGACATGACCTTGCCGACATGACCCAGACGACCACCCAGCCCGCACCGCTTGCCCGCCCCTTCACCACCATGTCCGTGCTCGTGCGCGAGCATGCCACCGAACGCCCCACGCAGCGCGCGCTGATGCATGACGGGCGCGTGCTCGACTATGCCGGGCTGGACGCCGCCATGGACCGCATCGCTGCGGCGCTGGCGCGCGACAACGTGCGCCCGGGCGAGGCCATCGCGATCTGCGCGAACTCGTCGATCGAATACGCCGCGGTCTATCTCGGCGCGGTGCGCGCGGGCGTGGTGGTGGCACCGCTGGCGCCATCGTCCACGGCGGAGAGCCTGGCCGGCATGGTCGCGGACTCCGGCGCGCGCATCCTCTTCACCGATGCCGCGGTCGCTGCCGCGTTGCAGCCGGTACGCGCGCAACTGGCGGGCACGCCCCTCGTCACGCTCGATGGCAGCGATGGCGGCCAGCCGTATGCGGACTGGCTCGCCCCCGCCGGCACGCCGGTGCAGGAGCCCGAGATCCGCGCGGAAATGCCGCTGAACATCATCTATTCGTCCGGCACCACCGGCAAGCCCAAGGGCATCGTGCAGTCGCACGGCATGCGCTGGGCGCACGTGTCGCGCGGCGCGGCCACGGGCTACGGCACCGACGCGGTCACGCTGCTGTCGACGCCGCTGTACTCCAACACCACGCTGGCCAGCTTCTTCCCGACCATCGGCCTGGGCGGCACGGCGATCCTGATGGCCAAGTTCGATGCGGGCAAGTACCTGGCGCTGGCGCAGCAGCACCGCGTCACGCACACCATGCTGGTGCCGGTGCAGTACCAGCGCCTGCTGGCGCATCCGGACTTCGACCGCCACGACCTGTCGTCCTTCCGGCAGAAGTTCTGCACCAGCGCGCCGTTCAGCCCGGCGCTGAAGGCCGAGGTGCTGCGCCGCTGGCCCGGCGGGCTGACCGAGCTGTACGGCATGACCGAAGGCGGCGGCAGCTGCCTGCTGCACGCGCACCAGTTCCCCGACAAGCTGCACACGGTGGGCCGCCCTGCGCCGAACGCCGACATCCGCATCATCGACGACGAAGGCCGCGAGCTGCCGCCGGGCAGCACCGGCGAGGTGGTCGGCCGTTCGCCGGCGATGATGAACGGCTACCACAACCAGCCGGAAAAGACCGCCGAGACCGAATGGCACGATGCGCAGGGCAATCGTTTTATCCGCACCGGCGATATCGGCCGCTTCGATGAAGACGGCTTCCTGGTGCTGCTCGACCGCAAGAAGGACATGATCATCTCGGGCGGCTTCAATATCTATCCCAGCGATATCGAGGCGGTGGTGCGCGAGCACCCGGCGGTCGCCGAGGTGTCGGTGGTCGGCGTGCCGTCGGAGCGCTGGGGCGAGACGCCGGTGGGCTTCGTCGCGCTGCGCGCGGGCAGCGGCGCCACGGCGCAGGACGTGCTGGCCTGGGCCAACGAGCGGCTGGGCAAGACCCAGCGGCTGGCCGAACTGCACGTGGTCGACAGCCTGCCGCGCAGTGCCATCGGCAAGGTGCTCAAGCGCGAATTGCGCGACCGGCTGACGCAGGCCTGAGCTCTCGATGCAAAGCATGCTGACGCGGTGCGCGCAGCACAATCGCAGAAAGTTTGCGAAGGTGCTTGCGCAATCGCGGAGGCATACCTATAATCTGCGGCTTCGCTAGGCTCGTAGCTCAGCTGGTTAGAGCACCACCTTGACATGGTGGGGGTCGTTGGTTCGAGTCCAATCGAGCCTACCAACGCACAAAGGAAACGGACGGTACGCAATCGCGCACCGTCCGTTTTTCTTTTTCCGCGCGGCAATGTCAGTCGCTGAGGGTCAGGCGCTGATGCCGAACTCCGCCAGCACCGCTTCGGTGTGCTGCCCCAGCGTGGGCGCATTGCCCTCGGGCCGCACCATGCCTGCCATCCCCGGCAGGTTGGCCCAGGGCACCTCGCCAATCCCCTCTAGCGCCAGGCGGCCGAAGACCCCTGCCTGCCGGCATTGCTCGCCCCCCAGGAAATCGCTGGCGTGGCTGACGCGGCCGAACAGCACGTCATGCTCGGTCAGCTGCGCTTCCCAGTGCGCGAGCGGCTGCGCGGCCACCGCCTGCGCCACGCGCCGGTTCAGTTCCGCCGCGCGCGGCAACCGGCCGGCACTGGTGCGCAGCGCGGCATCGCCGAGCCAGTCGTCAAAGCCCAGCAGGCGTGCCAGCCGCACGAACATCGCGTCGTTGAGCATGCTGATATAGAGCATGCCGTCCGTTGCGGCGAACAATCCCGTCGGCGCATTGGCCGCGGCCATTTCCGCGTCGGGAAACATGGCATCGTCCACCAGCAGGTACGACTGAAGCGCAGCGCTGGTCTCCAGCAGCGACAGCTTCACATGGCGCCCCTTGCCATGGCGCGCGGCCCTGAACAATGCCGCGCAGGCATGCTGGGCGGCATAGAGCCCGGTGCTGAGATCGATCAGGAAGAACGGGATACGGCGCGGCTGGCCCGCGCCGTCGCGGTTCAGGTGCATCAGTCCGCTGACCGCCTGCACGGTGGTATCGACCGCGGGCAGCGCCGCCATCGGGCCGGCATGGCCGTAGCCGGTGATCGACACATAGACCAGCGCCGGGTTGCGCGCCGCCAGCGCCTCGTAGCCCACGCCCATGCGCTCGGCCACGCCGGGGCGGAAGTTCTGGATCACCACGTCGGCACGTGCGGCCAGCCGTGCGATGGCGGCGCGGCCGCTGTCGGTGCGCGCATCCAGCAGCACGCTTTCCTTGCCGGCATTGCACGCGACCGCGATCGCGGTCTGGCCGGCGCGGATGCGGCCCATATTGCGCGACCAGTCGCCGCCCGGCGGTTCCACCTTGATCACGCGCGCGCCCTGCTGGCGCAGCACCAGCCCGCAATACGGCCCGGCGATCCCCTGGCTCAGGTCGAGCACCGTCAGGCCGTCGAGCAGCGCGGCGTCTTGTTCGGATTGCATCTGGTCCTTCCTCCGCGTTTCAGATATCCAGCATGACCTTGCCGATGGCGCGGCGCGACATCGTGGTGTCGACCGCCGCCAGCCAGTCGCGCAGCGGGAAGTGCTGCAGCACCGGCGGCGCCAGCTTGCCGCTCGCCACCGCCTGCATGATCTGTTCGACCACCTGCTGCACGCGCGGCGCGAAGCGCTGGCGCTCGTCGGTCAGTCCCCAGCCGATGTAGTAGCCGTAGTTGAAGCCGATCATCGACAGGTTCTTGACCAGCAGCAGGTTCGCAGGCACTTCCGGGATGCGGCCGCTGGCATAGCCGATCGACAGCAGCCGCGCGCCCGGTGCCGCGCAGCGCAGCGAGGCATCGAACAGGTCGCCGCCGACCGGATCGAACACCACGTCGGCCCCGCCCGCCGGGCACAGCGCCTTGACCGAGGCCGCCAGCGTGGCCGCATCGGCAGGCAGCGCGTGCGCCGCGCCGTTGGCCAGTGCCGCCTCGCGCTTGGCATCGGTGCTGGCGGTGGCAATCACGCGCGCGCCCATCAGCTTGCCCACCTGCACGGCAGCCGTGCCGAGCGCGCCGCTGGCGCCGTGCACCAGCATGGTCTCGCCGGGGTGCAACGCGGCGCGCCACGCCAGCGCGGCCCACACTGTGCCGTAGGTGACCGGCAACGCCGCGGCGTGCGCCAGTTCAAGCCCGTCCGGCACCGGATAGACCGTGTCGGCAGTCGTCACCACTTCTTCGGCAAAGCCGCCCCAGTCCAGCGCCGCCGCCACGCGCTGGCCCACGCGCAGCCGCGTCACGTCCGGCGCCACCTCCAGGATCTCGCCCGCCGCCTCGGTGCCCGGCGTGAACGGCAGCGGCGGCTTGCGCTGGTACTTGCCCGACACGAACAGGCTCAGCGCAAACCCGACGCCCGCATGCCGCACGCGGATGCGCACCTGCCCCCGCCCGAGCGGCCGGCGCGGGATGCGCTGCAGTTCGAGTTCGCTCCAGTGGCACCAGCGCGAGCAGACCAGCCCCAGGTAATCGTCCTCTTGCATCGTCAGTCCTGTCATTCCAGCGTAATGCCGACATCGCGGATGATGCGGCTCCATTTGTCGCGGTCGCTCTTCAGCACCGTGGCAAAGGCTTCCGGCGTGCCGCCGACCGGCACCAGGTTCAGGTCCTGCATTTTCTTTGCGATCTCCGGCATGCGCACGATGCGCGCCACTTCGCGCGACAGCGCCTCGACCCGCGCCTTCGGCACGCCCGCCGGGAACAGCAGGCCCATCCACGCATCCGGCTCGAAGCCCTTGTAGCCCGCCTCGCGGAAGGTCGGCACCCCGGGCAGCAGCGCCGAATGCTCCGCACCCGCCATCGCCACCGGGATCAGCTTGCCGCCCTGCAGCAGCGCCATCGCCGTGCCCACCGGCACAAAGCCGATCTTCACATGCCCGGCGGCCAGGTCCGTGACCAGCGGCACACCGCCCTTGTAGGCCACGTGATCCATCTGCAGCCCGGCCTCGCGCTTGAACAGTTCGCCCAGGATATGGCCAGTGGTGCCGGCACCGTACGAGCCGTACGGGTACTTGTTGGGATTGGCCTTGACCAGCGCCACCAGCTCCGGCAGCGTGCGCGCCGGGAAATCCGGCGACACGGCGAGGATGGTCGACGAGATCGCGACCTCGCTGACCGGCGTGAAATCGGTGATCGGGTCATAGCCGATGCGCGGGTACAGCGACGGGTTCTGCACGTGCGCGGTGAAGGTCAGCAGCGCGGTATAGCCGTCCTTCGCGGCGCGCGCGACGTGCCTGGTGCCGGTGGTGGTGCCCGCGCCCGGCTTGTTGTCGACGATGACCGGCTGGCCCCAGGTCCTGGTCAGCTCCTGGCCAATCAGCCGCGCCACGGCATCGTTCACATTGCCGGCCACGGACGGCACGACGATGGTCAGCGGCCGCGACGGATAGGGATCGGCATCGGGTGCATCGGCCGCGTGCGCAGAGACTGAGAACGTGGCCAGCACGATGGCGGGCATGGCGGCGCGCAGCCGCGAGCGAAGAGTCGGCATGGTCGGTGTCTCCTGTCCTGGCTCCCTTCTGTGATGCCCGCCAGCCGCTGGCGATGCGAGGGATGCCAGCGCAGTCTAGGGCACCAGCGCGGCACGATCGATTCCTGCGCGGCACAGTTCGAGTCCTGCCAGGCATGGCGCAGTGCGTCAATGCCGCGGCGCGGCCCCCTCGCCGCGCTACAATGGCCGGCACTCTCCGCACGCTGCCAGGCCGGCACCTATCCCATGCGATTCGAGGATCTAGAAGCCTTCCTGGTAGTCAGCGAACACGGCAACCTGCATCGCGCGGCCGACACGCTCGGCATGACCCAGTCCGGCCTGTCCAAGACGCTGGCGCGGCTGGAGGCCGAGGCCGGCATGCCGCTGTTCGAGCGCACTCCGCGCGGGCTGGTGCCGACCAGCGTCGGCAAGACGCTGCTGGCCCATGCGCGCAAGATTTCGCTGGCGGCGACCGACCTGCGCAACGAACTGGCCGAGCAACGCCTGGCGCGCGCCGGCACCGTGCGGCTCGGCGCCATCCCGTACCTGGTGCCGTCGCTGCTGTCGCCGCTGCTGGCGCAGTTCTTCGTCAGCCGCCCGCTGGCGGTGTTCTCGATCGAGACACACCTGAGCGCGCGCCTGATGGCGGTGCTGCAGAACGGTGACGCGGACCTGATCCTGGCCGCGCGCCCGGCCAGCGTGCCTGAGGACATCGACTGGCTGCCACTGGGGCCGCTGACCATGCAGATCGTCTGCCGCGCGGCGCATCCGCGCCGCGACAGCTTCCGTACGCTGGCCGACCTGACCGAAGAGCGCTGGGCCGTGCCGGCCAGTTCGCTGTACCTGCGCCAGTGGCTGGAAGAACGATTCACCTCGGTGGGCCTGCCGCCGCCGCGCGTCGCGGTGGAAAGCACGGCCTCGCCGGTCGCGTTCGGCGAGTTGCTGCGGCACTCGGACCTGCTCGGCATCATGCCGCCGCGCATCCTGAAGCAGGCCGAGGGACAGGGATTGCAGGCGATCGCCGGGCCGGGCATGTCGTGGCAGCATGAACTGGCGGTGCTGTGGCGCGCCGGCGGCTACCTGTCGCCGATCTGCCAGGACTTCCGCGACGCGGTGGTCAAGTGGTGCGAGGAAATGGAGATCTGAAGGCGCGGCTCAGGGCACCCACCAGTAGCGGGTGATATGGAAGAACACCGGCGCGGCGAACACCACCGAGTCGAGCCGGTCGAGCATGCCGCCGTGGCCCTGGATCATGTGGCCCCAGTCCTTGATGCCGCGGTCGCGCTTGATCGCCGACATCACCAGCCCGCCCAGGAACCCCATCAGCGCGATCGCCAGCGCGATCAGCCCGGCCTGCCACGGCGTGAACGGCGTGATCCACCACAGCGCCGCGCCCAGTGCGGTGGCGCTGGCCACGCCGCCGACAAACCCTTCCACCGTCTTTGACGGCGACAGCAGCGGCGCGATCTTGCGCTTGCCGCACAGCTTGCCCCACACGTACTGCAGCACGTCGCTGCCCTGCACCACGATCACCAGGAAGGCGATCAGCAGCAGGTTGCGGCCCTCGAAGCCCGGGATCGGCAGCGTCAGCAGCGCCGGCACGTGCGAGATGCAGAACACGCAGATCATCACCGCCCACTGCACCCCGGCGCAGCGCTCCAGGAAGCGCGTGGTCTCGGACGACAGCGCCGCCAGGATCGGCAGGAACAGGAAGGCATAGACCGGGATCAGGATCGAGAACATGCCGTACCAGCCGGTGTAGACCAGCACGTACTGCAGCGGCAGGAACACGAAGAAGGCGGCGGCGATGGCGCGATGGTCGCCGCGGCGCGTGGTGGTGATGGTGACGAACTCGCGCAGCGCGAAGAACGACAGCAGGAAGAACAGCACGATCACCGCGGTGCGGCCCAGCGCGAAGGCCACGCCCATGATGCCGATCATCCACCACCAGGCATTGACGCGCTGCGCGAGGTTGTCGATCACCGCGTGCTGCCCGCCGCCGGCCACGCGCCAGCGCAGCAGCGCGGTCACGGTGGAGGCGAGCAGCAGCACCGCAAACAGGCCGCCGAACAGCAGCCAGGTTTCATGGCTCCAATGCAACGTTGGCGTGGTCGGCATGGTCATCAGTCCAGTTCGGGGGCTAGCGCGAGCAGGCCGTCGCGGCAGCGGGACAGGAAGCTCTCCTTGTCCTCGCCGTCGGCCACCAGCAGCGGCTGGCCGAAAGTCACGGTGCACAGCAGCGGCACCGGCACCACTTCGCCCTTGGGCATCACGCGGTTGAGGTTGTCGATCCAGACCGGCACGAACTCCACCGCCGGGCACGCGCGCGCCAGGTGGTAGATGCCGCTCTTGAACGGCAGCAGCCGTGCATCGGTGGTATTGCGCGTGCCCTCGGGGAACAGGATCAGCGAATCGCCGCCTTCCAGTGCGCCGCGCATCAGTGCCACCGGATCGCTGCCGGGATCACTGTGCGTGCGGTCGATCAGCAGCGCGCGGAATACGTCGCGGCCGATAAAGCGCCGCAGCGGCGAACAGTCCCAATAGTCGGCGCCGGCCACGGGCCGCGTGCCGGCGCGCAGGTCGGGCGGCAGGCAGCCCCAGATCAGCACGAAGTCGCCATGGCTGCTGTGGTTGGCAAAGTACACGCGTTGCACCGCGGCGGGAAAGCAGCCCTGCCAGTTGGCGCGCATGCCGGTCAGCAGGCGGGCGAAAGCGATGATGGCGCGCGCGGTGGCGCGGGCGATCCACATGGTGTTGTTTACCTCAGCAGCAAGATCAGCAGGGACAGGCACAGCTGGACTGCGGCCAGTGCCACGCTGGCGCTCACCAGCCGCATCGCGCCGCGCGCGCGTTCGGGCAGCGAACGGCCAGTGCGGCCGGGTGTGATCCAGCCCAGTCCGGTCAGCGCGCCGTCGAGTCCGGCCAGGTCCGCCTGGCCCTCGCGGTCGGCCGAAGCGGCCAGCGCATCGAACAGGCGCCGGTCGATCGCCACGCGCAGCAGCAGCCAGAGCTGGGCCGGTGCCACCAGCAACGGCAGTGCAGACAGTGCGGGGCCGGCAGACAGCCAGGCGGAAGCCAGCGCGAAGGCCAGTCCGGCCACGCCGATCCATAGCGCACCGGACAGCGCGCCGGTGACGGCGTGCGCGATCCAGGCCTCGGAGGAACCACTGTGTGCGGCGTCAGTGGCCATCGGCAGCCTCCGCGGTCGGATATTGGTCGAGCCACGCCTGCAGCGCCTCGGCGTGCTCGCGCCCCAGCACCACCGCGGGTCGGTGTGCACGTAATGCGGCCAGTGCCGCCGGGGCGCCGCGCAGTCCCTGCCGGCGCGCCATCCATGCAGCCGCCACCAGCGCGCTGCGCGAATAGCCCAGCGCACAGCTCACCAGTATCCGGCGCGCTTGCGCGTGCCACGCGTCGAGTTGCGCCACGGCCTGCTCCAGTTGCTGCGCGGTCGGCACGGTCAGGTCCAGCACCGGCACGCAGCGATAGGCCAGCCCCGGCTCGGTTGCGGCGCGCGGCAGTTCGGCGCTCGGGTCCAGCACGGCGTCAGCGCCCAGTGCGCGCAGTTCGGCATCGGTCGGGAAGCGGCCGACCCAGACGCCGTCTGCGATGCGGCTGGCCTGCGGCGCGCGCCGCGTCCACCAGCGCGAATTCAGGAACGCGCCGAGCAGGTATGGCGCCAGCACCCAGCATGCCGCCTGCGCCATCGTGCCGTCGGCATGCTTCTGGAACCAGGCCGGCGCGGCCAGCGCGTAGATGCGGGCAACGCAGGCCAGCGCCAGCGCCGCCCACAGCAGCAGGAACGCCAGCGTCACGGAGGCTCCCACCGCCAGCACCGCGCACAGCAGTGCCACGACTGCGCCAATCCCATAGCGCCGCGAAAGCTGGCGCGTGCGCGCATCGGGCACTCCCATCGCAACGCCCGGCAGCCGCATCGGGAACAGGTAAACGCACAACCAGCCGGCCAGCGCCCCGGTCGGCACGTCGATCACGTGGTGCTGCCACGTGGTCAGCACCGACACGCCGATCAGCGCGAACCAGCCATGGAGCAGCCAGCGCCAGCCGCCGCGCAGGTGCGCCGCGTACGCGACCCACAGGATCACCAGCAGGCTGATATGCAGCGACGGCGCCTGGTTGAACGGCAGGTCGAAGCCGCCCAGCAGCGCGAACAGCTGCCCCGGCAGCCCCTCCGCCTGCGGCCGCTCGAAGCTGAAGCGCAGCGGGAACGCGATAAAGCACGCCACCGAGACCAGCTGCGCCAGCACCAGCCGCCTGACGTGCACGACCAGCGCAGCGCGCGTGCGCCACAGGAAAAAGGAGATGCCGTACAGCAGATCGATCGACCAATACGGGATGATGGTCCACGGCAGGAACGGGATGCCGCGCTCCCAGCCGAAATAGACTGACGGCACCTGCGCGCGCTGGCTCGCAAGCCAGTTGGCAAAGCCGTAGCTGGAAAAGAAAAACGCGCCGGCCAGCGCCAGCAGCAGGCAGGCCAGCCGCCACGGACGTTCGCCGCGGGATGCCGCGGCAGCCGCCTCAGCCGCGCCAGCGGGCAGCGTGCTCATGCTGCGCGCCTGCGCGCCAGGCTGACGGTGAAGATGCCCCACGGGTCGATACGCTGGGTCACCTTGTCGAAGCCGGCGGCGCGCACCAGTTCGTCCATCTCGGCCTGCGAGCGGCGCCGCATCACCCACGCTGCGCCGCCGCGGTGGCTGGTCAGCGCGCGGGCGATGAATTCAAGCTGCGGATGCCAGGGCTGGCCGGTGTAGACCAGATAGCCGCCCGGCGGCAACGCGCGCGCCAGGCCTTCCAGCGAGCGGCGCACCATCGCGTTTTCCGGGAACAGCTCGTACAGGCCCGATACCACGGCCAGCGTCGGTGCCGGCGTCAGCGCGGCCAGGCCGTCGCCGTCGAAGGCATCGCCCTGTTCGAAGCGGGCGACTCCCTGCAGTCCCTTGGCCGCGACCAGCGCCCTGCCCTGGTCGACGTTGAGCTGGCTGTAGTCGCGCAGCAGGATCGATTCCACCGCGGCCGCACCGCCGTCCAGCGCGCCCAGCGCCTCCAGCACATAGCGACCGTGCCCGGCGGCGATGTCGACCATGCGCACCGGCATGCCGGCCGCATGCAGCCGCCGCACAGCCTGGGCGATCAGCGCTTCGGCGTGGACCTTGCGCTGGCGGATCCCGCGCCAGCCGATGGCGCCGAGGTATTGCTCGTCGGCCAGCCGGCCCAGTGGGCCGCGTCCCGACGGCGTATTGCGGTAAACGTAGTCGAGCGTCGAGCCCGAGTCGAAACCGGTCTCGTGCCCAAGCCGCACGCCGTCCGACAGCATCCCGCCGAGCTTCAGGCTGGCGCGCGCCGCGCGCCAGTACCACGCCGCCAGCCCGCCCGGCGCCGACGCCAGCCGGTCCGACTCCTCCCGGAACGGGCCGATCTGGTCGGCATCGAGCAGCGAGCGCGGCGCCGACGGCGTGTCGAACTCGCGCACGATAAATCGCCGCGCCGCGTCCACCGCCAGCTTGCGGTCGCGCTCGCCCAGCGTGTCGTGGAAGAACCCGTCCAGCACGATGCGTTCCTTGGTGCGCGCGCCCAGCCGCTCGTAGAAGCGGTCCTGCGGCCCGCGGTGCACCACCCAGTCCGCGCCGGAGATCAGCAGCTGCGTCGGCACCGTGATCGCGGCGGCATCGGCGACGATGCGCTCGGCGGTCTCGTACAGGTCGAGCAGGATATTGACCGCGATCGGCCGCGTGATCAGCGGGTCGGTGTCGTAGCTGGCGATGCGTTCGGGATCGTGCGTCAGGAACTTCGCCTTGACGTAGCTGTTGACAAAGAACCTGCCGCGCAGCCGGTGCATCAGCTTCAGCCCCGGCCGCGCGAACGGCACGTACAGCTTGACCTTGAACGCCGGCGAGGCCAGCACCAGCGCGCGGATCGGCGGCGCGTAGTCGTGCACCCAGGTGGCGGCCAGCACTGCACCGACGCTTTGCGCGATGACCGCGGTGCGCTCCAGCGGGATGCCGTGCGCCTCGGCGATATGGTGGGTAAATGTCTGGATGTCGCGCACCGAGTCCGCCAGGCTTGGGCTGTAGCCACGCTCGCCTGGCGAGCGGCCGTGGCCGCGCGCGTCCCAGGCAAAGATGTCGTAGCCCGGCAGGTTCAGCTCGTCGGCCAGGTGGGCGACCCGGCCGGAATGCTCGTGGCCGCGGTGGAACAGCACCACGGCGCCGCGCGCCGGGCCCTCCATCGCCGGCCAGTGGCGGTAGAACAGCGCCTGGCCGTCATGGGTCTGGAAATGCCGCTCCTGCGGCTGGCGGATAGCGGCTCGGTCCATGGGCTCAGCCTGCGGTGCGGGCACGCGCCTCGGCAACGCCGCGGCGCACGCGATTGGTGATGGTGTACAGCGACAGCAAGGACAGCGCGAGCCACAGCCACGAAGCGGCACCGCCGAAACCCAGGCCGAGCCCCGCCCACAGCGCGATGGCCCCGACCGCGAAGGCACGGTCGCTCTTGCCGAGCGGGCCGTCGTAGCGCCGGCTGGCGCCGGCAAGCGGGCCGACCAGGCCGGCGGCCTCGACCATCACCGCCAGCAGCGCAAAGGTGCCGACCTGCGCCAGCCCGAAGTCCGGCAGCGCCGCCAGCGGCAGGATCAGCGCCAGGTCCGAGACGATGTCACCGAGTTCGTTGAGGTAGGCACCGAGCGCGCTCTGCTGGCCGTGCTCGCGCGCGAGCATGCCGTCGATGGCATTGAGCGCCATGCGCAGGAACAGCCAGAGGGGAAACAGCAGGAACAGCGCCGGGCTCTCGCTCACCAGCATGCCGATGGCGGCCAGCACGCCGACCGCGAGAGAGCCGGCGGCCGCGGCGACCGTGACCTGGTTGGCAGTGGCGCCGCGATCGGCCAGGTCCTGCACCACCGGGCGCAGCCATGCCTGGAACCTGGGCTTGAGTTCGTAGAGCGTCATCGCGCCGGCCTCCCGCCGAGCTGATGCCGGAAGCGGCGCCGCTGGCAGGCCGGGAACCCCTTCCGTCTTGTTCTTGTGGCGTTTCTTGTGGCGTTTCGTCGTGACTGCCCGGCCCGCGCTGACGCGACCCGCCAGCGGTGCCTTTGGCGGCACTCTACAGCCAAGTCCGAGACATTACCAGAAGCGGCTTACGCCCTGTAGTGAAGGATTTCGAATGCGCAGGCTGAGTGCCATCCGGCCGCGCTCTAGCCACGATCAAGCCGCGGCCAGCGTGCTGCGCACGGCGTCGGTCACCTGCGCCACCACGCCGTCGCGCCAGTCGTCGGCATCGCCGTAGAAGGCCTGCCACATCGCCCGGCGCACCAGCGCGCGCTGGTTCTCATCCGCCTCGGGGTGCTGGTGCAGCCAGTGGTCGCCGCGCAGCGCGTCCAGCACCTCGCCCACCGGCAGCGTGCCGAACTCCAGCGCGATGCCGGCATAGTCGATCCCCGGCAGCGTCTGCGGCACCGCATGCCAGGCCAGCCCGGTCAGGTTGGCCGAGGTCGACGAGCCATCATAGATCGACGTCACCCGGCTGCCCCAGATCGCGCGCGTGCGCGTCAGCGACTCGGGCGTGTCCGGGCCCATGTGGATCGGCTCGCCGTAGCCCCACGGCCCCAGGCCGGTGTGCACGTCGATCCAGCGCAGCGCCCCGCGCCCGGCGCCGAAGCGCGCCAGGATGCGGCACAGCGTGTAGTTGCTCCAGGTCGCCTTGGTGCCGCCGAAGAACATGCCGTCCGGGTCCTGGTACTGGCCGCCGCTCAGCGCGGCCTGGTACCACGCCATGCCGCGCTCGGCGACGGTCTTCATCAGCTGCGCCTGGTCGGCGTCCGACGGCGGCCATTGCGCCGGCAGCAGCAGCGGCGCGATCTCCGCATAGGGCCCGTTGTGCGGCAGCGGCTGCGAGAAATCCATGAAGTTGCGGTTCAGGTCGACGTTGTCTTCGTTGACCCGGCGCAGGTGCGAGAAACCGTAGGGATTGATGGCATGGACCAGCAGCAGGCTGGTGCCGGCCGCGGCGCAATCGGCCAGCAGCGCGGTGTCGTTCAGCATCGCAATCTGCGCGCCGGAGCCGGCGAAGCCCTCGGCGCCATGGGTGCCGGACGTCACCATCAGGCACTGCCGCGCACCGGGCGCGCCCACCTGCGCCACGTCGATCGCCAGGTCCTCGCCGGCGCTGCCGCGGCGGGTCGGATGCGGGAACTGCGCCAGGTCGGCCCCGGCCGCGCGCGCGGCATCGAGGAATTTCTGGCGGGCTTCGGCGTAGCTGCGCGAAAAAGGGCTCATGGCGTCACCGGCGGATGGCGATGCTGGAGATTAGACGCCTTTTCCGCCGGTTCTGCCAGCCGTGGCTAGAACAGCGAGCCGTTCGGGTCGGCCGGCGCCGAGTGTGCCGGGACTGCCGGGCCGGCCGCTTCCGTCCCCGCGCCCCAGATGCCGGGCGAGGTGAAGGCCTGCGGATGCATCTCGATCCCTGCCGCGGCCAGCTGGCCGGCGGTCAGCACCAGGTGGCGCGCCAGCCAGTCGTGCAGGCCGCGCAGGAAGCGGATGTTGTCGACGCTGTTGGACGCGGCGATCAGGCGCTCCAGCTTGACGTGGGCGGTATAGACGTCGAGCAGGTTGGTGGCGCGCAGCCGCGGCGGCGTGCTGGGCGCACGCTCGATTGCCAGGATCCGGCGCACCTGCGCGGTGGCCACGTCGCCGGTGCGCAGGTATTGCTCGTAGACGGGGTCCAGCGCGGGAAAGCGCACGGTGGGCTGCACGCGAGGCACGGCGGCCACTTTTTCCATGCGCAGCACGAGGTAGCGGATGGCGGCCAGGCGCTCGGACGCCGCGGTTTCCGCCGCGCTGCGCCGTCCGCCCCCTCCGCGCCGGGCGCCGGCGGGGACAGGATCGGGCAAGGCTGTGCGGGGCACCACGTCGCGCTCGGTGTAGTCCGGCACCTGCAGCAGCAACCCGGGATGCGCCACCGCGGCGCGGGCGCAGTCCTCGCCGAACGGGTACTCGTGCCCGGCGGCGTCGCGCAGGATATAGGCCTGCCCGTGCGGGAAACCGTGGTGCCGGCGGCTGTTGCCGCGCGCCTGGCAGCGGGTGTCCACGTCGACGAAGTCCTTGCGTACGGGGATCCAGCCCCCGTCGTGTGCCTGGGTCATGCGAATGCGTAGCGCCGGTTGGCTGGGTTGGCTGCGGACCCGCTATTGTCGCCGATCCGCGCGATCCGCACGATCCGCTGCCGAGCAGGCGCTACTTCAGCATGAACGACATCGCCGACAGGCAGTTGAGCATGCGCACGGCGGCCTGCACGGAATCGGCGTGGAAGCCCAGGGTCACGCCGTCCAGGCGCTCCAGCGTCGGCCACTGGCAAAACAGGTCGGCGTGCGCCGGCGTCAGGGTCTGCAGCCGGGCACTCACCCGCGCGTCGGCCGGCGTGTCGAGCCGCAGGCATTGCGCCCGTGCCGCGGCGCGCACGCCGTCGGCCGCGGCCGCCTGGATCGCCTCGCGCGCCGCCGCCGGCGACAGCGTGGTGCCGCTGCCGAAGCCGCCGGCGCGCTTGGTCTCGGCAAAGCGCACCCACGGCATCAGCGGCCGGGTCTCGTGCACGAAGACATCGTCGCCGCTGGCCATCAGCACCGGCACGCCCAGCTCCCCGGCCATCGCGCCGTAGAGTCCCGCCTCGCCCAGTTCCATGCCGTTGAGCCAGACCCGGGCAAAGGCGCTGCTGTTGATGGTGTGCGCCAGCACGCCGCGGCTCTGCGCGCGGCCGTGGTAGCCGATCATCAGCACGCCGTCGGCGCCGTCCTCGATGCCGGCCATCATGCCGAGGTAGCGCGGCTTGCCGAGCACCAGCCGCGCGCGCGGGTCGAGCTGGTCCGGCAGCAGGTTGCGGAAGCCGCCATGCGAGTCGTTGACCAGCACTTCGGTGGCGCCGCCGGCAAAGGCGCCGGCGACGGCGGCATTGGCCTCGGCGGTCATCCAGGCGCGGGCGCGTTCGTACTCGCCGTTGCCGGGGCGGGTCTGCTCGGCGTGGAAGACGCCGGCGACGCCTTCGATATCGGTGGAAATCAGGATCTTCATCAGGCCGACTGGCGCAGTTCTGGCATGGCCTCCAGCAAGGCGCGGCGGGCATGGCCGTCGCGGCCCTGCACCGTCGCCGCATGCCAGAGCGCATGGACGATGGCCTGCTCGACACTGTCCGCGGCGGCGCGGAACAGCGGGTCGAGCAGCGTTTCGTGGAGCATGGCGACCGATGGCATCGCACGGTCCGCCTGGTGCGGGACGGTATAGGCGGTCGAGAAGGCCAGCGCGATATCACCCGAGCCATGCCCGAACACCGACCCCGTGCGCGCCAGCCCCGCACCCGCGCGCAGCGACAGCCGGCGCAGCTGGCGCGCGTCCAGCGGCGCGTCGGTGGCCACGACCATGATGATCGAGCCCTTTTCAGGCTGTGCCCCAGCGTCGGGCTGCGCCAGCCGCTGCACCAGCTGCGGCCCGAGCAGCTTGCCCGCCAGCGTCAGCGATTCCGGCGTGCCGAAGTTGGCCAGCACCAGCGCGCCGACGCAATAGCCCGACGCGACGCACGACACCATGCGCGAGGCCGTGCCGATGCCGCCCTTGACGCCGAACGACGACATGCCGCGCCCGGCGCCGATCGCACCCTGCGCCACCTCCTGGCCGGCAGCGGCCAGCGCCGCGTCATAGTGGCTGCCGTCCACCACCATGCGCTGGATATCGTTCAGGTAGCCGTCATTGCATTCGAACACCAGCGGATTGATGGTCGGCCATGCGCGCCCGACCTCCGGGTTGGCGGCGACGGCGGCGCGGATCTGCGCCTGCGCCACGGCGCCGACCGAGAAGGTGTTGGTCAACGCGACCGGCGTCTCCAGCACGCCCAGTTCTTCCACCTGCACCAGCCCCACGCTCTTGCCGAAGCCGTTCAGCACGGTAGCCGCAGCGGGCACCTTGTCGCGATACACATCGCCGCCATGCGGGCGGATCACGGTGACGCCCGTTTGCACTGCATCCTGCGCCAGCGTGCAGTGGCCCACGGTCACGCCCGGCACGTCGGCGATGCTGTCGTGCGGTCCCGCCGGCAGATTGCCGATGCGCGGCACGCCCTGCGTCGATGTCTGCATGGCTTTAGCGGCGGTCGATCTTGGGATCCAGCGCGTCGCGCAGGCCGTCGCCAAGCAGGTTGAACGCGAGCACGGTCAGGAAGATCGCCAGGCTCGGGAAGATCGCCACGTGCGGCGCGGTCACCATGTCCGCGCGGGCCTCGTTCAGCATCGCGCCCCACTCCGGCGTGGGCGGCTGCGCGCCCAGCCCCAGGAACGACAGGCTGGCCGCGGTGATGATCGAGGTGCCGATCCGCATCGAGAAATACACCACGATCGACGACACCGTGCCCGGCAGGATATGGCGCATCAGGATGGTCCAGTCCGACGCGCCGATGCTGCGTGCGGCCTCGACGTAAGTCAGCCGCTTCAGCATCAGCGTATTGCCGCGCACCAGCCGCGCGAACGCCGGGATGCTGAAGATCGCCACGGCAAAGATCACGTTGGTCATGCCGTTGCCGAGGATGGCGACGATGCCGATCGCCAGCAGGATGCCCGGGAAGGCGAACAGCACGTCGGAGATCCGCATCACGATGCGGTCCCACCAGCCCTCGTAGTAGCCGGCCAGCAGGCCCAGCACGGTGCCGATCACCGCGCCGATGATCACCGACAGGAAACCCGCGGCCAGCGAGATGCGCGCCCCGGCCAGGATGCGGCTGAAGATATCGCGCCCGAGCGAATCGACGCCCATCCAGTGCGCAGCCGACGGGCCGGCGTTGAGCGCGTCGTAGTCGAAGAAATTCTCCGGGTCGTACGGCACGATATGCGGCGCCAGGACGGCGACCAGCACCAGCAGCAGCACGAACACGCCGGCGCCGAGCGCCAGGTGCTGCTTGCGGAATTTGCGCCAGAACTCGGTCCAGGGCGTGCGCACGGCCTCCGGCACCGGGGCCGTTGCGGGTGCCGCTTCGCTTGCGGCGGGCGTGGAAAGCTCAGTCATGCCGGCCTCACTTGTAGCGGATGGTGGGATTGATCACGGTGTAGAGCATGTCCACCACCAGGTTGATCAGGATGAATTCGAGCGAGAACAGCAGCACCTCGGCCTGGATCACCGGGTAGTCGCGCATCTCGACGGCATCGACCAGCAGGCGGCCGAGGCCGGGCCAGTTGAATACTTTCTCGACCACGATCGAGCCGCCCAGCAGGAAGCCGAACTGCAGGCCCATCATCGTCACCACCGGGATCATCGCGTTGCGCAGGCCATGCTTGGCCACCACCGCCGTCTCGCGCACGCCCTTGGCGCGGGCGGTGCGGATAAAGTCTTCCTGCAGCACCTCGACGAACGAGGCGCGGGTAAAGCGCGCCATCACCGCCGCCACCGCGGCGCCGAGCGTGATCGACGGCAGCACGTAGTGTTTCCAGGTGTCGGCGCCGATCGACGGCAGCCAGCCCAACTGCACGGAAAACACCTCCATCAGCAGCATGCCGAGCGCAAAGGCCGGGAAGGAGATGCCCGAGACCGCCAGCGTCATGCCCAGCCGGTCCGGCCAGCGGTTACGCCATACCGCCGAGCCGATGCCGATCACCATGCCGAACACCACCGCCCACGCCATCGACGCCACCGTCAGCAGCAGCGTGGGCATGAAGCGGTCGCCAATCTCTTCGCTCACCGGGCGCTTGGTGCGCAGCGAATTGCCGAACTCGCCGCGGATCGCATTGGAGAAAAAGTTGACGAACTGCTCGGGCAGCGGCCGGTCCAGGCCCAGGTCCTTGCGCACCAGCTCGACCGTAGCCGAGTCGGCCTCGGGGCCCGCCGCCAGCCGCGCGGGATCGCCCGGCAGCAGGTGGACGAACAGGAACACCAGCACTGCCACGATCAGCAGCGTGGGGATCACGCCCAGCACTCGTTTGAGGAAGTAGTTCAGCATTGCACACCATGAAGAAAGGCCGCAGGCCGCCTGCCTGCGACCCCGCGACGCGGGCAGGCGGCCACCATCGGCTTACTGCTTTACTGCTAGGTTGGGTGGGTTGTGGCAGAGCGCGGCTTCGCGGTGCTGCAAGCGCCTGCCCTCACACCCCTCACTGCTTGATATCAATCTCATCAAAATTAAACGACCCGTCCGGCATCACATACGCCCCGGTCAGCCGCTTGCTGCGCGCGAACAGCACCTTCTCCGTCACCAGGAAGGCCCACGGCGCATCCTTCCAGATGCGTTCCTGGGCGTCCTTGTACAGGCGGGCCTTCTCGCTGCGGTCGGTGGTGCGCAGCGCGCCGGCGATATCCGCATCGACCTGGTCGTTCTTGTAGTAGGCGGTGTTCAGCAGCTTGGGCGGCATCGACTCGGAAGCCAGCAGCGGACGCAGCGCCCAGTCCGATTCACCGGTCGACGACGACCAGCCCACGTAGTAGATGCGCACGCCGGCGTCTTCCGGCTTCTGCACGCTCTCGACCTTTTCGACGCGCTGGCCCGCTTCCAGCGCCTGCACCTGCGCCTTGATGCCGACCTGCTGCAGCTGCTGCTGCACGAACTGGATCACCTTCTGCGCGGTGGTGTGGTTGTACGCCGACCACAGCGTGGTCTCGAAGCCGTTCGGGTAGCCGGCTTCCTTCAGCAGCGCGCGCGCCTTGGCCGGGTCATACGGCCACGGGCCCAGCTTCTCGGCAAAGTCCACGCCCGGGGGCACCACGCCTTCGGCCGGCACGGCATAGCCGGCGAACGCCACCTTGGCGAGTGCGTCCTTGTTGATGGCGTAGTTGATGGCCTGGCGCACCTTCGGGTCGTTGAACGGCTTGACCGTGGTATTCAGGCTCAGGTAGCGCTGGATGATCGACGGCGACGAGATCAGATCGACCTTGGCGCTGCTCTTCAGCACCGCGGCCTGCTCGAACGGGATGCTGAAGGCAAAGTCCGCCTCGCCGGTCTGCATGATGGCGGCGCGGGTGTTGTTGTCGACCACCGGCTTCCAGGTGATGGAATCGATCTTCGGGTAGCCGGTCTTCCAGTAGCCGGCGAACTTCTTGCCCTTCAGGTGATCGGGTTGTTTCCATTCGACGAACTCGAACGGGCCGGTGCCGACCGGATGGAAGGCAATTTCCTTGCCGTACTTCTGCAGCGCGGCCGGCGAGATCATCACCGCCGACGGATGCCCCAGCACGTTGATGAACGGCGAGAACGGCTCCTTCAGCGTGACCTTGACGGTATTGGCATCGACCACGTCGGTCTTGGCGACACGGTTGAACAGCGTATAGCGCTTGAGCTTGTTGGCCGGGTTGGTGACGCGGTCCAGGTTGGCCTTGACGGCGGCGGCATCGAAGGTAGTGCCGTCGTGGAACTTGATGCCCTTCTTCAGCTTGATGGTGTAGACCAGGCCATCCTTGCTGACGTCATAGCTGTCGGCCAGCACGTTGACCAGCTTCATGTCCTTGTCCATGCCGAACAGGCCCTGGTAGAAGGACTTGCTGGCTGCCTGCGACAGCGTGTCGTTGGCGTCGTACGGGTCCAGCGTGGTGAAGGTGGAATACACCGCCATCACCGCATCCTTGGCCGCGAAGGCCGGCGCGGCGGCCAGCATGCCGAGCGTGCCGGCGGCAAAGGCGCCGGCCATCCATCGGGGCGAAACCATACGTGCAGACATCGTCGATTCTCCTTGGTAGCTTCGTTATTTCCAGGACTTCAATAGGCGCCGCCGACGGCATGCCGGGCGACATAGTGGCCAAGCGCGCCGCTGCCGGCGACCTGCACCAGCGGCTGCACCACCGGCTCGTCGCCGACCGCGCGGATCGGGCTGGGAATCTCATCGTTCAGCGGCTCGCGCCGCAGGTGGCGCCGCGCCGGATCGGCGATCGGCACCGCCGACATCAGCTTGCGCGTGTACGGGTGCTGCGGGTTCTCGAAGATCGCGCGGCGCGGGCCGATCTCGACGATCTGGCCCAGGTACATCACCGCCACGCGGTGGCTGACGCGCTCGACCACCGCCATGTCGTGCGAGATAAACAGGAAGGCGATGCCCAGCTCGCGCTGCAGGTCGAGCATCAGGTTGACGATCTGCGCCTGGATCGACACGTCCAGCGCCGACACCGACTCGTCGGCCACCACCACCTTGGGGTTCAGCGCCAGCGCGCGCGCAATGCAGATGCGCTGGCGCTGGCCGCCGGAGAACTCGTGCGGATAGCGCGCCGCGTGCGACGGATCCAGCCCCACCTTGTCGAGCAGCCAGGCCACGCGCTGCTCGGCCTCCTTGCCGCTGGCCGCCTTGTGCACCAGCAGCGGCTCCATGATCGAATAGCCCACCGGCACGCGCGGATCGAGCGACGCGAACGGGTCCTGGAAGATGAACTGGATATTGCGGCGCAGCGTCTGCAGCGCCGGCCCTTCCAGCTTGCTGATGTTCTGGCCGTTGAACTCGATGGTGCCGCTCTGGCTTTCCACCAGGCGCAGCAGCGAACGCCCCGTGGTGGACTTGCCGCAGCCGGACTCGCCCACCAGTGCCAGCGTTTCGCCGGGATAGAGATCGAAGCTGACCTTCTCCACCGCATGCACGCGGCGCGTGACACGGCCGAACAGGCCGCCGGGCACGTCGAAACGCGTGACCAGGTCCTGCACGCGCAGGATCGGCGCGATGCCGGGCTTGACCGTGTCCTGCGGCGCGGCCTGCTCCGCCCTGGCGCTGTCCAGCCGCAGCAGCGGGAACTTGGCCGGGAGGTCGGTGCCGCTCATGGCGCCCAGGCGCGGCACCGCCGACAGCAGTGCGCGCGTATACGGATGCGCCGGCGCGCGGAACACGTCGTCGGAACTGCCCTCTTCCACCTTCTCGCCGCGGTACATCACCAGCACGCGATCGGCCACCTCGGCCACCACGCCCATGTCGTGGGTGATGAAGACCACGCCCATGTGCATCTCGGCCTGCAGGCTGCGCACCAGTTGCAGGATCTCGGCCTGGATGGTCACGTCCAGCGCGGTAGTGGGCTCGTCGGCGATCAGCAGCGCCGGCTTGCATGACAGCGCCATCGCGATCATCACGCGCTGGCGCATGCCGCCGGAGAGCTGGTGCGGATAGCGCTCCAGCACGCGGCGCGCCTCGGGGATGCGCACCAGTTCCAGCATGCGCAGCGCTTCGGCGCGCGCCGCGGCGCGGCTCTTGCCCTGGTGCAGCCGGATCGATTCGGCGATCTGCTCGCCCACCGGGAACACCGGATTGAGCGAGGTCATCGGCTCCTGGAAGATCATCGCCACGTCGGCGCCGCGCGCGCTGCGCAGGGTCGCGTTATCCGCGCGCGCCAGGTCGATCACCTCGCCGCCGCGCCGGCGCAGCAGCATGCTGCCGCTGGCGATCTTGCCGCCGCCATGCTCGACCAGCCGCATCAGCGCCAGCGACGTGACCGACTTGCCCGAGCCCGACTCGCCCACCACCGCCAGCGTCTCGCCGCGGTCGACATGGAACGACAGGTTGCGCACGGCCTCGACGGTACGTTCGGACGTGGCAAAGCGCACGCTCAGGCCGTCGACCGAGACGACGCGCTCGGGCGGCAGGATGATGCCGGAGGCGGAAGCGCGCGATTGCGCAGGGGTAGTGGCCACTAGGTACTCCTTGTTTGCTGCGAGTGCTGAGACTTGCCGGTGCGGCGCGGGTCAGCCGTAGATCGAGACGCTGACGGCCTCGCCCACGCGGGCAAAGCCGCGGTACATGCCTTCGGTGTTGAACGGCAGCGTGACGTTGCCGTCGCGGTCTACCGCAATCAGGCCGCCGCGGCCTTCGATGGCGACCAGCTTTTCCATCACCACGCGCCGTGCCGATTCCTCCAGCGGCAGGCCGGCATAGCGCATCTGCGCCGAGACATCGTGAGCGGCCACGGTGCGGATAAACATCTCGCCGGTGCCGGTGGCCGACACCGCCACCACGTCGTCGGCATAGCAGCCCGCACCGATCACGGGGGTATCGCCGACGCGCCCCACCCGCTTGTTGGTCACGCCACCGGTGGAAGTTGCCGCGGCGAGGTTGCCACGGCTGTCGCATGCCACCGCGCCGACGGTGCCGAACTTGCTGTCGGGGTCGATCGGGTCGGCCGGGTTGTTGCGTGCCGCCAGTGCGGCGGCATCATGGTCGAGCAGCGCCATGCCGGCGGTACCGCGGGCGCGCTGCCATTGCTCATGGCGTGCCTGCGTGAAGTAGTAGTCCTGCTCCACCAGCTCCAGCCCCTGGGCGGCGGCGAATTCTTCGGCGCCGGTGCCGGCAAACAGCACATGCTCGCTGTGGTCGAGCACCGCGCGCGCTGCCAGCACCGGATTGCGCAGCCGCGTGACGCAGGCGACCGCGCCGGCATCGCGGGTGGCGCCGTCCATCACGGCCGCGTCGAGTTCATAGGTGCCGGCGTGGGTCAGCACGGCGCCCTTGCCCGCGTTGAACAGCGGACATTCCTCCAGCAGGCGCACGGCTTCGGTCACGGCGTCGAGCGCGCTGCCGCCGTTGGCCAGGATGCGCTGGCCGGCCCGCAGCACGTGTTCCAGCGCTTCCGTGTATTCGCGTTCGCGCGCGGGATCCATCGCCTCGCGGGTGATGGTGCCGGCGCCGCCGTGGATGGCAATGACTGCTTGTTGCATGGGATAGCTCAGGGCTTCTTGAGGTTGGAGGCGCGGCGGCGCGTGGTGCCCGCCGCCTGCTCTTCGGTAGCCTGCGGCTCGGCTGGCCCGGCACGGCCGGCGCGGTCCGCGCCCGGCGCGCCATAGAGCCACGGCAGCAGGAATTCGGTCATTTCGGCGGCGGCCTTGACCGGCCGCTCGGCGCGATGCGCGACCGCGCCGCACAGCGCTTCGATCAGCGCCAGCACGGTCGCGTCGGAGTTGGCCGAGAGCCGGTTGGCGGCCTGCGCGTACAGCGCGATATCGGCCAGCGGCGCCAGCGGCGAGGTCGGCCCGTCGGTCAGCGCCAGCACCCGGCCGCCGTGCGCCTTGACGCGCTCCGCCAGTTCGATGCTGTCGGTCACATAGCGCGGGAAGGCAATCACGATCAGCAGGTCGCTCGGCTGCAGCTTGAACAGCTGGCGCGCCGCGTGCGAGGCGCCGCCGGCGCCGGCGACCGAGGTCACCATGCGGCAATGCATTTCCAGCCCGTGCTGCAGCAGGCCGGCCAGGAAGCCGCTGGCGCCGAAGCCCGCCACGTAGACGCGCTGCGCACCCAGGATCGCCGCGACCGCGCGCTCGCACGCCTGCGCGTCGATGCCGCGCCGGGTGGCTTCGGCATTGGCGGCCGCATCCTCGAGCGAGGCGGCGAACACTTCGGCCACGGTGGCGGGCCGCTCCAGTTCGCTGCGCAGCCGCTCGACCGGCGCCAGCGTGGCCTCGAAGCCGCGCACCAGCTCGGTACGGAACTGCGGATAGCCGTCGAAGCCCAGCGCCCGCGCGAAGCGGTTGGCGGTGGCCACCGACACGTCCACCGCCGCGGCAAACTCGTCGATGCGCATCGTGGCCGCGCGGAACAGGTTGGCCAGCACGTATTCCGCCATGCGGCGGTGCGCCGGCGTCAGCGTGGGCAGGCTGCGCGCGATGCGGTCGGAGATCGAATGGCCTTGGGTCATGTCGGGTCGGGACGGCATGCGCATGGGCGACGCTGCCGGTTACATCCTGAAAAACGAATGAAAATGAATTTACACGCAACCCACCCACAAAGAAAATAGAGTTTTCGCAGTTCGAGGGTAATCCCTAGGACCCGCCGCCATGCGGGGCACCGGGGCGGTGCGCAATGCCCTGGCATTTCTGGTGTTTCGCCATTCGCGGGCATGCCCCGCACCGGAAACGCTACAATGCCGGCCAGCGCCGCCAACCCGCCTTGGCCGGCTTTTCCGCGTAGTTGCCAGTACCCCGTTCAGAAGTTTCCCCGCACGTGATCCGAATCGACCAGCTTGTCCTCCAGCGCGGCACCAAGGTGCTGTTCGACCACACCAGCGTGACGCTCAACCCGGGCGAGCGCGTGGGCCTAGTCGGCGCCAACGGCAGCGGCAAGTCGACGCTGTTCGCGCTGCTGCGCGGCGAATTGCATCCGGACGGCGGGGATGTCAGCGTGCCGGCCCAATGGCGCGTGGCGCATGTGGCGCAGGAAACGCCGGCGGTCAGCCGCAGCGCGGTCGAGTACGTGATCGACGGCGACACCCGGCTGCGCGAGATCGAAGCCGCCATCGCGGCCGCGCAGGCCAGCGGCGACGGCACCGCCGAAGGCGAAGCCCACGCCGCTTATGCCGACGCCGACGGCTACACCGCCCCCGCGCGCGCCGAGGCGCTGCTGCTCGGCCTCGGCTTTACGCTGCCCCAGGTCACGCAGCCGGTATCGTCGTTCTCCGGCGGCTGGCGCATGCGCCTGAACCTGGCGCAGGCGCTGATGTGCCCCTCCGACCTGCTGCTGCTCGACGAGCCGACCAACCACCTGGACCTGGACGCCATCGTCTGGCTGGAAGACTGGCTGGCGCGCTACCCGGGCACGCTGGTGATGATTTCGCACGACCGCGAATTCCTCGATGCGATCTGCAACGTCACCGTGCATATCGAGAACCAGCAGGTGCGCCGCTACGGCGGCAACTACACGCTGTTCGAGACCCTGCGGCTGCAGCAGATGGCGCAGCAACAGTCCGCCTATGTGCGCCAGCAGAAGGAAATCGCGCACCTGGAGTCGTTCATTACGCGTTTCAAGGCCAAGGCGACCAAGGCGCGCCAGGCGCAGAGCCGCGTCAAGGCGCTGGAGAAGATGGAGCGGCTCGCGCCGGTGCACGTCGCCGCCGGCTTTGCCTTTGAATTCCGCGAGCCCGACGCCGCGCCCAATCCGATGATGGTGCTCGACGGCGTCGATTGCGGCTACGCCGAGGCCGAGCCGCCGGTCACCATCCTGCACAACCTGGCGCTGTCGATCCAGAACGGCCAGCGCATCGGCCTGCTGGGCGCCAACGGCCAGGGCAAGTCGACGCTGGTCAAGACGCTGGCCGGCACGCAGGATCCGCTGACCGGCACGCTGCGCCTGGGCAAGGGCCTGCAGATCGGCTACTTCGCCCAGCACCAGCTCGAGACGCTGCGCGACCACGACTCGCCGCTGCAGCACCTCGCGCGGCTCGCGCCCGACGTGCGCGAGCAGGAGCTGCGCGACTTCCTCGGCAGCTTCAATTTCCGCGGCGACATGGCCACCTCGCCGATCGAGCCTTTCTCCGGCGGCGAAAAGGCGCGGCTGGCGCTGTCGCTGATCGTCTGGCAGAAGCCCAACCTGCTGCTGCTCGACGAACCGACCAACCACCTCGACCTCGATACCCGCGAGGCGTTGACCATGGCGCTGGCGCAGTTCGAAGGCACGCTGATCCTGGTCTCGCACGACCGCCACCTGCTGCGCGCCACCGCCGACCAGTTCATGCTGGTCGCCGACGGCACCATCAAGCCTTTCGACGGCGACCTGGACGACTACCGCGACTGGCTGCTGCAGCAGGCCGCCGCCAAGCGCAACGCCGCCGCGGCCGCGCACCTGGCAGAGAATGGCGGCGATGGCGCCGCCACGATCAACCGCAAGGACCAGCGCCGCGCCGAGGCCGACGAGCGCCAGCGCCTGTCGGCGCTGCGCAAGCCGCTGACAAAGGAGCTGGAGAAGGTCGAGAAGCGGATGGCGGTGCTGCAAACCGCCAAGGAGGAGATCGACCGATTCATGGCCGATGAATCGAGCTATGCCGAAGCCAGCAAGGCGAAGCTGATGGAGATGCTGAAGCGCCAGGGCGAGGTCAATGGCGAGCTGGAGACGCTGGAAGAGAAGTGGCTGGAGTTACAGGAGCAAATCGAGCAGATTGCGTGAGGAGTCCCTCAACGCCAACAGCGCCTGCATAGCCTTACACCCCTTGCGGACGCTGCCCTCTCCCGCGAAGTGGGAGAGGGCAGCAAACCCGCTGGACTTCAACCTTCCCGCAGTAAAAAAACGGCGCCTTAGCGCAGCGCCTTAGGCCGGTTTTTGTTTGCCCTTATCGCTCAACGGAAATTCTTCTCCCGCCGGATCAACCCCACCGCCAGCGTCAGCGTCAGGATAAACAGCCAGATCAGCGACCACGCCGGCACCGACAGGCCCAGCACCGGCGGCAGCGGCGCCGCGCACAGGCCATCGGCGTAGAACACCTGCGGCAGCACCTTGGCGGTCGGCAGCGCGTTGACCCAGTTCTCCAGCGGATCGATGCCGCAGGTCGCCTTCGGGTTGAGCAACAGCGACACGTGATACACCGCCACGGCAATGCCGGCGATGCCGGACAGCATGCCCAGGCCCTGCCACAAAGAGCGCGTGTTCTGCGCCACCACGGCGAGCAGCGAGAAGATGCCGATGCCGATAAACGCAAAGCGCTGCATCACGCAAAGCGGACAGGGCTGGTAGCCCTTTTCAAACTGCAGGTAGAGCGCAACGCCGACCAGGCCGAAGGAAACCAGGGCGATCAGCAGGAAATAGGCGCGGGAATTGGCTTGCATAGCGGTGATAAATGGTGATCCGGGGTGATCCGGGGTGATCCGGCAAACGGGTGCCGTCAGGTGTGTTTAGTTCGGGGGCGCGGCATTGCTGCGCATTATTACCGATTTTTCCGCCCCCGCCTTGGACGCCACATCGGCTGCGCAACGCCGGCGCGAGTTTCCATAAGCAAGCCGCCGGCGCCCATGCCTCAGTCCAGGTGGCGCACCCGGTCGATTGCCTGCTCGATGCGCTCCACCGCGATCACTTCCAGGCCGTCGATCTTCTGCTTGGGCGCATTGGCCTTGGGGATCACGGCCAGCGTGAACCCCAGCTTGGCCGCTTCCTTCAGCCGTTCCTGGCCGCGCGGGCTGGGCCGGATTTCGCCGGCCAGGCCGACTTCGCCAAAGACCACCAGCCCGCGCGGCAGCGGCTTGTTGCGCATCGACGAATGGATCGACAGCAGCACCGCCAGGTCGGCGGCCGGCTCGGTGATCTTGACCCCGCCTACCGCGTTCAGGAACACATCCTGGTCGAAGCAGGCAATGCCCGCATGCCGGTGCAGCACCGCCAGCAGCAGCGCCAGCCGGTTCTGCTCCAGGCCCACCGCCAGCCGGCGCGGGTTGGGCACGTGGGCGGTGTCGACCAGCGCCTGGATCTCCACCAGCAGCGGGCGCGTGCCTTCCTGCGTCACCAGCACGCACGAGCCGGGCACGGTCTCTTCATGCTGCGACAGGAACAGCGCCGAGGGGTTGCTGATGCCACGCAGCCCGCGCTCGGTCATGGCGAACACGCCCAGCTCGTTGACCGCGCCGAAGCGGTTCTTGAAGGCGCGGATCAGCCGGTGCGAAGAATGCGTATCGCCCTCGAAGTACAGCACCGTGTCGACGATATGCTCCAGCACGCGCGGCCCGGCCAGGCTGCCTTCCTTGGTGACGTGGCCGACCAGGATGATGGTGATGCCGCTGCTCTTGGCGATGCGCGTGAGCTGCGCCGCGCACTCGCGCACCTGCGCGACCGAGCCCGGCGCCGACGTCAGCGCCTCCGAGTACAGCGTCTGGATCGAGTCGATCACCGCCACTTCCGGCTTCTCGGCTTCGAGCGTGGCCTGGATCTTCTCTAGCTGGATTTCGGCGAGCAGCCCCAGCGCCGGGCTTTCCACGCCCAGCCGCTGCGCGCGCAGGGCGATCTGCGCGCCCGATTCCTCGCCGCTGACATAGAGCACGCGGCGCTGCCCGGCCAGGTTGGCCAGCGCCTGCAGCAGCAGCGTGGACTTGCCGATACCGGGATCGCCGCCGATCAGCACCACGCCGCCCGCCACCAGCCCGCCGCCCAGCACGCGGTCGAACTCGTCGATGCCGCTGGAGAAGCGCGGCACGTCCGCGGCCTCGATCTCGGACAGCTTGCGCACCATGGCCGATGCCGCCAGCGGCTGGAAGCGCTTGGACGCGGCCGTCTCGGCCACCGTTTCCACCAGAGTGTTCCATTGCTGGCAATGCGGGCACTGGCCGGCCCAGCGCGGCGCGGTGCCGCCGCATTCGGTACAGGTGTAGACGGTCTTGGTCTTGGCCAACGGAAAATCCTTGCAGGAAAGAACAGGCCGGGCGCAGAAGTGGCCCGGCCCTCACACTAGCCGGCGGCAGGCGCTGCCGCCAGCTCTCGTTTGCAACCTCTCGTTTGCAACCTTCTACACCACGGCCGGCGCGGCGCTGTCGGATGCCGTGATGGTTGCCACCGTGGTCGGCACGCGCGGCGCCAGCGCGCACATCAGCTCGTAGCCGACCGTGCCGCTGGCCTGTGCCACCTCGTCGATCGGCAGGCCCTGGCCCCACAGCGTCACCGGGCTGCCGACCCGCGCCTTCGGGCACGGCGTCAGGTCCACGCACAGCATGTCCATCGAGACACGGCCGACCAGTTCCGTACGCACGCCGTCGACCAGCACCGGCGCGCGCTGCGCGCCCCAGCCGGAGGCATGGCGCGGGTAGCCGTCGGCATAGCCGCAGGCAACCACGCCGATGCGCATCGGGCGGTCGGCGGTAAACAAGGAGCCATAACCCACCGTCTCGCCCGGCTGCAGGTCCTGCACCGAGATCAGCTCGCTGTGCAGCGACATGGCCGGCTGCAGGCCGGTGCCGGCGATATCGGCATCGCGGCCGGTCGGCGAGGCGCCGTACAGGATAATGCCGGGACGCACCCAGGCCCGGTGCGCCTGCGGATGCCACAGCACCGCGGCCGAGTTCGACAGGCTCGCCTCGCCCGGCAGGTTGGCGGTGGCGGCGTCGAAGGCCTCGACCTGGTGGGCGATGCCTCGGGGACTATCCGCATCGGAAAAATGCGTCATATGGACGATACTGCCTACGCAGGGCATGGCGCGGGCGCGCTCCCAGGCGGCGCGATACTGGGCTGGATGGAAGCCGAGCCGGTTCATGCCGGTGTTCAGCTTGAGCTGGATCGCCAGCGGGCCCCTGGGGCGCGCGCTTTCCAGCATGCGCAGCTGTTCGTCGCAGTGGATCGCGGTGGTCAGGCGGTATTGCTCGATCAGGGCGATGTCCTGCGGCTGGAAAAAGCCCTCCAGCAGCAAAATGGGGCCCTGCCAGCCCAGGTCGCGCAGCAGCACGGCTTCATTCAGGTCCAGCAGGCCAAAGCCGTCGGCGCCGCGCAGCGCGGCAAAGACGCGGCGGATGCCGTGGCCGTAGGCATTGGCCTTGACGACGGCCCAGATGCGCGAAGCGGGGGCGCTGCGGCGGACGACGTCGAGGTTGTTGGCCAGGGCGGGTTGGTGGATGACGGCGTGGATGGGTCTTGGCATGGAGTCACATCTCGGAAATCAGGCAGTGCGGGCAGCGCGGTGGCGCATCGCTCACGTCACTGCGGGGACTGGAAGGACGGCTCTGTCTCAGCTTTAATGGCGCGAGGGTCACCTGTCAGTGGGCGACGGCACGTAGATGCGAAGTGCTTCATATTGCGGGCATGTCGCGCTAAGGTGAGCGGCCATGGGAAATTTGCGTTTGCCTGGTCACGTGGGCGTCCGGCTGCGATATTGTCTTGCCGCTGCACCAGTCAGCGGTACACCCGTCGTCTGGCCGGGATCGCAGCCGTTATTTGAACACATCCGGGAGCCGCTGCCGGGGGTCATTGGGGAATCGGCGCGGCAATTTGCAGTCAAAAAGGCACCTTGCCGGGGTTCGGGAATGTCATGTTTTCGTGATATAAAGCCGGACGCTCCGGCCATGTTCTAAAAGCGAAGCATTATGTCAATGACTGTCAGGCAAACCGCACGGCGCCGCAGCGCAGTGCAACAAAGACAATTCGACACGGCCGCGGCGCAAGGTTCCCTGCAAACCATAGCCTCCCCAGCCGGTGCCGCCCTGACCGGCGTGACGGAAGTCCGCGATGGAGACAAAGTCGAAAGCATGAAGAAGGGTTTTTACACCATCATGGCCGCGCAATTTTTTTCGTCGCTGGCCGACAATGCGTTGCTGATCGCCGCCATCGCCCTTCTCACCGAATTGCATTCACCGCAGTGGATGACCCCGCTGCTCAAGCTGTTCTTCGTTCTCTCCTACGTCATCCTCGCCGCCTTCGTCGGCGCCTTTGCCGACTCGATGCCCAAGGGGCGGGTGATGCTCATCACCAATGCCATCAAGGTGGTCGGCTGCGCGATCATGATGTTCGGCTTCCACCCGCTGCTCGCCTACGGCGTGGTGGGCTTCGGCGCGGCGGCCTATTCCCCGGCCAAGTACGGCATCCTGACCGAGCTGCTGCCGCCGGAGAAACTGGTCCTGGCCAACGGCTGGATCGAGGGGCTGACCGTGGGCTCGATCATCCTGGGCACCGTGGTGGGGGGCGCGCTGATTTCCGTGCATGTGTCGGACATCCTGATGCGGCTCGACCTGCCCTTCATCGACACCGGCATCGACACGCCGGCCGAGGCCGCGATGGTCGTGATCATGCTGTTCTACGTGATCGCGTCGATGTTCAACCTGTTCATTCCCGATACCGGCGCCCGCTATCCGCAGCAGGAAAAGAACCCGATCAAGCTGATCGCCGAATTCGGCGACTGCTTCCTGGCGCTGTGGCGCGACAAGCTCGGCCAGATCTCGCTGGCGGTGACGACCCTGTTCTGGGGCGTGGGCGCGACGCTGCAGTTCATCGTGCTGAAGTGGGCGGAGAAGTCGCTGGGCCTGAACCTGTCGCAGGGCGCACTGCTGCAGGCGGTAGTGGCCGTCGGCGTGGCCGTGGGCGCAATCGCCGCCGCCGCGCGCATTCCGCTACGCAAGTCGCTGTCGGTGCTGCCGTTCGGTGTGGCGATGGGCGCGACCGTGATGATCATGGCTTTCTACACCAAGGACGCCATGCCCCAGGTGACGCTGAGCATCCTGGGCATGAACATGCCGCTGTACATGGCCATCGCCTACGTGTTCCTGATGCTGGTGGGCGCGATGTCGGGCTACTTCGTGGTGCCGATGAACGCGCTGCTGCAGCATCGCGGCCACGTGCTGCTGTCGGCGGGCCACTCGATCGCGGTGCAGAACTTCAATGAGAACGTATCGGTGCTGCTGATGCTGTGCCTGTACGCGCTGCTGATCAAGCTGAACGTGCCGATCGGCGTGGTCATCATCGCGCTGGGCCTGTTCATCTGCGTGACCATGATGCTGGTGATCAAGCTGCACAAGTACAACATGCGCGCCTTCAACTCGCTGGCGATGATCGGCGAGGACAAGCACCACTGACCTCCTGACCTCCCCAGGCCGGCGCCCCGTTCAGGGTCCGTCGGCCAGCGCCTGCGCGCCCTGCCGGGTCGGCTCCGCCGCCCGCGCCATGGCGCGCGCCTCCCATCCCGGCGGCACCACGAACCCGCGCGAGCATTCGCGCCACCAGCCGTGGCCGGCCAGCTCCAGCTCGCACAGCATCACCGGCGCTTCGCGGCGCCAGCCGTGGTCGTGGCGCGGGTCGGCAAAGCGCTGCGCCAGCGTGGCGTACAGGGCGTCGACCTCCTCCGTGCCGCTGGCAGGCACCAGCGCCCCCGACAACCATTCGGAACGTGGCAGCCGGCACCAGCGCAGGCCCGGCCGCGCCGCCGCGCGCGCACGCCAGCCGTCGAGCGTCGACCACCAGCCTTGCAGGTGGTCCGGCGCGATGCCAAGCTGGTCGAGTCCCGCCGGCACTTGCCCGTCCGGGTAGAACAGCCAGCCCAGCAGGTAGACTTCGCTACGGTCGACCACATGGCCGAGCAGCGCGCGCGCTTCCGGCGTGCGCCCGAGCGGCAGCTGGCGCCCGACTACATGCCCGAGCTTGTCGCCGAGCCGGTCGACCATGTTGGGCCCGACGAAATCGAGCAGGGTCGGCGCCGCCACGGCGCCTGCCATCAGGTAGAACTTGGCGGCCATTTCCCAATGGACCACGTCGCCGGAGGCCTGCTCGCGCCAGACGAAGTCCAGCTCGCCCAGCGTGCGGATGCCATGCGCACCGGCGCGCCGTACCGGGACGTTGGCCGCCAGCAGCGTCAGCCCCTCCATCCGGCGCAGCGCAAAATGCAGCAGCCGTTCGGCATGGCGCCCCAGCCGCAGGCTGCGGCTGGCGGGATCCTGCGGCTGCAGCGCGGCGGCGGAGCCGGGAGCGGGATCGGAAGGAAAGGCGGCATGGCCGGCGGCCAGTTCGTCGATGGTGGCCGGCAGCGCCGCCGGGTCGGCGGCTTCCAGCCAGTGCCGCCACGCCGCCAGCGTACCGGCGGGCCAGCGCGCCGCAGCGGCGCCCGCTACCGCGGACAGCAGCGGCGGCGACAGCGTGGTCCAGGCCAGGTCGCGCGTGCGCGGCGACAAGGCGCGGCGCCACAGCGGCGGCTCCGGCGGCAGGTTGCCGTCGCCGCCGCGATGCAGCGAGAGGTCAGGCCCCAGCTCCCGCACGGTCATGTACCTCGCGGGCCAGGCACAGGTCTTCCCATGCGCGCGCCTTGTCGGTCAGCGTGCGCAGCAGGTAGGCCGGGTGGTAAGTCACCACCACGGGGATGCCTTCATAGGTATGCACGGTGCCGCGCAGCTTGCCGATCGGCGTGGTGGTGCGCAGCAGCGACTGCGCGGCGAAGCGGCCCAGCACCACGATCACCTTCGGGCGAACCAGCGCGATCTGCCGGCGCAGGAAGGGCTCGCACTGCGCCACCTCGGCCGGCTCGGGGTTGCGGTTGCCCGGCGGGCGGCACTTGAGCACGTTGGCGATAAAGACGTTGCGCCCGCGCGCCAGGCCGAGCGCGCCCAGCATATTGTCGAGCAGCTTGCCGGCCTGGCCGACGAAAGGCTCGCCCTGCAGGTCTTCGTTCTCGCCCGGGGCCTCGCCTACCAGCATCCATTCCGCCTGCCGGTCGCCGACGCCGAAGACGGTATTGGTGCGGGTCTGGCACAGTCCGCAAGCGGTGCAGCCGGCCACGGCGGCATCCAGCGCGGGCCATGCCATGGCGGCGATGGCAGCCTCGCGCGCGGCCTGCGCCGAGTCGGGCTCGGGGCAGGCCGGTACCAGCGAGGGCTCGGCTGGCGCACGCGAGGCAGGCGCCGCCACGGGGACGGCAGGCACCACCGGGGTAGCCATTTCGAGCGCAGGCGCGGCTTCCACGAGGGGCGCAACGGCCGGCGCGGCCACCGTGACAGGCTCGGCAATGGCCTCGGCAACGGGCACGGCAAGCGCAACGGCTTCGGACACCACGACCGCCTGCGGCGCGTCAGCGCGTGCCCGCGGCAGCCATTCGGCCGTGATGCCCAATGCCTCGAGGAAACGCGCGCGGCGGCTCATGCGCGGCCCTCCCCGCCTTCCCTGGACTTCCCGGCCACCTTGTCAGGCCAGCTCCGGCGCAGCACCAGCGCGTCTTCGCGGTTCCGGCCCACCGCCGGGTAATAGCCTTTGCGGCGGCCGATCTCGGCAAACCCGGCGGCCTGGTACAGCGCGATCGCGCCGGCATTGGACGGGCGCACCTCCAGCAGCATGGTATGGATGCGATGCGCGTGCGAGGTCGCCAGCACGATCGACAGCATCAGCCGCCCCAGCCCCTGGCGCTGGCGCGGCGGGTCGACGGTGATATTGAGCAGGTGCATCTCGTCGACCACCGGCATCAGCACTGCATAGGCCACCAGCGTGCCGGCGGGATCGCGCAGCGTCAGGCCGAGATGCCCGGCCTTGACCGAGTTCTCGAAATTGCCGCGCGTCCACGGATGGCTGTAGGCGCGCGCCTCGATCCCGGCCACCGCCTCCAGGTCGAGCGCGCTCATCCGGCCCAGCGCAAAGCCCGGCGGCAGCGGCGGCATGGCGGGCACGGCCGGCCAGTCGGCCCGCTCTTCCAGCGGGTAGGCGGCGCTCACGATGCACTCCCGGCCGTGGCCGCGGCGCGCGCGGCGGCGGCGGCTTCGCGTTCGGCGACGGTTTGCGCGACCTTGTCGCGCAGGTAGATCGGCATGGCACGGTCGGCGTCGATGGCCTCGCCACGCGCCAGCGCGCGCAGTGCGATGGCGACCATCGGCTGCGCATGGGGCATCGCCTCCGGCAGCACGCGCTGCGCGCGCGCCAGGCCGGCGAGGCGTTCGGCGAAGACCGTGGCGGCATTGCCCGCCAGCCAGAATTCGCCACCGGGCAGCTGCACGGTTTCCGGCGCGCTTACCAGCATCGGCGTGCGCTCCACCCACTCCTGCGCGGCGGCATCCCAGCCGAAGGCGCCGGCATAGGCCTCGTCCATGCGTGCGTCAAGCGCGACCAGCACCGAGATATCCGCGGGCAGCGCCGGCTCGGCGGCGCGCACGCGCTCGGCGCAAGCCAGCAAGGTATTGACCGGCACCACCGGCAGGCCGGCACCGAAGGCCAGTCCCTGCGCCACGCCACACGCGGTACGCAGGCCGGTAAACGAGCCGGGACCGGCGCCGAAGGCGATCGCGGCGCAATCGGCCAGTGCGATGCCGGCCTCGGCCAGCAGCTCGCCGGCGGCGGGCAGCACGCGCGCGGAGGAGCGTGCGCCGGTGTGCTCATGGCGCACCAGGCACTCAATGCCGGCGCCGGCCACGGCACGTCCGAGCGCGACCGAGCACCACTCCGTAGAAGTTTCAACAGCAAGAATCCAGGACATGGCGCGATTGTAGCCGCTGGCGCCCGGAACCGAGGGCTTCTTCGGTTTTAGACGCGCGGTCTGGCGCACCGGCGCGGCTATCATCGGCAGCACTTTCACAAACTCCCACGGAGAAACCCATGAGCGACCTGCAGGCACGCTTCGACCAGTCCCAGATCGACGTCAAGCAACTGAGCGAGCGCCCCAGCAACATGACCCTGCTGCGCCTGTACGCCCTGTTCAAGCAAGGCAGCGAAGGCGACGCGCACGGCGACAAGCCGGGCATGACCGACTTTGTCGGCCGCTACAAGTTCGAAGCCTGGGAAGCGCTGCGCGGCACCGCGCGCGAGCAGGCGATGGAGCAGTACATCGCGCTGGTGGAAGAACTGCGCAGCGGCGCGGCCAGCTAAGCCCCGCCAGCCGGCCCCGCCACGCCAGCCTGCGGCCTCAGCCCGCCGGCAGCGGCCTTGGGCGGATACGCCAGGCCGCGAAGATCGCACTGGCGATCACCACCCCGACCGCCAGGAAAGTCTCATCGAAGGCGCGGATGCGCGCCGCCTGCAGCGCGGCGTCGCCCGCCTGGCCCAGCACCGCGCCGTGCTGCGTCAGCCGCCACTGCAGCCCCACGCCGGCAAGGCTCACGCCGATCGCGCCGCCCAGCTGACGGATAAAGTTGATGCAGCTCGACCCCTGCGCGATCAGCGAGAAATCCACGCCCCGCATCGATCCCAGCGTCAGCGACGGCAAGATGCAGCCGAGCCCGATCCGCCCCAGCACCGCCAGCGCGACCAGCAGCAGATACGGCGTAGAAGGCGACCCCAGCGCCATCAGCAGGAACGACAGCGCCAGCAGCGCCAGCCCGAACGATACCTGGACATGCGGCGAGATCCGGTGCGTGAAGCGGCCCGCCACGGCGATGGTCAGCGCCAGCATCACGCCCGCCGGCAGCAGCACCAGGCCCGCGCGCGAGGGCGTGTACTCCAGCGCCATCTGCATGTAGACCGGCAGCAGGTAGGTCGAGCCGAACAGGCCCGCACCGTAGATAAATGCCACCACCGCGCCCGCCGCGAACTGCCGGTAGCTGTACAGCCGCATGTTCATCAGCGGATGGGGCGCGCGCAGCTGCCACAGCACGAACGCCGCCAGCATCAGCACGCCGAAGCCGGCCAGCGCCACGCCCGCGGCCACGCTTTCGCGCATTTCGACCACGCCGTTGAGCAGGCTCACGGTCGCCACGCCGGCCAGCGCCAGGCCGCGCCAGTCCAGCGGCTCGCGCTCGCCCATCATGATCGAATCCACCGCCATGAAGCGCCGCGCCATCGCCGCGCCGAGCAGCGTCAGCGGCACCACCACGAAGAAGATCGAGCGCCAGCCGAACGCCTCGACCAGGAAGCCGCCCAGGCTCGGCCCCAGCGCCGGCGCCAGCACCACGCCGAAGCCGAACATGCTGATGGCCTTGCCCTGCTCGCGCTCCTCGAACACACGCAGGATCAGGATATTGGGCAGCGGCTGCATGATGCCGGCGGCGGCGCCTTCGGCCACGCGCATGGCGATCATCACGCCGTAGGTCGGCGAGAACCCGCCGAACAGTCCGCCCGCGCCCAGCAGCAGCAGCGACCCCAGGAAGGTGCGGCGCAGCCCGTAGCGGTTGAGCAGCCACGGCGTCAGCAGCATCGACAGCGTCATCGCGATCATGAAGCTGGCCGCGACCCATTGCGCGCGCTCCTGCCCCAGCACGAAGTGCCGGCTCAGGTCGGGGATGGCAACGTTGATGATGGTGGACGAGACGATCGACGAGACCGTGCCCAGCATCAGTGTCATCAGCACCAGCCAGCGCAGGCGGTCGCCATAGCGCTCACGCAGCGCCGCCCGGGTCGGCCCGCCCGGCTGCTTGCCGGACGTCTCCGGCGCGACGGGGCCCTCGCTCACCCCAGCCGCCCGGTGTCGGCGATCTCGCGGATCTTGCGGACGGTGTCGAGGTCGGCCTCGTGATAGGCGGACTTGACGATCTCGGCGTAGCGGTCGTCGCCGCTGGCATCGACGGCCGGCATGGTGGTGTCGTAGGTGAAGCGCAGCAGCAGCGCGCCCGGGCCGGGGGTCTCGATCACCATGGTCAGCGTGCCCCCGGCGTGCTCGGCAGTGGCTGCGGTTTCGTAGCGCACCTGGCGGCGCGGCTCGAACACGACGCGGTCATGGATGGACGCCTCGCCGAAATGCAGCACGCGGTCGATCCAGTTGTCGCCGCGCGCCACCACTTCGGCACTGTCCAGGCCCAGCACGAACAGTTCGGGAGACTCGGCGCGCAACACCAGGCCTTGCCAAAGCTGGTCGGGTGTCAGCGGATCCAGCTGGGGGTTGCCGGGATCATTGATTTCCACCAAGTGCTCGAAACGCAACTTCTCTCTCCCTGTCTTCAATAAGTCGATATTATGAAGTCTCCGCGTGTTCGGAAGACGTTTTTGTCTGCGCGGTGCAACATTGCCGAGGCAGCCCTCTCGCCGGATATCGACCGATCATCACGTTGACTGGAGTACCGCGCATGCCTGCCGCGTCGCTAGCAGACACCGATCCGCTGCAAGTCCTTGTCTATGCCGATTCACTGTCCTGGGGGATCGTCCCCGGCACGCGCCAGCGGCTGCCGTTCCCGGTGCGCTGGCCGGGCCGCCTGGAACTGGCGCTGAATGCCGACCGCGGCACGCCGGTGCGCATCATCGAAGACTGCCTGAACGGCCGCCGCACGGCCTGGGACGATCCCTTCAAGCCGGGACGCAACGGGCTGCAGGGGGTGGCGCAGCGTATCGAGATCCACTCGCCGCTGGCACTGGTGGTCTTGATGCTGGGCAACAACGATTTCCAGTCGATGCATCCGCACAATGCCTGGCACGCCTCCCAGGGCATCGGCGCCCTGGTGCAGGCCATCCGCAGCGCACCGATCGAACCGGGCATGCCGGTGCCACCCGTGCTGGTGGTGGTGCCGCCGCCGATCCGCACGCCGCGCGGGCCGCTGGCGCCCAAGTTTGCCGGTGGCGAGCATAAATGGACCGGCCTGCCGCAGGCGGTTGCCGAACTCTGCGCGCAGCTGGATTGCCCGATGTTCGATGCCGGCACGGTCATCCAGAGCAGCGCCGTCGACGGCGTGCATCTTGACGCGGACGCCCACGTGGCGCTTGGCGACGCATTGCATCCTGTCGTTCGCGAACTGCTGCCGCGCTGACCCCCGCGTCTCGGCACTCCTTCAGCGGCCGGCTGAAACATCACTCCTGACAGCAGTTGTCAGGAGGGCCGGCGCACAATGCGGCCGCTCTCACTCGGAACGCCGCAAGGAGGCTGTCATGGAGTTGCTGATCAATATCGATGTCGACGACCTCGCGCGCGGCATCGCCTTCTACGAGCAAGGCCTGGGGCTGAAGCTGCAGCGTCGGCTGTTCGATGGCACCGTCGCTGAAATGCTGGGCGGCAATACGCCGATTTACCTGCTCGTCAAACCCGCCGGCACCCGCCCTACCAGTCGTTCGGATACCCGGCGCGATTACCGGCGGCATTGGACGCCGGTGCATCTCGACTTTGTCGTGGCCGACCTCGAAGCCGCGATCGAACGGGCGCTGGAAGCCGGGGCCGAGATCGAGGACTGGCCGCAGGATTTCGACTGGGGCAGGCAGGCTACGTTGTCGGATCCGTTTGGGCATGGGCTTTGTTTTGTTGAGTGGAGGGGTGAGGGGTATGGGGTGGTGGCGGGCTGAATGACCGGTTTGCCGCTATAAAAGCCTGGCCTTGTCGCGGCTGGTGACATGTTGTCGGCCGTTGAACCGCCTGGTTCCGCCCTCCTGGGCGGGTCACTTTTTGTCCGAGCGACAAAAAGTAACCAAAAAACGCGTCGCCTGAGCGGCTGGCTATCAATTTAGCTGCGTGCGTGGTTCGGGCGGTGGTGATTTCCGTTCGATGTGGATGGTGGTTCGAACCTGCTACGCCAGGTGAGTTTGGGATAGTGGCTACGTCGTCCCACTATTGGACGATCCCCATGCAGGGCGTAGGCCGCCTGCTAAATGCGTTATCGGTGGGACGCCTTCGGCTGCGCTGCGCGCCGTCCCTGGTGTGGCAGGACGCCGCGCCCAGCATAGCGCCATTTAATGCCGGCATTTGCCTTTAGGTAGGATTCATAAGCATATGAAAAAGAAATAGACGCCAGATCCGTTCCTGTTGCGCGGTTTTAGCGCAATTGCGTTAATCTGTGGCCTCGCCTGCGTAGACAATCCCTGCCAAGGCGTACCTGTCTCTCTCGCCACATAATCAAAACATACAGAACTCCTATGCGCAGCACCTCCCTTATCAAGCGCCTGGCGGTTGCCGTCTCCGCAATCGGCTTTATCGCCGCCGGCAGCGCCTCGGCCCAGGAACAGACCATCCGCGTCGGCACGGTCAGCGGTCCGGACGCGGAAGTCTGGCAAGTCGTACAGAAGGTCGCCAAGCGCAACGGCCTGAACGTCAAGGTCGTGGAATTCAACGACTACGTGCAGCCCAACGCTGCGCTGGATGCGGGCGACCTGGATGCCAACAGCTTCCAGCACCAGCCCTACCTGGACAGCCAGGTCAAGCAGCGTGGCTACAAGATGCAGAGCGTCGGCTACACCTATATCTCGCCGCTGGGCCTCTACTCGAAGAACCTGAAGTCGCCCAAGGACCTGCCGCAGGGCGCCAAGGTGGCGGTGCCCAACGACCCGTCCAATGAAAACCGCGCGCTGCTGCTGCTGCAGTCGCAGGGCGTGATCAAGCTCAAGGCCGGTGCCGGCACCAATGGCAACAACGCCACGCCGCTGGACGTGGCCGAGAATCCCAGGAAGCTGAAGATCGTGGAACTGGACGCTGCGCAATTGGCGCGCGCCCTGCCCGATGTCGGCGCCGCGGTGATCAACACCAACTACGCGCTGGCCGCCGGCCTGCAGCCGACCAAGGATGCGATCGCACTGGAAGACATCCACAGCCCGTACGCCAACATCATCGTGGTGCGCACGCAGGACAAGGACAAGCCGTGGGTCAAGAAGCTGGTTGCCGCCTACCAGTCGGAAGACGTGCGCCAGTTCATGAAGGCCCAGTTCAAGGGCGCGATGGTGCCGTCGTTCTGACCGGACGCGCCTGGCTCTGCAACTTCGTGCTTGCAAATTCCGCCGCCTTCGGTAGAATGCGGCGCTCACCTTGCCCAGGTGGCGGAATTGGTAGACGCACTAGGTTCAGGTCCTAGCGGTGGCAACACTGTGGAGGTTCGAGTCCTCTCCTGGGCACCAGAAGGTTTCAAGCGAAAAGCCCGCACGAATGTGCGGGCTTTTTGTTTTTGCGCCGACTGATATGAATTTTGGACACGGTGCTTCCGGGCCTTGCAAATTCCGACGCGCCGTGTAGAATGCGGCGCTCACCTTGCCCAGGTGGCGGAATTGGTAGACGCACTAGGTTCAGGTCCTAGCGGTGGCAACACTGTGGAGGTTCGAGTCCTCTCCTGGGCACCAAAGGTTTCAAGCGAGAAGCCCGCACGAATGTGCGGGCTTTTTGTTTTTCCGGAACCTGTCAATCAATCCGCCGAGCAAAGCTCCGACGCCGCCAAGTCCAATTGCGACTTGACCATTGCCAACAGGCAATGGATATCATGCGTCGACTCTGATCGCTCGCTCTCCTTCTCCAGCAACAACAGGATGGCGCTCAATCCGGCGCTAATTCGCTCCAGCGATTCCGCCGTCCCGGGCGGGACAATGTTGAGTACGTCTGTGGTGTGATAACTGCGCGTATGCATAGCATTCTTCCTCCGACAAGAGAAACGCCGCCGATCTGGTTCAGACAGGAGGTGGCGGGCCTGACAACGGGGGTGACAACCGGTGAACCGAGGGAAAACCGGCCAGCCATGCGGCTGCCCCGCCCGGCCCGCCGTGGAAACGGCTTGCTCGCGCGATTCTTGCCAAACTCCCTTGGTTCCTTCGGGTTGTCACGCCCGCCTCACCGAACCCCTCGGTGAGGCTTCCAGTCTCCCGCCCTGCCGTCAGGGCGTACATGAGACGCTTCGCATTCATTGCCCGCATCCATCGCCTACAGTAAATCCGACAGGCGCCATAGCGCCGCCGTCGGGAGACCTGCCGTGGGCAAACTGAAAGAGCGTCGCCGTTTCCTGGGAGCCGCGCTGAGCGGCCTGCTCGCACCGGCCCTGCCCGCCTGCGGCGGCGATGACGATCCCGCGCCGCCGCCGGATCCGGTTCCCGAAGCGCAGATCACCGCCGCCATCGCGCAGGTCGATACGCTGGCCGCCAACCTGATGGCCAGCTCGGGCGTGCCCGGCATGGCCATCGCGGTGGTGCGCGGCAACCGGGTCGTCTACGCCAGGGGCTTCGGCCGCCGGCTGGTCACCGATCCCGCGCCAGTCGATGCCGATACCGTGTTCCAGCTGGCGTCCGTGTCGAAGTCCATCGGCGCCACGGTGGTGGCGCGGCAGGTGGGGCGCGGCAGCATCGGCTGGGACACCCCGGTCATTCAGCACCTGCCATGGTTCGCGCTGGCCGATGCGGAAACGACAGAAGCCGTCACCATCGGCGACCTCTATGCGCATCGCTCCGGCCTGCCCGACCATGCCGGCGATCGCCTCGAGGACATGGGCTACGACCGCCGCGAAGTGCTGACGCGCCTGCGCTTCCTGCCGCTGCATCCGCTGGGCGCGGTCTACGAGTACACCAACTTCGGCATGACCGCCGCCGCCGATGCGGTGGCCAGCGCCGCGGGCATCGACTGGGCCACGCTGTCCGAGCAGGCCATCTACCAGCCGCTGGGCATGACCCGCACCAGCTCGCGCTACGCCGACTTTGCCGCGCGCGACAACCGCGCGCTCGGCCACGTCAAGGTCAACGGCACCTGGGTGCAGGGCATGGGCACCATGCCCGATGCGCAATCGCCCGCGGGCGGCGTCAGCGCCTCGGTCAACGACCTGGCGAAATGGCTGATCATGGTGCTGGCCAAGGGCGAGTTCGCCGGCCAGCGCATCGTCGATGCGGCGGCCCTTGCGCCGGCGCTGTCGCAGCAGATGCAAAGCGGCCCGCCCGTGCAAGGCCGCCCTGCGAGCTACTACGGCTATGGCTTCAATATCGGCACGACCGAACTGGGGCTGACCAACTACAACCATTCCGGGGCCTTCGCGGTCGGCGCGGCGACCAGCTTTACCGCGGTGCCGTCGCTGAACCTGGCCATCGTCACGCTGACCAACGGCTACCCCATCGGCATCCCGGAAACATTGAATGCGCAGTTCTTCGATCTGGTCCAGTACGGCACCTTCCGCCGCGACTGGGGCGCGATCTTTGCCGAGGCCTTCGCGCCCTTGCTGCTGCCCGAAGGCAGGCTGGTCGGGCAGTCGCCGCCGGCAAGCCCGTTGCCCGCGCGGGCGTTGTCAACCTATGCCGGCACCTATCGCAACGACTATTACGGCCCGCTAGTGGTCGCCGAGCAGGGCGGCGCGCTGGTGATGACGCTGGGCGCGAAACCGCTGGTCCTGCCGCTGACGCACTGGGACGGAGATGTCTTTACATTCACGCTAAATAACGAGAACGCCAATCCCGGCACCATCTCCCGGGCAGAATTCTCCAGCGACCGGGTATGGCTGGAGTACTACGACCACGAAGGGCTCGGCGTTTTCGTCCGCTAAGCCTTGCCGCAAACCCATGACTCCGCCACGGAAGGAATGACCATGATCAGATTCCGCGCAGTCGTACTCACCGCCGCCGTCGCCACGCTCGCCGCCTGCGGCACGCCCACGCCGACACCGACCGCGGTTACGCAGGTACCCACCTCCACCACCGCCGCCGGCAAGACTGAAGTCCTGTGGCTCGGCCAGTCCGCGATCCGCATCACCTCGCCGGGCGGCAAGGTCATCGTCATCGATCCGTGGCTCACCACCAACCCAAAGACCCCTGCAGGATTCAAGCAGCTGACGTCGCTGGGCAAGGTCGACCTGATCCTGGTCACCCATGCGCATAGCGACCATCTTGGCGACGCCCCCGCGCTCGCGCAGCTCAACAACGCGCCGATCTACAACGCAGGCGGCATGGGGCATGCACTGATCAACCTCGGCATGGTCCCGGCCGCGCTGGTGCAGCGCTTTGGCAAGAGCGGCACCGTGATGCCGTTCGGCCAGACCGGACCCAAGATCACCGCGGTACACGCCGAGCACTCGTCCGAACTGGTGATGAAGAACCCGGCCACCGGCAAGGACGAAACCCACTATGGCGGCGAACCGGTCGGCTACATCGTCGAGATGGAGAACGGCTTCCGCATCTGGCACATGGGCGATACCGGCCTGTTCGGCGACATGCGGCTGATCGGCGACCGCTACCGCCCCGACCTGGTGCTGATCCCGATCGGCGACCACTTCACCATGGGACCGCAGGACGCGGCGATCGCGGTGCGCGACATGATCCGGCCTCGCTTTGCCATCCCGATCCACTATCAGACTTCACCGCAGCTGCGCGGCACGCCGGAGGAATTCACCACCGCGCTGGGCGCCGGCGCGGTCACGCGCGTGATCGTGCCGCAGCCGGGAGAAAAGGTAGATTTCTGATCCGCACGGCAAGGGTCGTTGCCGTGCACACCGCTTTACGCCATGTGCACGGCGGCGCCGCGAACCGCGGCATCTCCCTTGCCCTCACCCTCCCCTTCAATGCGAAGGCGAGGCAGGAACTGCGGATACTCGCGCTGCATGAAGTCGATCAGCCCTTCGCGCACGACGCAGCGCAAGTCCCACGCCAGGCCGGATGACGCCGCGGTGCACAGCACGCGCAGCTGCATGGTGCGCTCGGTCGCATCGGTCACCACCAGGTTGAAGAAGCGCCGGTCCCATTCGGGCGCCGCGTGGACGATGCGCTCCAGCTCCTTGCGCAGCGGTGCCAGCGGCATGCCGTAGTCCACGTGGAAGAACACCGAGCCCAGCAGCTCCGCGCTGCTGCGGGTCCAGTTCTGGAACGGCTTCTCGATGAAGTACTGCAGCGGAATGATGAGGCGGCGATCGTCCCAGATCCGCAGCACCACGTAAGTGCCGGTGATCTCCTCCACGCGGCCCCACTCGCCCTCGACGATCAGCACATCGTCCAGCCGGATCGGCTGGGTCAGCGCCAGCTGCAGGCCGGCGATCAGGTTGCTGAACACCGGCTTGGCGGCAAAGCCCGCGATCAGGCCGACCACGCCGGCCGAGGCCAGCAGGCTGGCGCCGACCTGCCGAGCGCCGGGGAAGGTCATCAGCACCATCGACGCGCCGATCACGATCACCAGCGACATGGCGATGCGCGAAAGCACCCGAGTCTGCGTGTGGATGCGCCGCGCGCCCATGTTGTCCGCCACATCGACCGGGTGCCGTTCCAGCACGCCCTGCGCAAAGCCCGCAATGACGCGCGCCGCCAGCCAGGTCATGGCGATGATCATCAGCAGGCCGTTCAGATGACGCACGTTGTCGATCCAGCGCAGGTCGTCCGGCGCCGCCTGCCAAACTGCCTGCAACGCCAACAGCGGCAGCACCGCCTTGGCCGGCGCGCGCGACTTGATCGCGATGGCATGCAGCACCGGCGTGGCGCGCGTAATGCGCAACAGCACCAGGCCGCCAAGGCGATGCGCGATCAGCGCGACGATGACGGCGACCAGCGCGGCGGTCCACGTGCCGAACCAGGGATGATCGAGGAGGAGGTCAAGGTTCATGCGTCGTCCTGTTCATTGCGGGTTGCACGGTTATGGAGCTAACGACACCCCGGCGGCGCGAAAGTTCGGCTCGTGCCACGTCACCGGAGCGCGGGAACAGAGATGTTAGAACACGCCTGTTACCGCATCGCCCGCGACGGGGTTCATTTCTACAACGGGCAGCAAGATGTTCAGCGGGAGGCACGGAAACCCAGGGAGCAACGCCCTCCGGCACAGCTCTGCCGGAGTCTGAAGCGCCCCGCCCGCCACGGCATGGATGTTGCAACTCCATCGGTTCCGGCCAACCCACAGGAGAGCGATATGGCAACGCAGAAGGAACAGCGGAATGCGCCTGGGGCCCAGCCCAATCCGGGCGTCAGGACCGACCGCGACGCGCGCGACATCAAGAGCCGCAGCGAAGATCCGGGCCAGAGCAGCTATGGCGGCTTCAAGAACCAGGACCCGGGCAGGCAACACCAGGGCGATGCAAGCCGCAAGCCGGGTCAGCGGCAAAGCAAGTAGCCAGCGCTTGCATTGAAGACGACCACGCGTACGCGCGCTATTCCGCGTGCACGCGGTGGTCGGCCGCGCGCCATTGCCGCCGCTGCCGGCGCCAGCGATTCATCGCAGCGATGCCGAGCCGCCACAACCGGCGCGGGTGCGCATGCGGGTGCGGATGCGTATCGACCAGCAGGCTCAGTGCACGCGCGTAGTCACGCACCAGCCCCGGCGTCCAAGCCATGGTCTTGCCGCGCTTGCGGATCTGCGCGGCCAGCCATAGCTCCGGCATGCACAGCGTCTGCAGCAGCAGCGTCCACGACTGCCGCTGCCCTCGCCTGCGCATCAAGGCGCCTTCCACCGCGGCTTCGAGCGCGCGCGCCACGCTGACGGCGCAATTCCGGTAGGTCAGGTTGTACGTCGTATCTGCGCACCACGCATGCCAGAAGCGCTGCAGGCGCGCGGCATCGTAGTTGCGCAGGTGCACGCGCACGGTGGAGTCGCCGCGCCGCGACGCCTCGGTCGCATAATCGGGCTCGAACACGCTGGCGGATTCTAGCCACAAGATGCGGGCGGTGCGAGATTATGGCGCGGCCGGCACATCGGAAACGGCCGGCGGAAATGGCCGGCGGAAATGGCCGGCGGAAACGAGCGACGGAATCGGGGCCCGCGCGGTGGTAAGCTACCAGACCCCATCGCCCTCGCCAATCCGCAGCGTCCCCGCCCCATGCGCCTGTCCAAGGTCTCCGCCATCTCCTTCGATCTCGACGACACCCTGTGGCCGTTCGGCCCCGCCGTGGCCCGTGCCGAGGCGACGCTGCTGGCCTGGCTGCTGCAGCACGCGCCGAAGACAGCCGGGGTGCTGACCTCGCCCGCGGTGCTGCGCGACCTGCGCGCGAGCTATGAAGGCCGCAACCCGCACCTTGCGCATGACTACCGTGCGCTGCGCCTCGGCTCGATCCTGCTGGCGCTGGAGATGGCCGGCGAGGACGCTAGCCTGGCAGAAGACGCATACGACGCCTTCTTTGCCGCGCGGCAGCAGGTCGAATTCTTCGAGGACGCGCTGCCCGCGCTGGAATGGCTCAGCGAACGCTTCCCGCTGGTGGCCGTGTCCAACGGCAACGCCGACCTGAAGGTCACCGGCGGCCATCACTTCTTCAGCGCGGCGCTCAGTGCCGGAACGTTCGGCACGGCCAAGCCGGCGGCGGCGATCTTCCATGCGGCGGCCGCGGCAGTCGACACGCCGCCGGAACAGATGCTGCATGTCGGCGACGATCCCGACCTCGACATCGTCGGCGCACTCGGCGCGGGGCTGCAGGCCGCGTGGCTGGTGCGCCCGGACGGCCCGCACACGGCGCAATGGCAACGCGGCGGCGCGCGCCCGCACCTGATCCTCAGCGACCTGCAATCGCTCTGCCGCGCGCTGGCCGGCTGAGCGCACCAACGCAACAGGACCCACGCTGCCCGAAGGCGATATCGGGCCAACGCATACCTAATATGCGAAAATGTCGGCTCGCGACCAGGGCCGAGACCCCTGCGCTTGCCTCGCCACCGCACGATCCAGACGTTCCCCGCCATCCGCTCCGGGCCGTTCCAGTGCCCGACACCGCCGCAATCCGACAGGTTCACAGGCAGCAAGCCAGGGTCCGCCCCGCAAGATTTCGATCGAGGAGAAACAAGATGTTGAAGGCCCTCTTTGCCACCCTGCTGGTGGCATGCGGACTGACGAGCGCCCACGCGCAGACCCCGGCCAGCTTTCCGACCAAGCCGATCCGGCTGGTGATCCCGTTCCCGCCCGGCGGCGGCACCGACATCCTGTCCCGGCTGGTGGCAACGCAGGTCGGCCAGGCCACCAAGTGGAATTTCGTGCCGGACAACAAGCCGGGCGCCGGCGGCACGCTGGGCATCGCCGAGGCGGTCCGGGCAGCGCCGACCGGTTATGAGCTGGTGATGGGCCAGAAGGACAATCTGGTGGTCGCGCCGTGGCTGTACAAGTCGGTCACTTATGTGCCGAACCGCGACCTGGTCGCGATCAGCCATGTCGCTTACACCCCGATCGTGATCGTCACGTCGGCCAATTCGCGCTTCAAGACGCTGGCCGACGTGGTCACCGCCGCGCGCAGCGCACCGGGCGCGGTCAAGTATGGTTCGCCCGGCAACGGCACCACCATCCACCTGGCTGCCGAGATCTTCAGCCATGCGGCGGGGATCAAGCTGCTGCACGTGCCCTACAAGGGCTCCAACGCGGCGATGATGGACGCGCTGGCCGGCAACGTCGACCTGATGGTGGCATCGGTGCCGTCGGCGCTGGCGCAGGTCAAGGCGGGCAAGCTGCGCGCGCTGGCCGTGACCTCGGCCACGCGCAGCACGTCGCTGCCTGACGTGCCCACCGTGGCGGAAAGCGGCTACAAGCAGGTGGACGTCAGCACCTGGTACGGCCTGTTCGCCCCGGCCAGGACGCCGCCCGAGGTGGTCAACCGCATCCATGCCGAAGTGAACAAGGTCCTGGCCACGCCGGCGATGATCCAGGCGATCCAGGAGCAAGGCGCGGAAGCCAAGCTGATGACGACCAGGGAGTTCTCCGACCTGGTGCAGTCGGACTACAAGAAGTGGAAGGACATCGTCGAGCGTTCGGGCGCAAAGCTGGAGTAAGGCCGGCGCACCGCCACCGGGTTCGTTGCCAAGGAATGCCCGCCGCGGATCACGGCGGGCATTTTCTTTGGAATCCGAGGCCGGCAATCACGGCTGCCGCATAGCCGGCGATATAGCCATTGACGGCGCCCCGACCGCCCATCCCTACGTCAGTCCATATGCTGACCGCCGTTGATGGCGAGATTCGCACCAGTCAGGTAAGCCGCATCCTCCGAGCAAAGGAAAGCGACCAGCCCCGCCACTTCCTCGGGCTTGCCCAGGCGCCCCATCGGAATCTGCGGCAGGATCTTGCTGTCCATGATCTCCTTCGGCACGGCCGTCACCATCTTGGTGGCCAGGTAGCCCGGCGATACCGTGTTGACCGTCACGCCTTTCCTGGCGACCTCCAGGGCCAGGGCCTTGGTGAAGCCATGCATGCCGGCCTTGGCCGCGGAATAGTTGGTCTGGCCAAAGGCGCCCTTGGAAGCGTTGACTGACGAGATGTTGATGATCCGGCCCCACCCGCGCTCCACCATGCCCTCGCAGAGGGGCTTGGTGACATTGAACACGGAGTCGAGATTGGTCCTGATCACCGCATCCCAGTTTGGCTTGTCCATCTTCCTGAACGCCATGTCCCGCGTGATGCCGGCGTTGTTCACCAGGATGTCGACGCGGCCGAACTCGGCCAGGATCCGTGCCATGCCTGCCTGGCAGCTCTCGTAGTCCGCCACATCGACCTCGTACGCGCGGATCTCGCGGCCGCCGGCGGCCATGGATGCCAGCCATTCCTGGACCTTGGTGTTGCCCGGCGAATGCGTGACCACCACCGTATAGCCCGCGTCATGCAAGCGGATGGAAATGGCCTCTCCCAGGCCACCCATGCCGCCGGTAACCAATGCGATTTTCTTCGTCATGCTGATTCTCTCTTCTTGCAAAGTAAAAGACCCCTGACCTGCCGGGAATGGCAGGCCGACTTAACGGCTCGCCGCAACGGCTGCAGCCCCTGCCGGCGCCATGCGGCAAGGGGGGAGCCGATCGATGACCGAGTTTCTTCTTGGATGGATACCGGCCAGGCCGGCGCGCGCCGCTCGATCCGGCGGACTAGCGCTGCGTTGGCTGGCGATCCGGGCCCGTAGCCGCGCCGGGGGTTGCGGTAAACGTGGCGGAAGCCAGGCCGGCCAGCTGCTGGCTCAGGGCTTGCGCGGCGCGGTAGGATTGCGTGGCGTTATCTAATGTCGCCTGCAGCGTGGCGGAAATGGCTTCGGAACCGGCCGGGGCATTTTTCACGAAGGCATCGACGAAGGCCTGCACATTGCGCTGCTGCTGCTCGTATTGCTCTTCAACGGCCCTGGCCAGGTCGGCCTGGGCCTGCGATGCGATCTCGCACACGTGGCGCGCATACTCGATGGCTTTGTCCGCAGCAGACTGCGGCACATTGCCTTGAACTGACAACCCCGGATCTTGGTTGGCCGACACGGCCTGCAGGATTACCTGCCCTTCAGCCATGGCTGCCTTGGCCGCCTGCAGGTTCAGTTCCGTCAGCTTCTGGATCCCTTCGAGAGTGGAGTTCGACAGCTTGGCCAGGTTGGTCAGGTTGTTCTTATGGACTGCCGCAAACTGATCGGACGTAAAAAAGGACATGGATTGGGTATGCCTCTTGTAGTCGCCGGGTGTCGCCTGCCGCAAGGCTACAACGCACCGGTCGAGCGTGGTTTTCCAAACGGTTATGGGCCTTGGTGCACTGCACAAAGACCAACGCAAAGATTAGAGGACTTACTCTAATTTCGTCCCTAGGGACTTACCAGAGGTGAAGTGAAGCCCACGCCTTAATGTGCATTAAACGTCATGTATATAACATTTGCTTACATAATGGCGTTGCGTTGGCAGGCGGACCAACCGAACAGGCGTGTCCTGTCGGGCATTGCATGGCTACCCCTCCCCACCCGTCTCACCGTCTGCCGCGGCGCGCCGGAGGAGACTCATCGGGCCAAGCCTCTCAACCGTGCGTCTCTGCGCTGCATCCCGGACAAACAACGAGCCGGCAAATGCGAGGGCATTGAGCGCGATGCCTTCCACGCATTCCCTGGCCCTGCGCACCAGCAGCAGCCCGGCAGGCATGACCAGCAGGTTGTATGGCGCCGACTGAAGCAATGTGCCATCGACATGCAGCGTCCGTACGCCAACCGAATCGAGCAATGCGCGGTAGCGCTCGCAGGCCGTGCACGCCAGCTCGTGCGGGGGCGCCGCAACCAGGTCCAGTGGTGCGAATGCGTGCGCAAACGGAAGGCCCGGGACGGCGCGGATGGCGCCTGGGTCGCCGCTGATCCGCGCCGGCTGCAGCAAGGCATCGATCGGCAATGGACTGCCTGCGGCCAGAGGCAGCGGCACGAGCTGCAGGTGCTTGTGGGCCTGGCTCGCACCGGCGGCCGCCCCGCCGTTGTAGAAGCCCAGGCTTGGGAACTCCGCCATGCAAGCAAGCAGTGCGGCAAAGTCCGGGAGGGTCAGTAGTGATTCCTGCGGTTCGAAGCAGCGGGTGACGATCAGCAGGTGATGTTCGATGACGTAGAACTTGTTCAGCAGGGCCACATGGCCGTCGGAGATATCCGTGACAAACAGTTCAGCGTCATAGGGCAGGAACGGATTGCCGCCGGCACTGCCCCCCTTGCGCGCCTTGTCCCTGCTCCGCAGGCTCGACACCTCGCGCACCAGGAAGCGCACGCCGCCGTCCTCGATTACCGTCTGGATGGTCTCGATCGGACATAATGCCCCGCTCTGCAGGGCGTGCGCTGTCCGTCGGACAATGGCCGGCCAAAGTGTGCCTGGCTGAAGGTGTGGATGGTGCATGTCCGCTGGCGCTCCCACTTCAGCATAGAGCCGCCGCACGGCGGCTGCGGCGATCCCTACCCCGCCGAGCGCTGCAAGCGCATCGAAACAGAAAAACTGTCGGCGGGGTGTACCGTAACCGAGACTTCGAAGGTCTCGCCGGCGGCGTCCAGGTAGCGCCGCACGATCTTCAACGCGGCCGCGCCAGGTTCCAGCCTGAGCGCTTCGGCGATGCGCCCCTCACCGAGCGCAAACGCGCGCACGTCCTGGCGGATCTCCGCGATCTGCCGGTCATAGCGCGACTCCATCAGCGTGCTGACCAGCATGTCCGGCGACGCGCGCACCAGTTCGCCAAGCTCGGCATAGGCAGGATCCACGTAGATGTCGGTCCATGCCATCGGCGTGCCGTCCTCGCCGCCCTCCATCCGCAGGCTGGAAATCCGCAGCCAGCGCGCACCCGGCTCGCAGCCGATCTCGGCCGCCACCTCGGCGGTCACCGCGACCTCATCCACCGACTGCACCACGCGCAGGTGCTCGGCGGCGAACTGCATCAGGTCGTCCACCGACGCCAGCGAGGGCCGGAACACCGGCCGCGGCCGCGCCGATTCCACGCGCGTGCCCACGTTCTTGCGCCGCGACACCAGCCCCAGCTGCTGCAGTTCCTGCAACACCGCGCGGATGGTGTAGCGGCTGGCCTGGTACTGCTCGCACAGCTCGAATTCGGTGGGCAGCAGCGATCCGACCGCGTAGCGGCCGGAGGTGATGCCCTCGATAAGTTGTTTGCTGATCTCTGCCGGATTGGTTTTGCTCATGACCGCCTGCCCGCGGCCTCGTAGGACACGGGTTTACCCTCCTTTTCTAAATATGTTCGAACATATTTAATGGTGGATATGTTCGAACATATTAACGAACTACCCTCTTTTCCTCAAGGTAGCCCCATGACCCTGTTCCTTGCCCCTACGGCCAGTACTGTCGTTGACTCGATCCTGTTCCGCGATGCCTTCGGCACCGCCGGGATGCGCCAGATTTTCTCCGATGTGGCCCTGATCCAGCGCTATATCGATGTCGAGGTCGCGCTGGCCAAGGCCGAGGCCAGGGTCGGCATCATCCCCGCGGAAGCGGCCGAGGTCATCGCCCGCGAGTCGCGCCTGGAGCGCATCGACTTCGACCACATGCGCGAGGAAACCGACATTGTCGGCTATCCCATCCTGCCCCTGGTACACCAGCTGGTGGCGATGTGCGGCGACGCCGGACGCTATGTGCACTGGGGCGCCACCACGCAGGACATCATGGACACCGCGGTCGCGCTGCAGGTGCGCGACGCGCTCGACAGCATCGACGCCGATATCCGCGCGCTGCGCGGCATCCTGGCCGACCTGGCGGTCAGGCACCGCGACACGCCGATGGCCGGCCGCACCCACCTGCAGCAGGCGCTGCCGGTGACCTTCGGCTACAAGGCGGCGATCTGGCTGGCCATGTTCGACCGCCACCAGCAGCGCCTGGCCGAACTGCGTCCGCGTGTGGCCGTGGTCGAGTTCGCGGGCGCGGCCGGCACGCTGGCATCGCTCGGCCGACAAGATGGCAACAAGGGCTTCGCAGTGCAGGAAGCGCTGGCGCAGGAGCTGGGCCTCGGCGTGCCGGCCACCACCTGGCACGTGGCACGCGACGGCTTTGCCGAAGCGGTCAACCTGCTCGCGCTCATCACCGGCTCGCTGGGCAAGATCGCGCTCGACATCATGATCATGGCGTCGACCGAATTCGCCGAGGTGTACGAGCCCTTCGTCAAGGGCCGCGGTGCCAGCAGCACCATGCCGCAGAAGCGCAACCCGATTTCCAGCGAGCTGATGCTGGCCGCATCCAAGGCGGTGCGCCAGCACGCCGGGCTGATGGTCGACGCGATGGTGCAGGACTTCGAGCGCGCCACCGGACCCTGGCATGCGGAATGGATTGCCATCCCCGAGAGCTTCATCCTGACCGCCGGCGCGCTGCACCAGGCGAAGTTCGCGCTGGGCGGCCTGGTCGTCGACGAAGCCCGCATGAAGCACAACCTGGGTATCACCAACGGCCTGATCGTGGCCGAGGCTGTGATGATGGGGATGGCCCCGCATATCGGCCGCCAGCAGGCCCACGACGTGGTCTACGACGCCTGCCGCACGGTCAACGAGCACGGCGGCACGCTGGCCGACGCGCTGGCCGCGCTGCCGGCCGTGACGAAGCACTTCGACCGCGCCGCCATCGACCGGATGACCGATCCGGCCAACTACCTCGGCCTCGCGCCGCAGATGGTCGACCGCGCCGTCGCGCTGTCCCGAAAGCAATCCGCGGCCTGAGGCAGCAGGCCGACCCGCATTACCAATCAATCCAAGGAGACAAAGCCATGAACCCCATCCGCAAAGTGGCCGCCTGCGCGGCACTGGCACTCGCCACGGCCGTGGCCGCAACCCCGGCACTGGCACAGGCCTGGCCCAGCAAGCCGATCACCTGGATCGTCCCGTTCGCGGCCGGCGGCCCCACCGATGCGCTGGCGCGCACCATTGCCGAGCGGGTCTCGCGCGAGGTCGGCCAGTCGATCATCATCGACAACTCGCCGGGCGCCGGCGGCACCGTCGGCACGGCCAAGGCGGCGCGCGCGCCGGCTGACGGCTACACCATGCTGGTCGGGCACATGGGCTACATGGGCGCCGCGCCGGCGTTGTACAAGAAACTGTCCTACGACCCGGTCAAGGACTTCGCGCCGGTGTTCCGCTTCCCGGATACGCCGATGGTGCTGATGGTGCGCAAGGACCATCCCGCGAAAAACGTGCGCGACCTGGTCGAGTTCGGCAAGAAGAACCCCGGCAAGCTCAACCTGAGCAATGCCGGCATGGGCTCCACCTCGCACCTGGTGGCGGCGCTGTTCGCGGCGTCGGCGGGCATGCAGGTATCGCTGGTGCCGTACAAGGGGGCCGGCCCGGCGCTGATCGACGTGATCGGCGGGCAGGTCGACGGCATGTTCGACCAGACCAATACGGCGCTGCCGCAGATCACCGAATCCAAGGTGCGGCCGCTGGCGGTCACCTCCGCGACCCGCGTGGCGCAGCTCAAGGACGTACCCACGCTGGCCGAATCGGGACTGGCCGGCTTCGAGGCCAGCACGTGGTACGGCATCTACGCGCCCAGGGGCACGCCGCAGGCCGTCATCGACAAGATGCAGCAGGCCTACCTGAAGGTCATGGCCGACAAGGCCTTCACCGGCAAGATGACCGCGCAGGCGATCCAGATGCTGCCGCCTGAGCAATACACCGCCGGCGCGCTCGGCAAGCACACCCAGGCCGAGATCACGCGCTGGAAGGCAGTGGCGGCCAGGGCCAATATCTCGCTGGACTGAGCGCTGGACTGAGCAACCATGACAGCATATCGCGTAGAACACGACGCCTTCGGTCCGCTCGACATCCCCGCCGACCGCTACTGGGGCGCCCAGACGCAGCGGGCGCTGGCGATCTTCGAGATCGGCGAAGAGCGTTTTCCCGATTGCCTGGTCCATGCCTTCGGCGTGCACAAGATGGCGGCGGCCAGGGCCAACCTGCGTTGCGGCGCGCTCGACGCCGCCATTGCCGAGGCGATCGTCGACGCCGCCGCCGAGCTGCGCTGTGGCCGCTTCGACAGCCATTTCCCGCTGACGATCTGGCAGACCGGATCGGGCACGCAGACCAACATGAATGCCAACGAGGTCATCGCCAACCGCGCCAACGAGCGGCTGGGCCAACCCCTGGGCACGCGCGCGCCGGTGCACCCGAACGACCACGTCAACGCGTCGCAGTCGTCCAACGACAGCTTTCCGACGGTCATGCACCTGAGCGCGGTGCTGGAACTGGAAGACCGGCTGCTACCTGCCCTGGTGATGCTGCGCGACACCCTGCGCGAGCGCGCCCTGGCCTTTGCCGATATGCTCAAGATTGCGCGCACGCACCTGATGGACGCCGTGCCCATGACCATGGGGCAGGCGTTCGACGGCTTTGCCGCGCAGGTAGACAACGCCATCGAACGCGTGCGCGGCGCCCTGCCGCGCCTGCTGGTGCTGCCGCAAGGCGGCACCGCGGCCGGCACCGGCCTGAACGCGCCGGCGGGTTTTGCCGAGGCCTTCTGCGAGGAAGCCAGTCAGCTCACCGGCCATTCCTTCCGCTCCAATCCCTGCAAGGTCGAGGGCATGGCCGCGCACGATGCGCTGGTCGAGCTGTCGGGCGTGCTCAACGTGATCGCCGTCTCCCTCACCAAGATCGCCAACGACCTGCGCTGGCTGGGCTCGGGCCCGCGCTGCGGGCTGGGCGAGCTGGTGCTGCCGGACGATGGCCTGACTTCGTCGATCATGCCCGGCAAGCGCAACCCGACCATCGCCGAGGTCGTGGCGCAGGCCGCCATGCAGGTGGCCGGCAACCACGTCACCGTGACCATGGCGGGCGCCTCCGGCAGCTTCGAACTGAACGTGGCCAAGCCGGTGCTGATCTACAACGTGCTGCAGTCGATCCGCGTGCTGGCCGATGGTGCGCGCGTATTCGCCCTGCGGCTGGTGCAGGGGCTGGCGGTCAACGCCGAACGGCTGGCGCGCAACCTCGACAACCCCCTGCTGGCGGTCACCGCGCTCAACCCGGTGCTGGGCTATGACCGCGCGGCGCAGATCACCAAAGTCGCGCTGGCACAAGGCGTCTCGCCGCGGGAAGCGGCGATTGCGCTGGGATTGCTGAGCGGCGAGGCATTCGACCGACTGGTGGATCCGGTGCGGTTGGCAAAGGGACACGCCACGGGGCAACAGTAAGCTGGCGACCGCGCAGCGCCGCGGTCAGACCACCGGCAGCTTCAGCACCTGCTCCGTCGTCAGCACATCGCCAAAGGTATCCTCGATGCTCGCCAGCGCCGCCTGGTGAAGGTCAGGATGCCGCACCACGCCGCCGGGCCGGTCCAGGTCGCGCGTCGCGCAGGCGTCTTCCGCCACGATCACGCCATAGCCCAGCGGCACCGCGTCGCGCGCGGCGCCAGCGACGCAGGCGTGCGTCATCAACCCGGTGATGACCAGCGTCCTGATGCCGGCGGCCTTGAGGCGCTGGTCCAGGTCGGTGGTCGGAAACACGCTGACCGAAGTCTTCTGCACCACCGTATGGTGGCCTGCGGGCTGCAGGTCCCGGTGGAACGCCGCGCTGGCGCCCTGCTCCGCAAAGACGGGGCTGCCCGCCGGCGCCAGGTGCTGGACGTGGAACACGGGAATGCCGGCGGCGTCCGCATGCGCCACCAGGCGCCGCGCGTTGCCGAGCGCGGCCGCGCCATCCGGGATCGGCAGCTTGCCGTCGAAGTATTCGTTCTGGAAATCGATCACCAGCAGCGCCGTGCTGGCGGCTGCGATCGCGGTGGGGGCGCTGGCACCGGCCAGGGTGCGGATCGTCGGGTGTGTCATCGTTGTCCTCGCTGTCTTCATCGTGATGGAAGGGAGCGCGCCTGCCTGGCGGGATTGCCGCCATGGCACATCGCTGCACGCAGTTTCCAACGACCGCCGCCGCCCCGAAAGCGTCCCGATGGACAACATCCGCTAGAATCGGGCCAACTTCAGACGCCCCCTGCCTGCGAGGAAGCGATGCACACCGTCGCCGTGATTGCCTTCGAAGGCATCAGCCCGTTTCACCTGTCCGTGCCCTGCATCGTGTTCGGCGACGATCTTGCCAATCTGGGCGTGCCGCGCTACCGACTGCTGATCTGCGGCGAGCAGACCGGCCTGATCCGGACCATGTCGGGCTTCCGCATCGAGGTCGAGCACGACCTCTGCGCGCTAGAACAGGCCGATACCGTCATCATGCCGGCCTGGCGCGACCCGGCGGAACGTCCGTCGCCGGCCCTGCTGGCGGCGCTGCAGGCCGCCAGCGCCCGCGGCGCGCGCATCGCCGGGCTGTGCCTGGGCACCTTCGTGGTCGCCGAGGCCGGCCTGCTCGACGGCCGGCCGGCGGCCACCCACTGGGTCTGGGCCGATGACTTCGCCGCGCGCTATCCCAGGGTCCGGCTCGACCGCCGTTCGCTCTATATCGACGATGGCAGCATCCTCACGTCGGCGGGCACCGCCGCCGCGCTGGACTGCTGCCTGCACCTGGTGCGCCGCGACCATGGCGCGGACGTCGCCAACCACGTGGCCCGCCGCATGGTGGTGGCGCCGCACCGGCATGGCGGGCAGGCGCAGTACATCGAGCAGCCGCTGCCGCAGACGGCCGGCGCCGACAAGCTGAGCACCACGCTCGATTGGGCCATCGAGCACCTGGAACAGCCGCTGACGCTTGACCTGCTGGCCGACAAGGCGGGCATGAGCCGGCGCAATTTCACGCGGCGCTTCAAGGCCAAGACCGGCACCACGGTGACGCAGTGGGTGCTGAACCACCGGCTCACCGCGGCGCAGCGGCTGCTGGAGACCACCAGCAAGAGCATCGACGTGATCGCCGGCCTGGTCGGGTTCGGCTCGGCGGTTTCGTTGCGCCAGCACTTTGCCCAGACCTTTGCCATTTCACCTTCCGCCTACCGCAAGCAGTTCGGCACCACAGCGCCGTCAGGCCGTGCCGCTGCATAACCCGTCATGACCCGCTTTCTCCGCTTCCGCTTGTTCCGCTCCCGCTTTGTGCGCTGCTGCATTGCCGCCATTGCCGTTGCGCTCGCCGGCACCGCCCATGCTGCGACCGATATCGACTGCGACCCGTCGGCCGCGCCCGCGGGCCACGCGCCCTCGCAGCGGCTGATCTGCGAGTCGGCGCTGTTTTCGATGGGCTATCAGCGCATTTATGCCGACCAGCAGCGGCAGCTGAAGGCCGGCACGATCACGGAGGCCGAGGTTGCCGCGTTCCGCAAGAAGCGTGACGGCTGCGAGACGGCGGCATGCCTCGACGCCGTGTTCCGCGAATGGCGGACGTTCGCGGCGCAAGCGGGCGGCAAGCGCTGAAGGCTGCCGCGTCCGGTCAGCCCGATGCCCGGCTGACGAGCATGCACGTTGCCGTCGCGGTGGCGACCGCCCGGCCGTCCTGCAGCAGCTCCGCCGCAACGTAACAGACGTTCTTGCCGCGGCGCTCCAGCCTGGCGCGCCCGAGCAATTCGCCTGCGCTGGCCGGCCGCAGGAAGGAGAGGTTGAGGTTCAGCGTTGCACAGAATTCCTCAGCGCCCAGCGTAGCCGTCACCAGCATGGCAGTCACGTCGTCGAGCATCGCTCCCAGCATGCCGCCCTGCACCTGGCCGGCCGGGTTCAGGAAAGCCGGCGTGGCCTGATAGGCGGATTCCAGCGTTCCCGCTTGCAGGTCGACCGCGCCGATATTTGCGCCAAGCAATGCGCAGATCGGCGGTGGCGGCACCTGCCCGCGCCGCATCCTGGCAAAGTAGTTGTCCGAGGCTTTTTCCAACGATGTCGACAACGATGTCATTCCCGATCCACTCTTCTCAGCAGCCGCGAAAGCGCGGCGCGCGCTTTTCCAGCCAGGCCTGCGCGCCTTCGCGCAGGTCTGCGGACGCATCGGCGCGCGCAATGTCGGCGGCAATCTCCGCCGGATCGAGCGTGCCGGCCGCGATCCGGTTCAGGTATCGCTTCATGCCAAGCAGGGCCAGCGGCGCCATGCCGGCCAGCTTTTCGCTCAACCCGGCGGCCTGCACCTGCAGCGCTTCCGCATCCGCCGCCACGCGGTCAAGGAAGCCGCATGCCAGCATCTGCGCCGCATCGAGCCTGTCGGCCGCCAGCAGCACGCGCTTGGCCGTGGCCAGGCCCAGCCGGGCCACGTAGCGCTCCAGCCCGCCGCGATAGAACAGCAGCCCCAGCCGCGCCGCCGGCACGAACATGTCGACGCCCTGCGCGCCCAGCCGGAAATCGCAGGCCAGCGCGAGGTCGGTAGCGCCCCCGTACAGGCCGCCCTGGATCACCGCGATGGTGACGGGCCGAGCCGCTTCGAGCGCGTTGGCGAGGGCTTCGAAGCGCTCGCCGGCGTTGCTGCCACCGACCTTTCCGATATGGAAGCCGCTGCAGAAATGCTTGCCCTGCGCCTCGATCCGCAGCACCAGCACTTCGTCGCGGGCATTGATGGCGGCGATGTGCTCGCGCATCAGGTCGAGGTCTTCCGGCTCGAGGCGGTTCGCGACCTCGGGCCGGCGCAGCGTGATGACCGCCACCGCACCGTCGATGGCAAGCGCCGGCGGCTGCCCCGGCGCGGTCGCGTTGGCCATACCGTCAGTGGAAGCCATAGATCTGCATGGTCGATTCGCCCGCGCGCACGCGGCCGAGGATGGCGGCTTCGGCAGCTTCGCGCTGCTGCGCGCGCGCCACCACGTCGGCCGCGCTCCGCCGCGGCACGACCACCACGCCATCCGCGTCGCCCACGATCAGGTCGCCGGCTTCCACGCGGGTTTCGCCGAACAGCACCGGCTCGTTGAGCCAGCCGATGGCGCCATAGTCCTTGCCGGTGCCGCGTATGCACAGCCCGCGCGCAAAGACGGGGAGGCCGATCTCGTCGAGCAGCACGCCGTCGCGCACGCAGCCGTCGATTACCAGTCCCGCCAGGCCCTTCACCTTGGCGGCAGTGGTCATGATCTCGCCCCAATAGCCGTGCTCGTAGGCGCCGCCGACATGGACCACCAGCACATCGCCGGGCCGGGCGGCTTCGATGGCGCGATGCAGCCACAGGTTGTCGCCACCGGGCGAATGCACGGTCAGCGCCGGGCCGCACAGGCGGAAGCGGGGCGCCACCGGCTTGATCACCGGCGGCAGCACGCCGATCTTGCCGCCTGCCTCGTGCAGCGTGGCGGTTGGCAGCGTCGCCGCGGCCACGACGACCTCCGCCGGCACGCGTTCGAAATCCGCACGCGTGGTGCTGGCTGCGTCATGTTCCTTCATGCTCATGCCCCTTTCGTCTGCAACTGGTGATAGCGGAACTGGCGGCGCGCCTCGTCCAGGCGCATGCCGCCGCGCACGGCTTCGCGGATCGCGTTCTCGGCATGCTCGACGGCCTCGGCCGTGTCCAGCACCGCCGCTTCATGCTCGCGCGGGATCACCACCACCCCATCGGCATCGCCGCGCACGATATCGCCGGGCTGCACGCGCGCATCACCGATATTGACGGGGATATTGGTGGCTTCCACCTGCACGCGGTCCTTGCCGGTGCGCATCCAGTGGTCCTTGCTGAAGACCGGGTAGCCGAGCTGGCGGCACAGCGCCACGTCGCGGCACACGCCGTCGATCACGGTGCCGGCGATGCCGCGGCGGTGCGCGATCTCGGTCAGGATGTCGCCCCACACGGTGGCGTTGTCGCGCCCGCCGTTGTCGAGTACCAGCACGCTGCCCGGCGGCACGTCGTCGATGTAGTCGCCCACCGTGCCCGGCGGGTTGGAAGCCGGGCCGTACAGCAGCGTCCACGCGCGCCCCGCCATGGCAAAGCTGTCGCCGCGCGGCTTGATGCGGTAGCACTGCCCGGCGATGCCGAGCTTGTCGAGCGCGTCGCTCAGGGTGGCGGTATCGAGCCGTGCCGCGCGGCCCACGTTGATGTCCGTTGATTCGCTCATGGTCGTCAGTCCTTCAGCATGTGTTCGTAGTTGCCGCCCATCACCTGCCCGATCGGCGTGCCGGCCAGGATGGCCTTCGACATGGCGGACTCCTTGAGGACGATGGCCTCGGCGGTGTCGAGCACGCGCTCGATATCGCCCGCCGCGATGAAGATCACCGCGCTGCGGTCGGCAAGCACGTAGTCGCCGCCGGCCACGGTCACGTCCGCGATCTCGACCGGCACGTTGGTGCCCTTCTCCACCACGCGGCCGCGTGCGGTGAAGGACGTCAGGCCCCGGCTGAACACCGGGAAATCAAAGGCGATGGCCTCGTCGATATCGCGCACGGGGCCATCGGCGACCACGCCGGCCACGCCGCGCACCTTGGCGCCCAGCGACAGCAGGCCGCCCCAGCTGCCGGCTTCGACGCCGCTGCGCTGCTCGACCACGATGATGTGGTCGGGGCCGGCCGCTTCGATGGCGGTGCAGCCCAGGTGCCGCACCGGCCCCGCCGGCGGCGCGCCGGTGCCGAGCTTGACGGTGATGGCGCGGCCGGCAATGCGGCCGGCGCCGCTGCGCTGCGGCAGGCCCGTGACCACGCCGGGCAGTTGCAGCTTGTCGAGCGCGTCCGAGACGGCGCAGCAATCGAGCCGGCGCAGGCGTTGTACGTAGGAATCAGGTTGCGTCATGGTGTTGTCTTGGCTTGTCTTGTGTGGCGGGATCCGGTCAGCCCAGCGTGCGCCAGGCGGCGAAGCACAGGCCGGTGCCGGTCAGCGCGGGGGTGCGGTAGCCCGGCACATAGCTGACCCATTCCAGGTCCAGCTCGCGCACCGCTTCCACGGCGATCAGCCAGTTGCGGATCTCTGAGCTGCCGGCCTGCAGCTGCTTCGGATCGAGCGAAGCCAGGAAGGCGGTGTCCTTGTTGCGGATGGCGGCGATGATGGCTTCGTCCAGCGTTTCGTCCACCACGAAGTGGCTCAGGCCGCCGGAGGCCAGCACGCCCACGCGCAGGTCTTCCGGGTAGCTGGCGATCAGCTCGCGCAGCGCGGTGCCGAGCTGGATGCAGCGCCGCGGCGTGGGCTGGTTGGGCGGATCGAAGGTGTTGACGATCACCGGCACGATCGGAACCACTGGCCGGTCAATGTCCTGCAGGTAGCGGCGGTGGATAAACGAGAAGGCATGGCCCTCGAACTGCCCGCGCTCCAGGCCGTCCATCGCGGTGATGTCGAAGTCGCGGTCGCACAGCGCGCGGATCAGCCAGCGCGCCAGCGGCGCATGCACGGGGTAGTCGCGGTCGGCGTCGGGCTCTTGCCGCGCCATGCGGGCCTTCTTGTACCAGCCGTCGTTCGCGCCCACGTCGCGCCTGGCGTTGCGGATGGTGTCGCCGTAGTAGATCGCGAAGGCCGGGTTGTTGGTGGTGCGGAACAACTCGGTCTGGTCGTCGCCGACCACCAGCAGCACGTCCAGCCGGGCGGCGTGGATACGCTCGCGCAGCTCGTCCATGGCGGCCTCGGCACGGTCATAGCGCTCGCCCATGCGATCGGGCGTAACCATGGACTCGGCCTCGGCCGGCGCCGCGGCAAGCAGCTTCTCGTAGGTGGTGGGCTCGCCCGCGCGGTCGAAGTAATACGGGTTCTTGGGATCGACCTGCGGGAAGCCGTATTGCCAGTCCTCGCGCTGGGCGGCCAGCATGATGCTGTGTGAAGAGCCGAATGCGGCAACGATTTTTGCCATGGAAATGTCCTTCGATCAGACGATGAATGCCGCGCGCAGTTCGGCGATGCGCGCCGCGCTGTAGCCAAGCTCCGCGAGAATGGTGTCGGTGTCGCCGCCCTGTTCGGGCGCCATGCGCGGCGGCGCTTCGCGCGGATAGCGCGACAGGCGCATGGGCTGGCCCACCAGCGAGACCTCGCCCAGTTCCGCATGCCGCATCGGCCATGCCATGCCCAGGTGGCGCACCTGCGCGTCGGCGAATACCTGGTCGATGCCGTGGATCGGCCCGCACGGCACGCCGGCCTTGAGCAGGCGCTCGGTCCATTCCGCGGTGGTGCGCCCGCGCAGCGCGGCGGCGACTGCCGCATTGACCTGGTCGCGGTTGCGCACGCGTTCCGGGTCCGAGCCCATGCCCGGCTCGTCGACGAGATGCGGCACGTCGAGTGCCTCGCACAGCCGCTTCCACATGGTCTGCCCGATCGCGGCGATATTGAGGTAGCCGTCCCGCGTGGCAAACACGCCGGTGGGCACGGTGAGCGGATGCTCGTTGCCGCTCTGCGCCGGCACCTTGCCGTCGATCAGCCATTGCGCGGCCTGAAAGTCCAGCATGGCGATCTGCGCTTCCAGCAGCGAGGTCTGCACCCACTGCCCCTGGCCCGACGCTTCGCGTTCGAGCAGCGCGGTCAGGATGCCCATGGCGCAGAAGTGGCCCGCGCACAGGTCGGCAATGGGAATGCCTACCCGCATCGGCCCTTCGCCCGGCTTGCCGGTCACGCTCATCAGGCCGCCCATGCCCTGCGCGATGGAGTCAAAGCCCGGCCAGCCCGCATAGGGGCCGTCCTGGCCAAAGCCGGAGATGCTGGCGTAGACCAGGCGCGGATTGATCTCGCGCAGCGCATCGGGCCCGATGCCAAGGCGATGCTTCACGTCCGGCCGGTAGTTCTCGATGAAGACATCGGCGCGCCGGACCAGGTCATGCAGGATCGCCACGCCCTGCGGCGACTTCATGTTGAGCGTCAGGCTTTCCTTGTTGCGGTGCAGGTTCTCGTAGTCGGCACGGTTGTGGTCGCGCCCGCCGATCATGTCGTCGCCGCCGGGTGCGCCGGGCGGGATCTCCAGCTTGATCACGCGCGCGCCCATGTCAGCGAACAGCCGCACCGCGGTGGGGCCGGCCCGCACGCGCGAGGCGTCGATCACGGTGAAGCGCGACAAGGGGCCGTGGCGCTTCGGTTCCGCCTGCCGGGGATTGGTTGCGTTGTCTTCCATCTTCAAGCTCTCCCAGGTCATGCGGGTGTGAACATTGGCACCGCGTGGCCGCCATCGCTCGCCCTGAACACCACCCGCACGCGCTGGCCGATGGCCAGCTCGCGCGGATCGCAGCCCACCAGGTTGCTCATCATGGTCACGCCCTCGTCGAGCCGGATGAAGGCCAGCGTGTAGGCCGCCTCGGCCCGCCCCATGGTGCTGTACGAATAGACCGTGCCGTGGCCGCTGGCCTCGCGCCATTCGGTGCGCAGGGACTGGCAGTGCGGACAGACGTCGCGCGGGTAGTGATGCGCCTCGCCGCAGTCCAGGCAGAACTTGACCAGCAGGCGGCCCTGGTCGGCGGCCTCCCAGAAAGGAAGGCTCTCTGGCAGCGTGCGCGGCGCGGGGATCCTGCGCGCGGCGGTGTTGGTAGTCGTGGTGCTCATGGTTTCAAACCCTTTCCAGGATGAGCGTGGCCGCGGTGTGGCGCGAGGCGAGCGCGCCGCCGATGCCGCTGGCCAGCGCCAGGTCGCAGTTCTTGACCTGCACGGCGGGATGCGCTTCGCCGCGCAGCTGGCGGACGGCCTCGATCACCTTGGTAACGCCGCCGCGATTGGCCGGGTGGTTGTTGCACAGCCCGCCGCCGTCGGTGTTGAAAGGCAGCCTGCCCACGCCGGAGATCAGGCCGCCGTCGGCGACGAATTTGCCACCCTCGCCCTTCTTGCAGAAGCCGAGGTCTTCCAGCTGCATCAGCACGGTGATGGTGAAGCTGTCGTAGAGCGATGCGTACTTGATGTCGGCCGGCGTCACCCCGGCTTCGGCGAATGCCGCGGGGCCGGACCACGCGGCCGCGGACCAGGTCAGGTCGATCTTGCCGCCCATGGCGTGCTTGGGTGCCTCGCCAGCGCCCTTCACCTTGACCAGCGGGCGCCTGAGCTGCCTGGCGATCTCGGGACGCGCCACGATCAGCGCGCCGCCGCCGTCGCTCATCACGCAGCAGTCGAGCCGGTGCAGCGGATCCGAGACCATGGGCGAATTCACCACGTCTTCCACCGTCACCACATTGCGCAGCATCGCGTGCGGGTTGTGCCGGGCATGGTGCGAGGCGGCAACCTTGATCCACGCCAGCTGCTCGCTGGTAGTGCCGAATTCGTGCATGTGGCGCCGGGCCACCAGGCCATACAGGTTCTGCGTGGCCGGCCCGAACGGCAGCTCGAAGGCCAGCTCCGGCGCGTCCGGGTCCGGCGCCTTGAGCGAGAGCGCCGCGCCCGCCGCGCGGGGGCGTCCGGCCAGCGTGATCAGCGCCACGTTGCAGCGCCCCGCGGCAATCGCCTCGGCGGCGTGGGCCACGTGAAGGATCGGCGCCGAGCCGCCGCATTCGGTGGAATCGACGTGGCGCGGGCGCAGGCCGAGGTATTCGACGATGGTGGTGGTGCCGAGCCCCGGCGCATCGCCGGCGCAGAAGTAGCCGTCGATATCGCTCGCCGAGAGGCCGGCATCGGCCAGCGCCCCAAGGGCGACGTCGGCGTGGAGGCGGGCAACGGAAAGATCGTCGGCCTTGCGGGTGGGGTGCTCGTAGGCCCCCACGATGTATGCGGATCCGTTCAGAGTCATAGCGGGATGGATGAAGGGGTCACTGTTCGGGCTTGAAGCCGCTGGCCTTGATGACGGGGCCCCAGTAGGCCAGCTCTTTGCGCTGCAGGCGGTCCAGGTCCGCGGCGTCGCGGTAGTCCGGCTGCAGCACCGCTTTTTCTTCCAGCATGCTGCGCACGTCGGGCATGGCCAGCACCTTGCCGAGCGCCGTCTGCATGCGTTCGAGTTCGGCCTTGGGCGTCTTCGCCGGCGCCCAGACGCCGGTCCAGGCCTCGCCGGCATCTACCTTGACGCCCTGCTCGGCCACCGTGGGCACGTCGGGCAGCAACGGCGAGCGCCTGGCGCCGAACACGCCGATGATGCGCACCTTGCCGCCGCGCGTGTGCGGCAGGATGTCGCCGGCGGTCATCACCGCGGCGGCCAGCTGGCCGCCGATCAGGTCTGTCGCCAGCGGCCCGTTGCCCTTGTACGGCACCACGTTCAGCGGCACGCCGGCTGCCTTGCCGAACTGCAGCCCGGTAAAGTGCGTCTGGCCGCCAAGGCCGGCGCTGCCGAACACGGTTTCCTTGGGATGCGCCTTGAGCCAGGCCACGTATTCCCTGACGTTGGTCACGCCGGTCTGGCTGCTCACCACCAGCGCCAGCGGGTAGGAAATCACCACGGCGACGGGGCTCAGGTCGGTCAGCAGGTCGTACTTGAGCGTTGCCGGCGGATAGAGCAGCGTCGGGAAGATCGCGGTGGCATTCGGCGCGACCATATAGGTCAGCCCATCGGGCGCGCTGTGCTTGAGCATGCCGGTGGCGATGCGGCCGCCCGCGCCGGGCTTGTTGTCGACGATCACCACCTGGCCGAGCACGCCTTGCAGCTTGTCTGCCAGCACGCGGGCGACGGTATCCGTGGAGCCGCCCGGCGGAAAGCCCACCAGCAGCCGGATCGGCGGCTTTTCCTGGGCGTGGGCCGCGAGGCAGAAGCCCAGCGCCAGCGCGCAGCACACCGTCCTGAGGGTCTTGAAAATGGCCATGCCTTGTCTCCTTTTATCTTTATGGATGCGCCGTCCGGGCGGCTACGCTTGTCCGCCGAAGCGGCGCAGGTGATGCGAGGCGTCGCCGAACAGCTGGTTGATCACCATCAGCCGCTTGGCGTAGTGCCCCACGCGGCATTCGTCGGTCATGCCCATGGCACCGTGCATCTGCATGGCCCACTGCCCGAGCTGGCGGCCGGCCTGGCCGGCCAGTACCTTGGCCGCGGACACCAGCCGGCGCCGTTGCGCCGGCTCGCCTTCCTGCACCGCCATGGCGGCCGCGCAGGCCATCGACTTGCCCTGCTCCAGCGCGATCAGCATGTCGGCGATGCGGTGCTGCAGCACCTGGAACTTGGCCAGCGTGGAGCCGAACTGCTTGCGGGTCTTGAGCTGCTCGGCAGTCAGCTCGATCAGCGCTTCCAGCGCGCCCACCGCCTCCGCGCACAGCATGGCGCTGGCGCGGTCGGTGGCGGCCTCGACCAGTGGCAGCGCTGCGCCGGCCTCTCCCACCAGGGCATCGGCCGCTACGCGCACGCCACGCAGCGTCAGGTGTGCGGCGCGGCGCCCGTCGAGCGTGCTGAATTCCCTGAGCGACAAGCCCGCCGCGCCCGCCTCGACGAGAAAGAGCGAAAGGCCGTCGGCATCGTCGACCTCGCCGGCGGTGCGCGCGACAACCAGAAACACGTCCGCGCTGCCGGCCTCCAGCACCAGGGTCTTGGTGCCGTCCAGCACCCAGCCAGCGCCATCGCGCCGCGCCAGCGTGGCGACGCGGGACAGGTCGTAGCGCGCATCGGCTTCACTGCATGCCAGCGCCATGCGCGCTTCGCCTCCGGCGAGGGCCGGCAGCCAGCGTTGGCGCTGGCCCTGGCTGCCCGCCTCGTCCAGCAGCTGGCCGGCCAGCACCACGCTGGAGAGCCAGCCCGCGCCACCCAGCGCGCGGCCGAGCTCCTGCGCCACCAGCATCATTTCCACGGGGCCCTGCGCACTGCCGCCGACATCGTCGGCCAGCGGCAGCCCGAGCAGGCCCAGATCGGCCATGCCGGCCCAGCGCGCGGCGGCCAGTTCCGCCGGCTCGGCCTCGCCGCGTTGGTGGGCGGGATACTCGCCGTCGCAGAATCGGCGCACCGCGTCGCGCAGCGCCAGGTGTTCGTCGCTAAGAGAAAAATCCATGGTCGGGTACGGTGTCAGGCCGAAAGGAAGGCCTTGCTGATCAGGTTGCGCTGCACTTCATTGACGCCGCCGTAGATCGACAGCTTGCGCGCATCGAGGTAGTTGGCCGCCAGCGCGGCGAGCTCCGGCGGGCTGGCTGCGTCCGCGCCATCACCGGCACCACCCAGCAGCGCGGCCTCGTCGAACGGCACCGCATGCGGGCCGGCGATTTCCACCAGCAGCTCATAGATGGCCTGGCGCAATTCGGTGCCGCGCACCTTCAGCATCGAGGCCTCGACGGCCGGCACGCGGCTTTGCTGGTTCGGGCTCAGCAGGCGCAGCGCGGTGAATTCCAGCGCCATCAGCTCGATCTCGAACTGCGCGAGCCGCGACTGCAGTACCGCGTCGTGCTCCAGTCCCTGCTGCACCGCCAGCGCACGTGCCCGCTCGAGCTGCTGCTTGCACGAGCCGATGCCGGCGATGCCGGTGCGCTCATGGCCCAGCAGGTACTTGCCGTAGGACCAGCCCTTGTGCAGCTCGCCGACCAGGTTCTCGACCGGCACGCGCACGTTGTCCAGGTAGCACTCGTTGAGGTCGGTGCCGCCTTCGAGCATGCGGATCGGGCGCACTTCCACGCCGGGCGACTTCATGTCGATCAGCAGGAAGGAGATGCCCTCCTGCGGCTTGGCGGCATCGGGATCGGTGCGGACCAGCGCGAACATCATCGAGCACCAGTGCGCGTAGGAGGTCCACACCTTGTGCCCGTTCACGACGAAATGCTTGCCGTCGGATTCCAGCACCGCCGTCGTGCGCACCGCTGCCAGGTCCGAACCAGCTCCCGGCTCTGAGAAACCCTGCGCCCACCAGGTATTGCTCTGCCGGATGTCCGGCAGGTATCTGGCCTTTTGCTCGGGCGTGCCGAAGGCAATCAGCACCGGGCCCAGCATCTGGATACCGCTGGCGATGATGCGCGGCGCGCCGCCGAGCATGGTCTCTTCGTCGAACAGGTAGCGCTGCACGTGGGTCCAGCCCGGGCCGCCGTGCTCGACCGGCCAGCCCGGCGTGAGCCAGCCGCGCGCTTCCAGGATGCGGAACCAGGTCACGTAGTCGGCGTGTTCGAGGCGCAGGCCGAGTTCGACCTTGCGCTTGATGGCGGCCGGCAGGTGCGCCTTCACGAAGGCGCGCACTTCCTGGCGAAAGGCTTCTTCTGCGGGGGAAAATGTCAGTCTCATCGTGCTTGCCTCATGCGTGCGGCTTCATGACCACCGCCTGCGGCTGCAGGACCACCAGCGCATCCAGCGCCAGCACGCGGTCCGGGTAGGCCACCAGCGGATTGATGTCGATCTCCGCAATCCCGGGATTGGCCCGCATCTGCTCGCCGATCAGCGCGACCACTTTGGCGATGGCCGCGGTGTCGACCGCAGCCGCGCCACGGATGCCGCGCAGCAGCGATGCCGCCTTCAGCCGGCCGAGTTCCTGCAGGATGTCGGCCTCGGCCAGGTCGGCCGGCAGTAGCCGCACGTCCTTCAGCGCCTCGATCCAGATGCCGCCCAGGCCCACCAGCACCACCGGCCCCCAGTCGGCATCGCGCCGCGCGCCAACCACCAGTTCGAGCCCGCGCGGGCCCATGGCCTCGACCAGCACGCCGTCCAGGCGCAGGCCGGGACGGCGCTTGCCGATGTTGTCGTGCAGCTGCTGCCAGCCGGCACGCAAGGCCGCCTCGCCCGCCAGCCCGACGATCACGCCGCCGACGTCGCTCTTGTGCGGCAGCTCGCTGGCCTGCGCCTTGATCACCACCGGATAGCCGATGCGCGCGGCCACTGCGACGGCCTCGTCCGCGGTGGCGGCGAGGCCACCCTGCGGCACCGGCAGCCCGGCGCCGGCGAGCCAGGCCTTGCCCTGGTACTCGGCAAACACACCCGAGGGTGGCACCGGGCCGGGCAGCGGCAGCGCCCGTGGCGCGCCCTGCGTGGCACGGTGCGCACGCTGCAGCGCCTCGCCGTAGGCGGCCACGCGCGCCAGCGCGCGCAGCGCGCGGTCCGGCGAACGGAAGAACGGCACGCCGCTGGCGCGGATCGCCTCCACGAAGAACGGTTCGATCGGTCCGCTGTCGCCGGTCACCACCAGCACCGCCGGCTTGTCCGCGCGGGCCAGCGCCGGCACGATGTGCTCGGCCTTGTCGCGCTGGGCCACCTCCGGGCCGGCCGGAATGCCCAGCACGATGCTGCCGATGTTGGGATCGGCCAGCATGGTCAGCAGGATGTCGCCGATCAGGCCGGGCTGGCGCACGCCGATGGTGGTGTAGTCCAGCGGATTCTCCGCGACGGCATAGCCGGGCAGCATTTCGGTAAGGCGCTGCGTGGTCGGCGCGGTCAGCGCCGGCAGCTCCAGGCCGAGTCCGTCGCAGAAGTCGAGCGCGATGTTCTTCATCGCACCCGATCCGGTCATAAAGGCCGGCCCGCCGCTGGGCGGAACCGGAAAACGCAGCAGGATCGCCGCTGTGTCGAACAGTTCGTCGAGCGCATCGACCAGCACCACCGCCTCGCGCGCCAGCAGCACCGACGCCGTGGCGTGGTCGCCGGCCAGCGCGCCGGTATGCGACTGCGCGGCCTCGCGCGCCCGCGCACTGCGGCCCGGCATCAGCATCACCACGGGCTTGCCGGCGGCGCGGGCTGTGCGCGCCAGCTGCAGGAACAGGCCCGGCCTGCGCACCTGCTCGGCGTAGACCGCGATGACGCGCGTCTGCGGATCGGCGATGTAATACGAGAGCACGTCCTCGATGCCGACCGACGCCTCGTTGCCCGTGGACACCGTGGCGGTCATCGGCAACCCGCGGCCGATGAAGGCATCGCGCAGGTTGGCCGCCATCGCGCCGCTCTGCGCCACCACGCCGATGCCGGGACGGCCGCCGCCGGGATATGGCTGCACCGGCTCGAAGGTCACCGGCACGCCGGCCTCGAAGTTGGTGAAGCCCATGCAGTTGGGGCCCAGCAGCAGGATGCCGGCCGCACGCGCGGCGGCAGCCAGCTCCTCCTGCTTCGCACGGCCTTCGTCGCCGGTCTCGGCATAGCCCGAGGCAAACAACACCGCCGCGCTGGCACGGCGCTCGGCCAGCGCCCGCACGGCATCCAGCACGCCGGCTTCGGGAATCGCCAGCACGGCCAGGTCGATGCCTTCCGGCAGTTCATCCACGCTCTTCACGCAGGCACGGCCGTTGATCTCGGTACTGCTGCGGCTGACCAGGTGGATGGCGCCGGCATAGCCGAAGCGCTCCAGGTTATCGAGCACGAAGCCGCCAAACGACCTCGGGTCCGCCGAGGCGCCGACGATGGCGATCGAACGCGGCTTCAGGATGCGATCCACCGGCACCAGTTCGGATGCAGGGGCGGGAGTGTGACTGTTCATGGAATTGCAGCTTCCAGTTGGATGGTGCGGCCCGGGCCATGCAGGCCCCACGCAGCCATGGTTGGTTCGTGACCGGGTTGGTTGAATTCATTCTGGCATACCAGAACACCAATTTCAACACACCACATAAATTTCTTGGCATTCACCGATCGGTGTTTTCCCTAGGCGGAGATTGCGCACCCAAGCGCGGCGCGGCGCTGAAGGCACTGCTTCCGGGCCGCTTCCGCAGCAACAGATTAGAAGGCGCTTTCCGCACCAGCAAAGGCTTTGCTGCGAATTCCGAGCCGGAGCAACAGCTTGCCGAGGCGGCGACGGCATGCATCGATGGGCCCGAAACCAGCACTTTGCCAGCGGCGTATCAGCCTCAACTTAACTGGATGCCTGAAATCTATGTTTGCATACCACAAATCATGTGTTGTATATTTTTTCGCATACAGAGCTGGCTTCGCCCCGACAGAAAGAAACGCCGATGACTCCGCACACTCCTCACTCGCACACGCCCGCCCCGACGGCAGGCACCGGCGCTGCTGACGCCCCGGCACGTGCCGGCCTGGCCAACGACATCCGGGCCACGCTCGAGGATGAGATCGAGAAGGGTGTGCTGCCGCCCGGCGCGCTGCTGGACGAGCGCGCGCTGGCAGACCGCTTCGGCGTGTCGCGCACGCCGGTGCGCGAGGCGCTGCAGCAGCTGGCCGCGCGCGAGCTGGTATGCATGTCGCCGCGCCAGGGCGCCACGGTGGCGCGCATGTCGATCGCCAGGGTGCGGGCGATGCTCGAGTACGTGGGAGAACTGGAGGCGCTGAGCGCCAGGCTGGCCGCGCGGCGCATCGACGAAACCGTGCAGGCGGCGCTGGACGAGGGTCTGCGCTGCTGCCAGGCGGCCGCCGACAGCGGCGACGCCGCCGGCTACGCGGCCGCCAACGTGGTGTTCCACGAGGCCATCTATGCCGGCAGCCGCAACGACTTCCTGGCCGACCACATCCGCCACGCGCGCCGGCGCCTGCAGCGCTACCGCACGCGCGACTTCATCAGCCCGGCGCAGATCGCCAGGTCGCTGCACGACCACCAGCAGATCGCCCGCGCCATCCAGGCCGGCGACGAAACCCAGGCCGGCAAGGCGATGCTGCTGCACGTGCCGGCCGGCACCACCGGCTTTTCCGAATTCCTGGCCACCGTGCCCCGCCATTTCTTCGACGGCGACCACGGCGCCGACATCTCCTGACAGAGGACTCCATGACCCGCCCGCCTCGCTCACTCGATGTTCCCGGCCTCGCGCACAAGGCTCCGATCCCGGTCGGCGCGCGCGTGGGCAACCTGATCTGCACGTCGGCGATCGCCGGCAAGGATGCGCGCACCGGCGAGCTGCCGCCAAACGCCGCCGCGCAGGCCGCGCTCGCCTTCCACAACCTGCAGGGCGTGCTCGATGCCGGCGGTGCCTCGCTCGCCGATGTGCTCAAGCTCACCGTGTACGTGAAGGACGACAGCGTGCGCGATGCCATCAACGGCGCATGGCTGCGCTGCTTCCCGGACCCGCGCGACCGCCCCGCGCGGCACATCGTCGTGCACGACCTCCAGCACGGCATGTTGCTGCAACTCGAATGCCTGGCCGTGGTGGCCAGCGATACCCAAGGCTGAAACCCATGATCATCGATTCCCACGCCCACATCGTCATGCCCCCCGAAAGCTTCCGCTACATGGCGGAACTGGTCGGCGGCCGCGCCAACCCCTCGACCACGCCGCGCATCCCCGATGAATCGGTGCGCAAGGTCGCCGAGGAGCTGGTGCGCAGCATGGACAACGTCGGCACCGACGTGCAGTTCATCTCGCCACGCCCCTACCTGCAGATGCATTCGGTCAAGCCCGGCCGCGTCACGGAACTGTGGTCGCGCCACTGCAACGACCTGATCGCGCGCTTCGTCGAGCTGTTCCCCGACCGCTTCCGCGGCGTGGCGGGCCTGCCCCAGTACATGGACGAATCGCCGGCGCTGCGCGCGGTGCCCGAGCTGGAACGCTGCGTCAAGGAACTGGGCTTTGTCGGCTGCCTGATCAATCCGGATCCCACCGAAGGCGAAGGCCCGACCCCGCCGGGGCTGGGCGACCCGTTCTGGCATCCGCTCTACGACGCCATGACGCGACTGGACGTGCCGGGCCTGATCCACTCCGCGGGCAGCTGCAGCGCGCGCGAGTCGTACACGCTGAAGTTCATCAACGAGGAAAGCATCGCCATCGTCTCGCTGCTGGGCGCCAAGGTGTTCGACAAGTACCCGGACCTGAAGATCGTGGTGGCACACGGCGGCGGCGCGATTCCCTACCAGATGGGCCGCTTCCGCGCGTGGAACGTGCGCAAGGGCGAAGCCACCAGCTTCGACGACCAGCTCAGGCACCTGTACTTCGACACCTGCAACTACTCGCGCGAGGCGATCGAGCTGCTGCTCAAGGTGGCCGGCACCGACAACGTGCTGTTCGGCACCGAGAAGCCCGGCACGGGCAGCGCGCGCGACCCGGTCTCGGGCCGCGACTTCGACGACATGAAGCCGGTGATCGAAAGCATCGACTGGCTGACCGAGGAACAGCGCCGCAATATCTTCGAGTGCAACTGCACCCGCCTCTACTCACGCGCCTTCCGCAAGGACGAGGAGTGCTGACATGGCAATGACCCGCGAAGACAACGACCTGCTCACCCGCGTCGAGGGCGGCGCGCCGATGGGCGAGATGATCCGCCAGCACTACTGGCTGCCGGCGGTGCCGTCGGCCAAGCTGGTGGCGGACGGCGCGCCGGTGCGCGTGCGCCTGCTCGGCAGCAACTATGCGGCCTTCCGCGCCACCGACGGCAGCGTGGGCGTGGTCGACGAATTGTGCCCGCACCGCAAGACCTCGTTGCTGATGGGCCGCAACGAAGACAACGGCCTGCGCTGCATCTTCCACGGCTGGAAGCTCAACACCCGCGGCGAGGTAGTGGAGGCGCCCAACCACACCGGCGAGCAGGCGCAGTTCTGCAAGCACGTGCGCGTCAACCGCTATGCGGTGGAGGAGCGCGGCGGCATCGTCTGGGTGTGGCTGGGCAAGGGCGAGCAAGCGCCGAAGTTCCCCGACCTGCCATTTACCACCCTGCCGGAAGACCAGCGCTCGGTCACCAGCCAGGAAGTGCCGACCAACTGGGTCCAAGGCGTGGAAGCCTCGATGGATTCTTCGCATGTCGGCGTGCTGCACGAGTCCACCACGCAGATCACCGCCGGCTCCGGCAACGAGCGCCTGCACATGACGCAGGCCCTGGCGCCGCGGCTGGAATTCGAGGACCGGCCCTACGGCTACCGTTATGCGGCCATCCGCCCCCTGGCCGACGACAAGGTCTATGCCCGCGTCAACAACTTCGTGATGCCGTGGTACGGGATCATCTGCGCCCCCGACGCGAAGGGTCCCGGCACGGTGTTCTTCTCGACGCCTGTCGACGACGTCACGCACCGCGCCTGGTTCGTCCACTTCAATCCGCACCGGCCGCTGGGCATGACGGTGATGTCGGCCACGCCGGACGTGTGGGACTTCCCGCCGCTGCCGCCGGGCGGCCCCGACAACAACTGGGGACAGAACCGCGACCTAATGCGGCGCGGCCACGCCACCGGCTTCCCGCAGCACCTGGGGACCGAAGACTTCGCCATGTTCCTGGGCCAGGGCCCGATCGCCGACCGCACCACCGAACAGTTGTGCTCGGCCGACGGCGCCGTGCTGCGCGTGCGCCAGGCGCTGCTGAAGTCCGTGCGCGAGTTCATGGCCGGCAAGACCCCCACGCTGGCGGACAGCCCCGAGCTCGACTACGCGCAAGCGGTATCGGTGGGCGGCGTGCTGCCCGCCGGCACGGACTGGCGCGTGCTGACCCAGGCGGGCTGAAGCGCGCCGGCACGGAAAACAAAGACAAAGAGAAACGGAGACAAGCATGACAAGCATGTGCCGACGCCGGCTGTTGCTGGCGGCCTGTGCCGCCATCGCCGCCCCAGCCGCCCCAGCCGCCCCAGCCGCCCCCGCGGCGGCGCATGCCGGCATGCAGGGCAAACCCGTGATCCGTATTCTGCTCGGGCTGCCGCCCGGCGGCGGCACCGACGCGATCGCCCGCTACTTCGCCGACCGGCTGCCCGCGCTACTGGACCAGCCCGTCATCATCGAAAGCCATGTCGGCGCGGGCGGCCGCATTGCGGCCGACATGCTGATGGCGGCCAAACCCGACGGCCTGACCTACATGATCGCCCCCAACGCGACGCCGACCTTCCAGACCCTGGTGTTCGGCAAGCAGCTCAAGTGGGACCTGTGGCGCGACTTCGCGCCGGTGGCCGGGCTGGTGTCATACCCGCTGGGCATGGCCGTGCGCCCGGATACCGGCAAGAACGCGCAGGAGTTCATCCGCTGGGCCAAAAGCCATCCAGCCGAGGCCTTCGGCACGCCCGGGCTGGGCGGGCAGAACCACTTCCTCGGCATGCAGTTCGCGCGGGCGGCCGGCATCACGCTGACCGCGGCGCCCTACAAGGGTACCCCGCCGATGATCACCGACCTGGTGGGCGGCCATGTGCCCGCGGCCGTCACGCTGCTGGACGACATGATGAAGTACCACCGCAGCGGCAAGGTCCGCGTGATCGGCATCTTCAGCCCGAAGCGATCGCCGCTGGCGCCCGAGATCCCGACCATGGCCGAGCAAGGCGTGAACATGCCGTTCGCCGAAGGCTGGACCGCGATGTGGGCGCCCGCCCGGACCCCGCCGGCCGAACTTGAGCGCATGCAGCAAGCCCTGCGCAAGATCCTGTCCGCACCCGGGACCGCGACGTTCCTGATGCAGCGCCTGTCGGTCGTGCCCGACTACCTCAACGCCGCGGACATGGCCCGCCGGCAGCGCGCCGAACTGGCGACGTGGGAACCCATCATCAGGTCGTCCGGCTTCCGCCCGGAATGACAGCGTTCCGACAGGAAGAACCGAAGGAAGCACCATGAGCAATTCCGAAACACTGCAGGTGAGGGTCAAGTCCATGGCCTGGGAGGCCGACGGCATCCTGAGCTACGAGCTGTGGCCCGAGCCGCCGCGCAAGGCGCTGCCGCCGTTCTCGGCCGGCTCCCATATCGACGTGCACCTGCCCAATGGCCTGATCCGCAACTACTCGCTGCTCAACGCGCCGCACGAGCGGCACCGCTACGTGATCGGCGTGAACAAGGACCCGAACAGCCGCGGCGGCTCGCGCTACCTGCACGAGGTGCTGCGCCCCGGCGATACGCTGGCGATCAGCGCCCCACGCAACAACTTCCCGCTCGAGGAGTCGGCCCCGCTGAGTGTGTTTATCGCGGGCGGCATCGGCATTACGCCGATCCTCGGCATGATCCGCCGCCTGCAGGCGCTCGGCCGGCACTGGCAGCTGCACTACGCAGCGCGCACGCGCCGCAATGCCGGCTTCCTCGACGCCGTGCAGGCGCTGCGCGATGACGCCAACGCCGAAGTGCAGCTGTGCTTCGACCGCGAGCCCGGCGGGCGCATGCTGGATATCGCCGGCATCGTCCGTGCGCTGCCGGCCAGCGCCCATGTCTATTGCTGCGGCCCGCTGCCGATGCTGGAAGCGTTCGAGCAGGCCACTACCGGCCTGCCGCCCGCGCAGGTCCACCGCGAGTACTTCGCGGCGCGCGAGAGCGCCGCCACCGAGGGCGGCTTCACCGTCGAGCTGGCCCGCAGCGGCCGCAGCGTCGAAGTGCAGGCGGGCCAGACCATCCTGGACTGCCTGCTCGGCCAGGGCATCGAGCCGCCGTATTCGTGCCAGGAGGGCATCTGCGGCACCTGCGAGGTGCGCGTGCTCGACGGCGTGCCGGACCATCGCGACCTGGTGCTCAGCGAGGCGGACAAGGCCGCGAACCAACGCATGATGATCTGCTGCTCCGGCGCCAGGAGCCGCAAGCTGGTGCTGGACCTGTGACCGCCCCCATCCACCGATCGAATGAACGAACGAGCGATATCCGCTCCTGCCAACTGGAACTCCCATTATGAGCACTGAACTGGTTACCTATGAACTCGACGGGCCGGTCGCACTGATCGGCCTCAACCGCCCCGACAAGCGCAACGCCATCAATGAAGACGTGGTGTGGGCGCTGCGCGATGCCGTGGTGCGCGCCGGCGAAGAAGCCAGCGTCGGCGTGCTGTTTGGCCATGGCAGCAACTTCTGCGCGGGCCTGGACCTGAAGGAAGCGCTGGCGCGCGCGGCCGGCGCCCTCGCCAACGCCCCGCGGCCACGCAAGCGCCAGCGGCATTCCTGGCACACCGTGTTTGACATCATCGCGCGCGGTCCCATTCCGTTCGTGGCCGCACTGCATGGCGCGGTGGTCGGCGGCGGGCTGGAGCTGGCCACCGCGGCGCACGTGCGCGTGGCGGATGAATCCGCCTTCTTCGGCCTGCCCGAAGGCCAGCGCGGCATCTTTGTCGGCGGCGGCGGAACGGTGCGCGTGCAGCGCGTGGTGGGCTACACCGTGATGGCCGACATGATGCTGACCGGCCGCCTGCTGTCGGCGGCCGAGGGCGAGCGCGAGCACATCGTGCGCTACGTTGTGCCGGCCGGGCAGGCGCTGGACAAGGCGCGCGAGCTGGCCGCCAGGATCGCCCGCAATACGCCCGACACCAACTGGCGCATCACCAATGTGCTGCCGCGCATCAACGACCTGTCGCATGACGACGGCCTGTTCATGGAGTACCTGAACTCGAACATGGAGCGTTCCCCCGAAACCGCCGAGCGGCTGCGCGAATTCGTCGAAGGGCGGGCCCAGCCGCTGGTCTCCCCGGCAGGCAAACAGGACTGAGGCCATGACAAACCCCACCCCTACCCTTGCCGGCAACGCCGTGAGCCGGCCGGAACGCGACGCCGCCGAGGCCCACATCCGCCAGGCGCAGGCGGAAGCCTCCAGGATTCCCGACATTGCGGCGGAACTGCCGCTGCGCCCGGTAGAACACGTGGCCGTGATCGGCGCCGGCACCATGGGCGGCGGCATCGCCATGGCGCTTGCCAATGCCGGCATTCCCGTGACGGTGATCGATGCCGAGCCTGCCGCGCTGGAGCGTGGCCTGCAGCGCGTGCGCGACAACTATGCGGGCAGCGTCGCGCGCGGCCGGCTGCAGCAGGCGCAGATGGACGAGCGGCTTGCGCGGATCCGCGGCTCGGTCGAGCTCGCCGACGTGGCACGAGCCGACCTGATCGTGGAAGCCGTGTTCGAAGACATGGCGCTCAAGCAGGACATCTTCCGCAAGCTCGATGCGCTGGCCAGGCCCGGTGCGATCCTGGCCACCAATACCTCGGGGCTGGATGTGGACGCCATCGCCGCGGTCACGCAGCGGCCGCAGGATGTGGTCGGCGCGCATTTCTTCAGCCCGGCCCATGTCATGCGTTTGCTTGAGGTCGTGCGCGCGCAGCAGACTGCGCCGGACGTGATCGCGACGCTGATGGAGCTGGGACGCCGCCTGGGCAAGGTCTCGGTGCTCGCCCGCGTCTATCCGGGCTTTATCGGCAACGCGCTGTTCCGCAACTACACGCGCGAGGCGCACTTCCTGCTGGAGGAAGGCGCGCTGCCGCATGAAGTCGACCAGGCGCTGACACGCTTCGGCTATGCGATGGGGATCTTCGCCGTGCATGACATGGCCGGCAACGACGTGGGCTACCAGACCCGCAAGGCGCAGCTGGCCACCCGCCCCACCGACCGGCGCTGGAACGACCTGATCCTGAAGCTGACCGAGATGGGACGCCTGGGCCAGAAGTCCGGTGCGGGCTGGTATCGCTACGAACAAGGCAGCCGCACGCCGCAACGCGACCCGGCGGTCGAGCAGTTTATCGTCGACGAATCCGCCAGGCTGGGCATCGCGCGCCAGCCGGTTGACGAGGAAGAGATCCTCAAGCGCTGCCTGTACGGCATGATCAATGAAGGCGCGAAACTGCTCGAACAGGGCGTTGCGCTGCGCGCGAGCGATATCGACATCGTGTACGTGACCGGCTACGGCTTCCCGGCGCACCGCGGCGGACCGATGTACCTGGCGGATCAGCTGGGACTGGCCAGCGTCTGCGCGGATATCGAGCGCTTCCACGCTCGCCATGGCTACTGGTGGACCCCGTCCCCGCTGCTGCAACGCCTGGCGCGCGAAGGCCGTCGCTTCGCTGACCTCGAGCCGGGCATCGTGACGGCCTGAGTTTTCTACCCCTCGTTACCCCGACACCGTCCGAAGGATTGGCAGCCCTGCCGGGGCTGCGCCTCGGGCGCGGGGTCATGCCGCCGGAAAACGCCGTTTTTCCAGCCATTTCGTTCACGCCACTCGTGCAATGGCATCCCGATGCAGCGGCGGGATAAGCCGCGCAATCCGTTCACCCTGGAGGAGAAAAGCAATGAGAAATCGCACCATCGGCATCGCGTGCGCCCTGGCCGGCCTGGCCGGCACGGCGCAAGCTTCGGTCACGCTGTACGGCGTGGTCGATGCCAACATCGAGTACAGCAACAACAACCTCGCGACGGGGCAGCCGGACGGCAAGTCGAAGGTGGCGCTCAGCTCAGGCGGCCTGTCGCCGAGCCGCTGGGGCCTGCGCGGGGTGGAAGACCTGGGCGGCGGCAAGCAGGCGATCTACGCGCTGGAAAGCGGCTTCAGCGTCGACACCGGCATTTCCACGCAGGGCGGCCGGCTGTTCGGGCGTCAGGCCTGGGTCGGACTCGCGGCCGGCGGGCACAAGCTGACCTTCGGCCGGCAATACTCGTCGCTGTTCCTGACCATGGCCAACTACTCGCCCACCGCGTATGCGACCCTGTACGAACCGGTGACCACCATCGCCGGCGCCGGGCTGCGCCAGGACAATATGGCGAAGTACCACGGCGACTTCGGCCCGCTGTCCACGGAACTGCACTGGAGTTTTGGCGAGCAGCCGGGCTCGATGACGGGATCCGCGGGCTACGGTGCCGGCGTGGACTACCGCATCGGATCGTTCGGCATTGCGGCGGCCTATGACAATGTGAACAGCGCGAAGGTGGCGGGCGACTACCAGCGGACGCAGAAGGCAGCACTGGGCCTGCGCTACCAGGTCACGCCGCAGTTGCTGGCCCAGGCCGCGTACCGCTACGGCAAGAACGATGTCGCGACGCCCGGCGCCATCGGGCGCGACGACCTCTGGTGGTTCGCCCTCAACTACCAGGCTACCCCCGCGCTGCAGCTGACCGGCGCGGTCTACTACGACAACCTCAGGTCGGTCTATGGCGCCGCGGGCGATCCGGCCAACCCGTGGCAGGTCACGATGATCGCCGACTACAGCTTGTCCAAGCGCACCGACGTCTACCTGAGCGCAGCCTTCACCAAGAACGCGGCGCTCAACTTCGAGAACTTCAACGGGGCCACGGCGGCCTACCGGATCGCGCCCAGCGAGGACAGCCAGTTCGGCGTCGCCGCCGGCATACGGCACCGCTTCTGAGCGGCGGCGAGGCGCGTCAGTCAGGCCGTGCTGACGCGGCCCGGCATGCGCCGGGCGCGCGGCCTGGCTTCGCCCTCGTCTTCCGTCGCGGCGCGCCGGCCTCGCTTGCCGGCGGTCGCGGGCGCCATGCCGGCGGCCGGTCCGCTGTCGGTTTCGAGGTAGCTCATCGGCAGCGTCGACAGGAACTCCGAGAACCCGGTGGTGCCGACCGGCGCATGTTCCAGCATGGCCGTATGCGCCGCGGCCTCGTCGCCGCTCAGGATGGCATCGGCCAGGCGCTGGTGGTCCGCGAGCGCACGCTGGCGCTGGCCCTGGGTCAGGAAGATCTTCGGCCGGTAGCGCTGCATCAGCCGGCGGATGCCCTGGATCTGCTCGACCAGGTATTCGTTGTGGCTGCCGGCGTAGACCAGGTCATGAAAGCCGGCATTGGCCTCGGCGAATTTCTTGCCGTCTTCCTGGGAGAACGCCTCGGCGCACTGCTGCATGCTGGCCTTGAGCTGGAGGCGTTGCTCGTCGTCCATGCGGCGCGCGGCGAGCTTGGCGGCAACCGCTTCCAGCTCGCCAAGCAGTTCCAGCGTTTCCCGCAACTGTGTGATCGACATGCGCGAGACAAAGACCCCTACGCGCGGGGCGATGCGCACGAGATTCTGCACGGCGAGTTGCTGCAGCGCCTCCCGCACCGGCGTGCGCGATACGCCGAAGCGCTCTGCCAGGCTGCGCTCGTCCAGCGGCGTACCGGGAGGCAACGCACCGCTTTCGATCTCGGCCTCGATGGCCGCCCGGATCTCGGCGGCCATGCTTTGCTTCTGCGGTTGGGTCATGGCGGGTCGTTGGTATTTGTGGCCCGGCAAAGGGCCAGGAAGTTGCGTTGAAGTATACCAAATGGACCCGCTGGCATTCCAGCCACAGCACGGCGCTTTGGGCCGTGATGGCTTCCCCTCACGCCAGTTTCGACACCGGTGCGCGCGGCGGCGCACTCAGAAGTTCGTCTCGATCGCCATCCTGGCGCCGTCCGGCACCTGGTTCGGAATCACCCGGTGGGCAAGGATCGCGTAGTCCCGGGCAGCCGCCACCGACGTCGGATTCACCAGCCGCTTCGGGCCGCCCAGCCAGGCGAAGTGATCCTTGCCGTCGTCGCTGCTGAACCAGGCAAAGTCGCCGATGCGGTCGAGGCCGCGCTTCACCATCTTCAGCAGCGCCAGGGCTTCCTCTGAAACGCCGAGGTGCCGTCCTGTGTCATGGATGACCGTGGCCAGGTTGCGGAGCTTGTCGGTCGAGGTGCCGTCGCCGTTTGCCGGGTCAGGTACCAGTTCGACGACCAGAATCCCTTTGTGCGCGGTGATGCGTGCTTGATGCATGGCTTCTCCCAACGGATGGATGTCCCCTGTCGGCCAGATGCAATCAACAAGCAAGTTTGCTGCCAGGCCGTGCGGGATGTGCAGCGTACCTGCCTCGCATGACATTTCTGGGTGTGCGGCGCGGGCATCGACGCCGGCGGCTAGCCAAGCCACTCGCGGACGCCGGTGTGGCGGAATGGGCGTAGTGTTGGTACCGGCCCTGCACTTCCCGGAGACCGTTGGGCCGCAGGCAACTTTGCCTGCGTTGGATTGCCGACGTCACCAGCCCAGGACAGGCACGGAACTGGTGCACGCGCTGTTCGGGGTGATGCCTTTCATCCGACCCGGTAGCGCCGGATCACCTCCGGATCGGGATCGATGCCCAGACCCGGCCCGTCTGGCACCCGAATCATCCCGTCCCGCGGCACCACCGCATCGCCGAGCACCCGGGCCTCCATGTCGAAGTAGCGCCATTCGATCATGGCACGCGCATCGCCCAGCGCCGCCGTGGCATGGATGCTGGCCAGCAGCCCGGGGCCGTCGTAGAAGGTGTGGACCATCACCTGCGTGTTGTGCGCCTCGGCCAGCGCGAACACCTTGCGCAGCGGGCTGATGCCGCCCATCTTGGCCGGGCTCGGCTGGATGACGTCGACCGCGCCGGCGCCGAGCATCTGGTGGAAGTCCATCAGCGTCGAGGCGTTCTCGCCCGCCGCCACGGCAATGCCGCATTGCCGGCGCAACGCGGCCAGGCCGGCGTAGTTCTCCGGTGGCCACAGCGGCTCCTCGAGCCAGCGCAGCGACAGCGGCGCCAGCGCGCGCGCCATGTCGATGGCCTCGGCCAGCGACCACGGACAGTTCACATCGAGCGTGATTTCGATATCGGGCCCGGCCGTCTCGCGCGCGGCCTGTACGACAGCGAGGTCGACCTCGTGCAGCTTGATGCTGCGGTAGCCGTCGGCGATCGCGCGCTGCGTGTTGGCCGCGATCGTCTCACGGTCGGCGTAGCGGATCAGGCTGGCATACGCCGGCAGTTGTTCCCGCCGCGTTCCGCCCAGCAGCCGGTACAGCGGCAGGCCGGCGGCCTTGCCGCAGATGTCCCACAGCGCGATATCTAGCGCCGACAGCCCGTACATCATGGCGCCGCTGCGCCCGAAGACGTGGAACCGGCGCTGCAGGTCCAGGCTTAGCGCCTCGGGCTGCGTGGCATCCATGCCGAGGCACGCGGGCGCCAGCAGTTCGTCGAGCGCCGCCTTGACCATCGGGATGCCGATAAAGCCGAAGGTTTCGCCCCAGCCCACGATACCGTCGTCCGTGGTCACCTTGACCAGCAGCGAATCGGCGGCCTGCAAACCCGCCCCGCCCCACACGCCGGCGGCGGAGACCCCGCCGACCGTGAATGGCACGCGCAGCACGATGGTGTCGATCGACGCAATCCGCATGGCTCGCTTCCCGTGGCCGCTGCAGCCCCCGAGGACCGGCTGCTGCTTGGCTGCGTTCACTATAGGCGAGCGCGTGTTCTCCAGCCGCGCCGGACTGGCTGGCTCAACCGCTCGCGCTCAGCCCTGGTCGCCGCCACCGACCGGCAAGACCGTACCGGTGATGTAGGACGCTTCGTCCGATGCCAGGAACAGGATCGCATGCACCTGTTCGTCGATCGTGCCATAGCGGTGCATCAGGCTGCTCTCGCGGGTCTGGTCGACGATGGCCTGGTACCAGCCCGCCTCCTGCTCGCTCTGCGCTTCGGTGTGGCGCGGAATCCTGCGCGGCGGCGCCTCGGTCCCGCCGGTGGCGATGGCGTTGACGCGGATGCCTTCGTGCGCGTGTTCGAAGGCCAGGCTGGCCGTCAGCGCATTGACGCCGCCCTTGGCCGCCGCATAAGGAACGCGGTGAATGCTGCGGGTGGCGATCGACGACACGTTGACGATCACGCCCTGCCGGCGCTCGACCATGCCCGGCAGCACCGCGCGGCAGCACCACAGCGTCGGAAACAGCGAGCGCCGGATCCCGGCTTCGACCTGGTCCTCTTCGTAGAACTGGTAGGGCTTGGCCCAGATCGTGGTGCTGGCTGCCTTCCACGACCGCGCACTGAAGCCAAGCCGGCTGCATGAGGTGCGCGAGCTGCAGATCGCGCTCGGGCTGGTGGCGATGGGCGAAGGCATCTCGGTGGTGCCCAGCAGCGTCTACGGGCTGAAGCGGGATGACGTGACCTACAAGGAACTGGATGATCCCAAGCTGGTGTCGCCCATCATCATGAGCACCCGGATGATGGACGAGTCGGCCGACCTGCACTCGCTGCGCGACATGATCTACCAGCTCTACGAGGAGGCATGGCCTACCTGCCCCCGCAGAAGGAATAAGGCGCCGTCGACAATCCATACTTTTGAGGTATCAAATCAGACGACAACGGTCTTGGACAGCTGAAAAATAGCCATCCATACTCCGATGCAACGTTCAACTGCATCAGGAAGGTATGAAAGTGGCGACACAATCCAGTTCCACGGCCATCGAGTCGATCGAGGCCATCCTGGTCGACCTGCCGACCATCCGCCCGCACCAGCTCGCCATGGCGACCATGCAGCGGCAGACCCTCGTGATCGTGCGCCTGCGCTGCGCCGACGGCGTGGAAGGCATCGGCGAGGCCACCACCATCGGCGGCCTGTCCTACGGCGATGAAAGCCCCGAGGGCATCAAGCTGACTATCGACACTTACCTGGCGCCGGCGTTGCTGGGGCAGGATGCCACCAACGTGCACGCCGCCATGGCGCGGCTGAACAAGGTGGCGCGCGGCAACCGCTTCGCCAAGTCGGCACTGGAGACCGCGCTGCTCGACGCGCAGGGCAAGCGCCTGGGCGTGCCGCTGGCGACGCTGCTGGGCGGCGCCGTGCGTGAAACGCTGCCGGTGCTGTGGACGCTGGCCAGCGGCGATACCGCGCGCGACATCGACGAGGCCGAGCGCCTGCTGGCCGAGCGCCGCCACGACACCTTCAAGCTCAAGATCGGCCGGCGCAGCGTGCGCGAGGACGTGGCCCATGTGTCGGCGATCAAGCGCGCGCTGGGCGACCGTGCCCGGGTCACCGTCGACGTCAACCAGGCCTGGAACGAAGCGGATGCCGCCACCGGCATCGCCATGCTGGAAGCCGCCGGCATCGACCTGATCGAGCAGCCCACGCCGCGCGAGCAGCGCGCCGCGCTGGCCCGGCTGGCGGCGCGCTTTATCGTGCCCATCATGGCCGACGAAGCCGTGTGCGGTCCCGAGGACGCGATGGAACTGGCCCGCCTCGGCGCCGCCGACGTGTTCGCGCTGAAGATCGCCAAGTCCGGCGGCATCTTCGGCATGCTGCGCACCGCCGCGGTCGGCGACGCGGCCGGCATCGCGCTGTATGGCGGCACCATGCTGGAAGGCAGCGTCGGCACCATCGCCGCGGCCCACGGCTTCGCCACGTTGCCGCAACTGGCGTGGGGCACGGAGCTGTTCGGCCCGCTGCTGCTGAAGGACGATATCGTGCTGGAGCGGCCGGTGTACCGCGACTTTGCGCTGCACCTGCCGCAAGGGCCCGGGCTGGGGATCGCGCTCGACGAAGACAAGCTGGCGCACTATCGTCGCGCCTGAAATCACCATCAGACTGGAACAAGGAGAACCCGATGCTGTATCTGGTACGAATGGACGTGAACCTGCCGCACGACATGCCCGCCGCGCAGGCCGACGAAATCAAGGCGCGCGAGAAGGCCTACGCGCAGGACCTGCAGCGCCAGGGCAAATGGCTGCACCTCTACCGCGTGGTCGGCGAGTATGCCAACTACAGCGTGTTCGACGTCGAGTCGAACGAGGCGCTGCACAACCTGCTGTCGGCCCTGCCGCTGTTCCCGTACATGAAGATCGCCGTCACGCCGCTGGCGCCGCATCCGTCTTCGATTCGCTGAGAGAGGCCGCCCTAATGAGCATTGCCACCCGTGACGGGCTGCGCCTGCACTACGAACTCCAGGGCCCGGCCGGCGCGCCGGCGCTGGTCATGTCCAACTCGCTCGGCACCAGCCTGTCGATGTGGGACCCGCAGATGCCGGCGCTGCTGGAGCGCTTACGCGTGCTGCGCTACGACACGCGCGGCCACGGCGCCTCTGCCGTGCCTGACGCGCCGTTCGGCATGGCCGAACTGGGCGCCGACGTGCTGGCCGTGATGGACCATGCCGGCGTCGAACGCGCGCATTTCTGCGGCCTGTCGATGGGCGGCATGACCGGCATCTGGCTGGCACGTCATCACCCCGGACGCTTCGGCCGCTTTGTGCTGGCCAACACCGCGGCGCTGATCGGCCCGGCTTCCGGCTGGAACACGCGCATCGAGCGCGTGCGGGCCGAAGGCATGGCGGCCATCGCCGAGGGCGTGCTGGCCCGCTGGTTCACTCCGGCGGCGCTCGCCGGCGATCCGGCGCGCATGGCACCGGTGCTGTCGATGCTCGCCTCGACCGATGCCGACGGCTATGTCGCCAATTGCGCCGCGGTGCGCGATGCCGACCTGCGCGGCCTGCTGCCCGGCATCGATGCGCGCGTGCTGGTGATCGCCGGCGTCCAGGATGCCGCCACCACGCCGGAACAGGGGCGCGAGCTGGCTGAAGGCATTGCCAACGCCGATTACCTCGCGCTCAATGCGGCGCATCTGTCGAACTGGGAATCGCCGGCGGAGTTTTCCGACGCGGTGATCAACTTCGTTTCAGAGGCCTGATACCGGCGCTGCTTGCGCGAGGCTGGTTCACACCACCATCTCGACCCCAGACGCTGGCCGGCGCTCGAGCAATGCCGCCAGCTTCCTCAGAGCCAGCGACAGCTGCGCGTGATTGTCGACGCCGCCCAGCGAGATGCGGATGGCATTGGGCGCATTGGGCCCGTCCCAGAACGCGTCGGAAGGCGTGACCCGCAGGTCTTCCGCCAGCGCGGCCCGGGTGAGCTGCTGCGCCGACCACTGCGCGGGAAGGCGGTGCCAGACGTGGATGGCACTGGGCGGCAGCTGGCCGATCCCGCTCAGCCATCGGCTTGCCAGCGCGCACCGCGCCAGCGCTTCGGTGCGGATGCCGTCGAGCAGCTGCATGGCCGAGCCGTCATGGATCCATTGCGTGGCCAGCGCCGCGGTCATCGGCGCGGCCATCAGCGCGAAGGCGCGCAGCGAAGCCAGCAGGTCGTCGCCACTCCTGCCCTCCGGCAACAGGACGTACGCGGTGCGCAGGCCCGGCGTGAGCGCCTTGGACAGCGTCGCGACGTAGCAGGTGCGCTCGGGCGCAAAGGTGGCGAGCGGCGGCGGTGCCGACGGCGTCAGCAGCCAGTACGGGTCGTCCTCCAGCAAGGCGATATCGCATCGGTGCGCGGCGCTGGCGATCTCTGCCCGGCGCGAGGCCGGCATGGTGTGCGTGGTCGGATTCTGCGCGGTCGGGTTGAGGTAGGCCAGCGTGGCGCCTGCGGCGCGGGCCGCGGCGAGCGCGTCGGGCAGCATCCCGTCCGCATCGCACGGTGCGACCACCACGCGCCGGCCCAGTTGCGCTGCCGCGGCGCGGATGCCCGGATAGGCCAGCGGCTCGGTCACGATTGCCTCGCCGGGCCGCGTGCGGCTCAGGATCACGGCGGCCAGCGCAGCCTGGGCACCGGGGCACACCACCAGCCGCGCCGTGTCGACCTGCCCGAAGATCGGCGCAAGCCAGAGCGCCCCGGCCGCCCGGTCCGAAGCACTGCCGCCGCCAAGCTGGTAGGTCATCAGCAGGTGCGGGTCGCTGCGCAGCAGGACCTGGTTCAGGCCGCGCCGCAACAGGTCCGGGAAATCCACGCCCGCCGGCGGCGGCGGCACGTTCATGCTCATGTCGACCACGCGCGCGAGTTCCGCACGCGGCGCGGCAATGAAGGTGCCGAGCGCGCCCCTCGCTTCGATCAGCTGTCTTCGCCGCGCCTCGTTATAGGCGCGCGTCACCGTCGTCAGGTCCACGCCGAGGGATTGCGCCAGGCTGCGCTGCGGCGGCACACGGTCGCCGGCCATGAGGCGGCCCTCGCCGATTGCCCGCTCGATGAAGTCGACGATCTGCAGGTACCGGGCCCCACCGGACGCAGTGATCCGCAGATCCCACTGGCCAGTGATCCGGGCAGCGCTTTCGCTATCTTGTATGGATTCTGTCCCCAAACTTTCCTCGATGTATGGGCCTTGTCTTCGACTAGCATGCCAGACATTGTCGAGGGAATCCATACAAGCCCGCAGCCGCGGGCTGACGCAGCACTTGAAACGGAGCGCGTGGCCGGATGCCTTCGGTAATCCGTAACCAAGGTGTCCGACATGCTCAAACCTACCGCCGGGCCGGCAAACAAAGATCGACAAGGCCCGTTGCCCCACCCTTCCCCCAGCCTCAGCCCATCGCCCGCCCTGCCGCCCCGCATCGGCGCGTTGCTGCTGGCCGCCGGGCTGAGCGCCCTGCTCAGCGGCTGCAACCTCGAACTGCTCAATCCCAAGGGCAGCATCGGCGCACAGGAAAAATCGCTGATCCTGATCGCGTTGTTCGTCATGCTGATGGTCGTCATCCCGGTGATCTTCCTGACGCTGTGGTTTGCCTGGCGCTACCGCGAGAGCAACACGCGCGCGACCTACGCGCCCAAGTGGTCGCACTCGACCAAAATCGAGATCGTGGTGTGGGGCATCCCGTGCGTGATCGTGGCCTGCCTGGCCGTGCTGATCTGGGATTCGACGCACAAGCTCGACCCCTATCGGCCGCTGGAGTCCGAGGTCAGGCCGCTGCAGGTCGACGTCATCGCGCTGAACTGGAAATGGCTGTTCATCTATCCCGAATACGGCGTCGCCTCGGTGAACCAGCTTGCCATCCCGGTCGGCACGCCGGTCAACTTCCGGCTGACCGCGGAATCGATGATGAATGCGTTCTTCATTCCGCAGCTTGGCAGCATGGTCTACACCATGGCCGGCATGCAGACCCGCCTGCACCTGATCGCGGACACACCGGGCGTCTATCTCGGCCAGTCCGCGGCGTACAGTGGCGCGGGCTTCTCGGACATGCATTTCAAGACCCTGGCGACCTCGCGCGAGGACTTCGACGCGTGGATCAGCAAGGCACGGGCCTCGGCCCGGACGCTTGACGCGAACACCTACAGCACACTGGAGCAGCCCAGCACCAGGGACCCCGTCGCGCTCTACGCATCGGTGACGCCGAAGCTGTTCGACCAGGTGGTTGACAAGTACATGCTGGCCAACGGCGCGATCTGCCGCGCGAACACCCCCGAATCACTGCAGGCCTTCCAACGCGTCCCGTCGGCGCTCCCCGGCCGCATGGAGCAATGACATGCTAGGAAAACTCAATCTCGAGGCCATCCCCTACCACGAGCCGATCATCATGGGGACGCTGGCCGTGGTGCTGGTGCTGGGCGCCGCGCTGCTCGGCGCGATCACCAGGTACGGCAAGTGGAAATACCTGTGGACCGATTGGATCTGCTCGGTCGACCACAAGAAGGTTGGCGTGATGTACATCATCCTGGCCCTTGTCATGCTGCTGCGCGGCTTCGCCGACGCGATCCTGATGCGCACGCAGCAGGCAGTCGCCTACGGCGATGCCGCCGGCTACCTGCCGCCGCACCACTACGACCAGATCTTTACCGCCCACGGCGTGATCATGATCTTCTACGTGGCCACGCCGCTGGTGGTGGGGCTGATGAACGTGATCGTGCCGCTGCAGATCGGCGCGCGCGACGTGGCCTTCCCGTTCGTCAACTCGCTGAGCTTCTGGCTGTCGGCCATGGGCGCAGTGCTGGTGATGCTGTCGATGTTCGTCGGCGACTTCGCCGCGACCGGCTGGGTGGCCTATCCGCCGTTGTCCGAGCTGGGCTACAGCCCGACCGTCGGCGTGGACTACTACATCTGGTCATTGCAGATATCCGGGCTCGGCACCACGCTGACCGGCATCAACTTCATCGTCACCATCCTGCGCATGCGCGCTCCGGGCCTGACCCTGATGAAGATGCCGGTGTTCACCTGGACCGCGCTGATCACCAACATCCTGATCGTCGCCATCTTTCCGGTGCTGACCGCCACGCTGGCCCTGCTCACCGCCGACCGCTACCTCGGCATGCACTTCTTCACCAACGAGCTGGGCGGCAACGCCATGATGTACGTGAACCTGATCTGGATCTGGGGGCACCCCGAGGTCTATGTGCTGATCCTGCCCGCGTTCGGCGCGTTCTCGGAAATCATCGCCACGTTCTCGCGCAAGCCCCTGTTCGGCTACAAGTCGATGGTCTATGCCACCTCGTCGATCGGCGTGCTGTCGTTCTTCGTCTGGCTGCACCACTTCTTCACCATGGGCTCGGGCGCCAACGTCAACGCCTTCTTCGGCATCATGACGTCGATCATCTCGATCCCCACCGGCGTGAAGCTGTTCAACTGGCTGTTCACCATGTACCGCGGCCGGATCCGCTTCCATACCTCGACCATGTGGACCATCGGCTTCATGGTGACGTTCGCGGTCGGCGGCATGACCGGCGTGCTGCTGGCGGTGCCGGGCGCCGACTTCGTGCTGCACAACAGCCTGTTCCTGGTGGCCCACTTCCATAACGTGATCATCGGCGGCGTGCTGTTCGGCTGCCTGGCGGCGATCAGCTTCTGGTTCCCGAAGGTGTTCGGCTTCAAGCTGAACGAGTTCTGGGGCAAGGTGTCGTTCTGGTGCTGGCTGACCGGCTTCTTCCTGGCCTTCATGCCGCTCTACGTGCTGGGCTTCAAGGGCATGACCCGCCGGATGAACCACTACGCCAACGTCGACTGGCATCCCTACCTGGTGGTGGCGATGATCGGCGCCTTCGTCATCGGCGCCGGCATCCTGGCCATGATCGTGCAACTGGCCGTCAGCATCCGCGACCGCAAGCAGAACCAGGACCTGACCGGCGACCCGTGGGACGGCCGCAGCCTGGAATGGTCGACCGCATCGCCGGCGCCGTTCTACAACTTCGCCCTGGTGCCGCACATCACCTCGCTGGAGCAGCACTGGGACGACAAGGAAGCCGGCCGCGCATGGCGCCAGCCGGCCCGCTACGAGGACATCCACATGCCACGCCCCACCGCGGCCGGCTTCCTCGTGTCAGTGTTCGGGCTGGTGTCCTGCTTCGCGCTGGTCTGGCACATGTGGCTGGTCGCCGTGGCCGGGCTGGTTGGCGCGATCGCGACCTTCGTGCGGCGCAGCTATGACCGCGATGTCGACTACTACGTCCCGGCCGCCGAAGTCGAGCGCATCGAGCGCGCCCGCTACGCCCAACTGCAGCAAGCTGCCTGAACCATGAACCCGACGCTATCCCCTACCCTGCACCATCCAGGCCCGCACGCCGCACATCCGGTGCCGCACGCCGCCGACCACGGCCATCACGATGCCGCCGCCCATACCACGCTGGGCTTCTGGCTCTACCTGATGAGCGACTGCCTGATCTTCGCGGTGCTGTTCGCAACCTTCGGCGTGCTGTCGGGCAACACGGCGGGCGGGCCGGGCGGGCAGCAACTGTTCGAGCTGCCGTTCGTGTTCACCGAGACCATGGTGCTGCTGCTCAGCAGCTACACCTTCGGCCTGGCCATGCTGCGGCAGGACGCGAATGCCGCGCCGCGCATGATCCGCTGGCTGGCGGCCACCTTCGTGCTGGGCGCCGTGTTCGTCGCCATGGAGGTCTACGAGTTCGCCCACCTGCTGCACCAGGGCGCCGGGCCCGGCGTAAGCGCCTACCTGTCGGCGTTTTTCACGCTGGTCGGCACCCACGGCCTGCACGTCACCGCGGGCCTGTGCTGGCTGGCGGTGATGATCCACCAGGTCCGGCGTTTCGGCCTCGATGACATCGTGCGCCGCCGGCTGGCGTGCCTGAGCCTGTTCTGGCACTTCCTGGACCTGGTCTGGATCTGCGTCTTTACCTTCGTCTACCTGCGGGAGTTCGCATGAAGCCGTCCCATCTTCACTCCGTCCATCCGGGTGAGCACCCCACCCACGGCAGCGTGCGCAGCTACACCATCGGCCTGCTGCTGTCGGTCGCGCTTACCGTGGCATCGTTTGCCTCGGTGATGACCGGCACGTTGCAAAGCCACGCCGCGATCGCGCTGGTTGTCGGCCTCTGCGTCGCGCAACTGCTGGTGCAGCTGGTGTACTTCCTGCACCTGGGCACCGGTCCCGGCCAGCGCGGCAATACCGCCATCTTCGCCTGTACCGGCTTCCTGATCGTCATCGTCGTCGCCGGCTCGCTGTGGGTGATGCACAACGCCGACCTCAACATGATGCCGACCGACATGTCCATCGAACGGGCACGGGCAAAAGACTAGCGCTACGCGCAAGGAGACCTTCATCATGTATGTCTATGACGAGATCGACCAGAGGCTGGTCGACGAGCGAGTCGTGCAGTTCACCGACCAGACCCGCCGCTTCCTGGACGGCGAGCTCGACGAGGAAGAGTTCCGCGTGCTGCGGCTGCAGAATGGCCTGTATATCCAGCGCCATGCCCCGATGCTGCGCGTGGCCATCCCCTACGGCATGCTGGCGTCAAGGCAGCTGCGCAAGCTTGCCGGGATCGCGCGCCGCTGGGACCGCGGCTACGGGCACTTCAGCACGCGGCAGAACCTGCAGTTCAACTGGCCGCGCCTGGAAGACGCGCCTGCCATCCTGGCGGAACTCGCCACGGTGCAGATGCATGCCATCCAGACCAGCGGCAACTGCATCCGCAACACCACCACCGACCACTTTGCCGGCATCGCGCCCGACGAGCTGGTGAACCCGCTGGTGTGGTGCGAGATCGTGCGGCAATGGTCGATGCTGCACCCCGAGTTCGCCTACCTGCCGCGCAAGTTCAAGATCGCGATCAGCGGCGCCACCACCGACCGGGCCGCGGTCGGCGTCCACGATATCGGGCTGCAGGCGGTCGAGGAAGACGGCCAGGTCGGATTTCGCGTGTGGGTCGGGGGCGGCATGGGGCGCACGCCCATGGTCGGCAAGCTGATCAACCCCTTTGTCGCCTGGCAGGACCTGCTGACCTACCTGCAGGCCACGCTGCGCGTCTACAACCTGCATGGCAGGCGCGACAACAAGTACAAGGCGCGCATCAAGATCCTGGTGAAGGATCTCACGCCGGAGGTATTCCGCGAACAGGTCGCGGAGCAGTGGCAGCGCATCCGGGGTGGCCCGGATACCGTCACCGAAGACTTCGTCGCGTCGGTGGCCGCGCGCTTCACGGTGCCGCCTTATGACCCCGCCGCGGCGCAGGATGCCGATGAAAGCGTCGATGAAAGCGCCGAACTCGCGCGGACCGACCGCGCATTCCGGCTCTGGCTGCGCAGCAACGTCCATCCGCACCGCGTACCGGGCTACGCCGCGGTGACCGCATCGCTCAAGGCAACCGGCCGCGCGCCCGGCGACATTACCGCCAACCAGATGGAGCTGATGGCCGACCTCGCCGAGCGCCACGGCTTTGGCGAGTTGCGGGTCTCGCACGAACAGAACCTGATCCTCGCCGACGTGCGGCGCAGCGGCCTGCCCGCGCTGTGGCGCGCGCTGGATGCGGCCGGCCTCGCCACGCCCAACGTCGGCAGGATCACGAATATCATCGCCTGCCCCGGCGGCGATTTCTGCTCGCTCGCCAACGCCGTGTCGATACCGCTGGCCCAGGCGATCCAGGAACGGTTCGAAGACCTCGACCACGTGCACGACATCGGCGAGCTCGACCTGAACATCTCGGGCTGCATCAACTCCTGCGGGCACCACCATGTCGGCCATATCGGCATCCTCGGTGTCGACAAGGCGGGTGAAGCCTGGTACCAGGTCACCATCGGCGGGCGGCAGAACGGCGCAGACAGCCAGGACAGCCACGGCGCCGGCGGCGGCGCGGCGATCGGCCGCATCATCGGCCCGTCGTTCGCGCAGGAGCAGGTGCCGGACGTGGTCGAGCGGCTGATCGGCACCTACCTCGCGCACCGCGACAGCGAAGCCGAGCGCTTCGTCGATGTGGTCGCGCGGATCGGCCTCGAGCCGTTCCAGGCGGCCGTGTACCCGGACGGCAGCAAGCGCGGCGCGGCGGTGCGTTAGCGACGCATGGATCCACGTTGAGGATGACCGATGTTTGCCCGATCTTTGCCGTGCACCTGCGCCAGCCCCGACGACCTGTGGTCTGCCATCGCCGGCCTCTCCGCCGAGCAGCTGCATACGATCATCGATACCGCCAGTGCATCGCCTGAACCGACGATGGACCTCAATGCCTTCAGGCGCCGCCTTCTTGGCATGTTCGGCAATGTCGCGGGCTTCGCACCGGCGCCGCCGCCGGAATCGGTTCTGCGCGAACTGTGGGAGAAATACCGGGCCTGAAAGAAGACCGCGCGCCACTCGGTGCCCGACCGCTTATCGCACACTGACTTCACGGAAGCGCCCTACCGCAGCCTCTTGGCACGTACCCGCTTCGACCGCTCCGGCATAATCACCCGGCGGAATCACCGCTGGAACCCGCCGCAAAGGCGGGAGGAAAATTTGCCAAAGCAGGAGACGTAGTTGAGCATTTCGAATCGCGCGGCGCGCAGCGCACGACTGGTGACGCTCGCCATCACGAGTGTCGTTTTCGGCCATGCAGCATTGGCGGCCGATGCCTGGCCGACCAGGCCGATCAAGGTCATCGTTCCCTATACCCCCGGCGGGTCCACCGACACGGTATCCCGGGTCGTGTTCGAAAAGGTCTCGCAAAGCCTCGGGCAGCCCATCATCATCGAGAACAAGCCGGGCGCGAACAGCACGCTTGGCGTTGGCGTGGCCGCGCGCTCGGCGGCGGACGGCTATACCTTTGTCTCGGTTCTCGCGGCCTACAGCGCCAACATGTCGCTGTATTCCAAGCTGAGCTACAAGCCTTCGGACCTCGTACCGGTGGCGGAGATGGCGGAGCTGCCGCTGTTCCTGTTCGCGAGCAAGAAGGTGCCCGCGAAGACCGTTGCCGAACTGGTCGACTATGGCAAGAAGCATCCCAACACGCTGACATTCGGCTCGAGCGGCGTGGGTAGCTCGGCGCACCTGACGGGCGAGCGGCTGGCGATGGAGTCCAAGGTCAAGATGACCCACGTGCCGTACAACGGCAGCGCACCGATCCTGCCTGCGCTCGTTTCCGGCGAGGTGTCGGTCGCATTCGATCCGCTGCTGGTGCCGATGCCGCACGTGAAGTCGGGCAAGATCAATGTGCTGGCCGTCGCCTCGGCCAAGCGCTGGCCGGGCGAGCCGAATATCCCGACCATGGAAGAGTCGGGCTTCCCGGGCTTCGTGATGAGTTCCTGGACCGGCCTGCTGGCGCCTGCCGGCACGCCCGCGCCTGTGGTTGACCGCATGGCAAAGGAAATCGCCGCGGCAACGCGCAGCCCCGAAGTGGCCAAGAGGCTGACCGACCTGGGCTTCGTGCCGGTAGGCGGTTCCTCCGAGGAATTCCGCAAGGTGATCGAGCGCGACATCGCTCGCTATGGCCAGATCGTCAAGGCGGGAAAGATTACCCTCGACTGAGGCCGGCGCTGCGGCCGCGACCGGCGGGCACGCCCCGCCGCCGCAGCCGCGCCTGAAACTGCAGGTACCGTTGAAAAAGCTTGCAGGGTTCGCCTGTAGCGGCTCGGTCACCCTCCAGCCGCAACCTGGTTCGACGTTGCCGCCAACACCGCACACCGCGCGCGGGCACGAAAAAAACGAGGGCCGGGCGGATGATTTCTGGTCAGGCGTGGATATTGCTGGCCTATATTTCATCCAGAGATTCTCCTGCTGGTCCGCTTCGTTGCAGCACGACGAATGTGCGTGGCGGCGGGGAATCCGTCTGCGCTGGAGAGTCAGATGAGCGTCGTGCCCGAGCCAAGGATTGCCGGCACCACTTCGGCCCGCAAGAAACGTCCGGGCGTCCCCACGCGCCACGTGTGGACCCGTTACTGGGCCATTGCCCGCCCCTACTGGTTTTCGCGTGAGCGATGGAAGGCGTCCGGCCTGCTGCTCCTGCTGATCCTGCTGCTGCTCGGCCAGACGCAGGCCGAAGTCTGGATCAACGAACAGACCGGCGAATTCACTTCGGCCCTGGCGGCGCAAGATGCCGACCGCTTCTGGGGCTCGATCCAGAAGTGCCTCTATATCCTGCTCGGCGCCGTTCCCATCTATTCCTCCTACTACTTCCTGCGCAACAAGCTGGGCCTGCTGTGGCGACGATGGCTCACCCGTCACTACCTCGACGGGTACTTCAGGGACCGGACCTATTACAAGCTCAACGCCAACGCGGCGATCGACAATCCGGACCAGCGCATCACCGAAGACATCAACACCTTTACCAAGCAATCGCTGTATTTCCTGTCGATCGGCATCGGCGCGCTGCTGCAGCTGATCGCCTTCAGCGCCGTGCTGTGGTCGATTTCCCAGATGCTGGTCTACTTCCTGGTGGTCTACGCCATCGCCGGGAGTTTCGTCTCGATGTACTTCTTCGGGCGCGTGCTGATCGGGTTGAATTTCTTCCAGCTCAAGCGCGAGGCGGATTTCCGCTTCAGCCTGATCCGTGTGCGCGAGAACGCCGAATCGATCGCCTTCTACCGCGGCGAGGCGCTGGAATCGTCGCATGTCAGCGGCCGCTTCGAGCAGGCCTTCCGCAACTTCGACAAGCTCATCAAGTGGCAGCTCAGCCTGAACACGTTCCAGTACGGCTACGGCTTCCTGACCATCCTGCTGCCCAGCGCCATCGTCGCCTCGCATGTGCTGTCCGGTGAAATGGAGGTCGGGCGCGCGATCCAGGCTGCGGGGGCGTTCGCCGCAGTGTTGAATGCGCTGACGGTAATTGTCGACAACTTCGAAGAGCTGGCCCGCTTTGTCGCCGGGCTGGACCGGCTGGATACCTTCGCCAGCACGCTGGCCGACACGCCGGCCAAACCGGACAAACTCGCCGAGCCGGCGCACAAGATCGAGTCCGTGCAGGACTCGCGCCTGTCGCTGCTGCATGTGACGCTGCACACGCCGAACCTGGAACGCACGCTGGTGCGCGACCTGACGGTGTCGGCCGATCCCGGCGAAGGGCTGCTGATCGTCGGCGCCAGCGGCGGCGGCAAGAGCTCGCTGATGCGCGCCATCGCCGGTTTGTGGACCAGCGGCACCGGCTGCATCATGCGCCCCAGGCCGCAGGACATGCTGTTCCTGCCACAGCACCCGTACATGGTGGTCGGCAGCCTGCGCGGCCAGCTGCTCTACCCCAACCACATCGGGCAGCACATCGCCGACGACGAGCTGATCCGGCTGCTCGAGCTGGTGAATCTTGGCGGCATTGTCGACCGCTTCGGCGGCCTCGATACCGAAGTGGACTGGGGCAAGGTGCTGTCGCTGGGCGAGCAGCAGCGGCTGACGATCGGGCGCGTGCTGCTGTCGCGGCCCCGCTATGTGATGCTTGACGAGGCCACCAGCGCGCTCGATATCGCCAACGAGGAAGGCATGTACCGGTTGCTGGCCGGCATGGACGCGACGCTGGTCAGCGTCAGCCACCGCCCCTCGCTGCTCAAGTACCACCACCAGGTGCTGGAACTCGATGGCGCCGGCGGCTGGAAAGTGAATCCAAGCCGGGGCTACCGCTTCTGATCCGCTGGCGGATTGCGCAAGCTCAGCGATAGACCAGCACGGGGATCCTGCAGTGGGTCAGCACCTTCTGCGTTTCGCTCCCGACCAGCAGCCCCTCCAGCCCGCGCCGTCCGTGCGACGCCATGAAGATCACGTCGCAGCCGTGCTTGGCGGCGGCATCGATGATGCCCTTGTACGGCACCGACGTGCTCATGTCGGTCTGGCAGGTCACGCCCGCCTCGGTGGCCGCCGCGACAACCTCGGCCAGCACCGCGCTGGCCCGCTCGGCCTCATGTTCCTCATACGCCTTTCGCCGCGGATGGCCGGCATCCCCCGAGGACAGGTAGGGATATTCCTCCATGCACGTATACGCCGTCAGCTTCGCGCCGCCCGCCTTGACGAAATTGATCGCGGCCGCCATGGCGACCTTGGAAAGCTCCGAGCCATCGGTGGCCAGCAAGATGTGCTTGAACACGATTCCCTCCATAGGCTGCTGATTCTTGATTGCCGCGGCATGGCGCCGCAACAAGTCCAGTATGGACAAGAAATCGCCTGGCGGCAGATCCCGGCGTTCAGCTCCGGCAGCGTTGACCGTCTCCGGGACCGGCCTGGCAGGCTCAATTCTCGATCTTGAAGCCGATGTCCTTGATAAATTGGCCCCAGCGCGCATGATCGGTCCGGATCTGCGCGGCAAATGCTTCCGGCGTGACCGCCTGCGCCGGCAGCACGCCAACGCCGGCCAGCCGCTTCTGGTACGCGGGATCGGCCAGCACCTTGCGCACGGCCTCCGAGACGGCATCGACCGTTGCCTTGGGCATGGCCTTGGGCCCGAACAGCGCAAAATATCCGCTAAGTTGCTCCATTTCCTGGAAACCGAGCTCACGGAAGGTTGGAGCGCCGGGCGCCATGTCCGACCGCTCCGGCATGGTGGTCGCCAGCACCTTGGTCTTGCCGGCCTGGTACAGCGGCACGCCGGTGGTCAGGCCGTCGATCATCAGCGGCACCACGCCGCCCACCAGGTCCTGCGTGGCGGGCGCCGAGCCCTTGTACAGCACCGGCTCCAGGTTGGTGCCTGCCAGCCGGTTGAACAGCAGCGGGCCAAAGTGCGACGACGTGCCCGGGCCGTAAGAGGCGGAATGGATCGGCTTGCCCTGGTTGGCCTTGGAATAGGCGATCAGTTCCTTCAGCGTGGAATACGGGGCGTCCTTGTTGGCGGCAAGCAGCACCGGGGCGCGGCCGAGTTCGGCCAGCGCAGTCAGGTCGGTCAGCGGGTCGTAGGGCACGCGGTTGATATGCGCGCCCGAGGTGGCGGACGATCCCAGCGTCACCAGCAGTGTCTGGCCGTCGTTCCTGGCGCGGATCACGTCCTGCGTGGCGGGAACGGTGGCGCCGCCCGGCTTGTTCTCCACCACCACCGACTGGCCCGTCACGCGGCCAAGATAGTCGGCAAACAGCCGCGCCACCACGTCCGTACCGCCGCCGGGCGGATACGCCACCACCAGCCGGATCGGCCGCGCGGGCCACTGCTGCGCCATGGCGTACGGCGCCACGCCGGCGGTTGCGGCAACGGCTGCGGCAACGGCGGCGGTGCCCAGGAACTGTCGACGGTCCATATCTGAAGTCTCCGCTTTGATGTTGTGGTCCGCGCTGGCGGCGGGTACTTCATATTAGAGAGTGTTGCCGCGCGGGACATGCGGGGTTTTCCAGCATGACGCGGATCCGGATTGCGCCCGGCGGCTGGGCTGTCCTTGCGACTTCTTGCTACGCTGCTATGTAAGCCGCCGTCCCTGCATGCATGCGCTGGTATGAACATTGCGCGCTAACCAGCTCGGCACGGCCAAAGGAGTGATCATGCAAGAGCTGGCCTTCCGCACCCTGCTGTACCGCTACTTTTTCTTCAACTGGCTGTTCCGCGACGCCAGCCAGGGAAGCCGGGCCGAACGGGCCCACGCCTGGCATTTCAACAAGGCGCGTGCGCACTGGCTGCCGACGTATATGCGGCGCTGGCTGTGGTGCGGGGTCTTCTTCTATGCCGCGGGCAGCGTAGTGGAAGGCGTGCTGTGCGCGCCCGTGCTGTCGGCGCTGTTTTACGTGCCGGGCGCGCTCAGCGTGCCGGTCAATGTGGTCATCATGGTGGTCTGGATCGGGCTGAAGAGGCTGCCCGGGCCGCTGTAAAACGAAGACAAAAAAACCGCAGCCATCAGGCTGCGGTTCCTGGTCATGCCGGAGCAGTGCGCCCCGCTCAGACTTCTTCGTACAGCGGCAGCGTCAGGAACTCGGCGAAATCCTCCGATGTCGACATCTGCTCGAAGATCTCGGCAGCGCGGTCATAGGTCTTGGTGTCGCCACCGACCAGTTCCTTCACCTTGGCCAGTTCTTCCGGGATCAGCTTGCGCACCAGCTCGGCCGTGACCTTGGTGCCGTCTTCCAGCTTGCCCTTCGGCGAGCGGATCCACTGCCACACCTGCGAGCGCGAGATCTCGGCGGTGGCGGCGTCTTCCATCAGGTTGTGGATCGGCACGCAGCCGTTGCCGGCCAGCCAGGCGCCCAGGTAGTGGATGCCGACGTTGATGTTCATGCGCAGGCCGTGCTCGGTGATCGGCGTTTCCGGCTTGAAGTCGAGCAGGTCGGCGCCCTTCACCTGCACGTCCGGACGCTGCTTCTCGAACTGGTTCGGCTTGTCGCCCAGCACTGCCACGAATTCCTTCATGGCCGGCTCGACCAGGCCCGGGTGTGCCACCCAGCCGCCGTCGTAGCCGTCGGTGGCATCGCGGCGCTTGTCGCTGATGATGCCTTCCATGGCGATGGCGTTCTTCTCCGGATCGTTCTTGATCGGGATCAGCGCGCTCATGCCGCCGATGGCGGGGGCGCCGCGCGAGTGGCAGGTCTTCAGCAGCAGCAGCGCGTAGGCACGCATGAACGGAGCGGTCATGGTGACCTTGGCGCGGTCGGCCAGGCAGAAGTCCTTGTCGTTCTTGAACTTCTTGATGCACGAGAAGATGTAGTCCCAGCGGCCGGCGTTCAGGCCGGCGCTGTGCTCGCGCAGCTCATACAGGATCTCTTCCATCTCGAACGCGGCGAGGATGGTCTCGATCAGCACGGTCGCCTTGATGGTGCCTTGCGGCAGGCCGATTTCGTTCTGCGCCATCACGAAGATGTCGTTCCACAGGCGCGCTTCCAGATGGCTTTCCATCTTCGGCAGGTAGAAGAACGGGCCGGCGCCGCGGGCAATCTGTTCCTTGGCGTTGTGGAACAGGAACAGCGCGAAGTCGAAGATGCCGCCCGAGACGCGCTTGCCGTCGATGGTGACGTGCTTTTCGTCCAGGTGCCAGCCGCGCGGACGCACCTGCAGCGTGGCGATCTTGTCGTTCAGCTTGTACTGCTTGCCCTTCGATTCCAGGGTCAGCGTGCGGCGCACGGCGGCCTTCAGGTTGACCTGGCCCTGCAGCTGGTTGTGCCAGTTGGGGGTGTTGGAATCCTCGAAGTCGGTCATGTAGCTGTCAGCGCCCGAGTTGAAGGCGTTGATCACCATCTTGGCTTCGACCGGGCCGGTGATTTCCACGCGGCGGCATTCCAGCGCCTTGGGCACCGGCGCAACCTTCCAGTCGCCTTCGCGGATGCTCTTGGTTTCCGGCAGGAAATCGGGGACTTCGCCGGCGTCCAGGCGCTTGGCGCGCTCCACGCGCGCGGCCAGCAGTTCCTGACGGCGCGGCTCGAAGGCGCGGTGCAGCTTGTCTACCAGGGCCAGGGCTTCCGGCGTGAGGATATCTTCGTAGGCCGGCAGGATTTCGCCGGTAATCTTCATGCCCGCGGGCAGCGTGATAGCCATCAGTGTTCTCCTGTTAAACGATAGCGATAGCTTTGGTTGTTGGGCGCCCTGCTATGCCGCCACGCCATGGGCGCGGACGAATTCGAGCAGGTCGTTCATGTCGTGCCCGGTGCCGGAGGGGGCTACGTCGAGCCGCTCTGCCGGGTGGCCGGCACGGTTGATCCAGAAGGTGGTGTAGCCAAACCAGGTGGCGCCGCAGGCGTCCCAGCCGTTGGACGAGACGAACAGCATCTCCTGCGCGTCCAGCCCGAAGGCCAGCGGCCCCAGTGCATAGGCGGCGGGCGCGGTCTTGTACTGGCGCACCGCATCGACCGACAGCACGTGGTCGAACAGGCCATGCATGCCGGCGCTCTTGACCGAGATGTCGAGCATCTCGGCATTGCCGTTGGACAGGATGCCCAGCGGCAGCCCCGCCTTGCGCAGCCGCTTGAGCGCGCCCAGGTTTTCCGGGAAGGCCGACAGGCAGGCGTATTCCTTGAGCAGCTGGGCTTCCGTCGCTTCATCCAGCGCCAGACCCAGGCGCTCGGCGGCATAGCGCAGCGCGTCCACGGTGATGGCCCAGAACGGCTTGTAGTGCGCGCCGTCGTGCCCGGCCATGGTGCGGATGCGGGTGTAGTCGATCTGGCGGTCGCGCCACAGCAGCGCCAGCGCCTCGCCGCGGCCCGGGAACAGCTGTTCCGCGCGCGCGGTGACGGAATACACGTCGAACAGCGTGCCGTAGGCATCGAAGACGACTGCGCGGATCTTGTTCATGTGGGCGCTGGCAACCTGACTCTGCAAAGTGTGTCGGTGCCGGACCACAACTGCGTGGCCCTGTACACCGATGAATGCATCGCATTGTAGGGAGACGCTGCACTGCGGCAAAGGTGCCCCGGGTCACTTGATCTTTTACTTTTCGGCCACTAATCTTGGCTGACTAAAACGATACTCCGCACTAAATCCTTGCGCATTGGCCGCCGGCAGCACCCTGCAACGCATTGGGCGTGACCGGGCCGGCACAAAGCGCGCGAGTGCGTATTACTCGGGCACTACTCGGCGAACATTTGTGGACCATTTCAAACAGCTGGAGACTTTTGTATCCGTCGCCTCGCGCGGCAGCCTGTCGGCGGCAGCAGCGGCGGAAGGCGTAGCGCCGGCCATCATCGGGCGCCGCATCGATGCGCTGGAAGAGCGGCTGGGCGTCAAGTTGCTGGTACGTACCACGCGCAAGATCAGCCTGACCTTCGAAGGCTCGGCCTTCCTGGAGGACTGCCAGCGCATCCTGAACGACCTGCACAACGCCGAGGCCAGCGTTTCGGCCGGCGGCGTCAAGGCCAGCGGCCACCTGCGCGTGACAGCGCCGGCCGGCTATGGCCGCAAGCACGTGGCGCCGCTGGTGCCGCTGTTCATTGAATCGCACCCTGACGTATCGATCACGCTGGACCTGTCCGACCGCGTGGTCGACCTGGTCAATGAAGGCTTCGACTGCGCGATCCGGCTGGGCGACCTGCCCGACTCCAGCCTCGTTTCAATCCGGCTGGCCGAGACCCGGCGCGTGGTGGTGGCCTCGCCCGACTACCTGGCCCGCGCCGGCCGGCCCGGCACGCCGGACGAACTGCAGCGGCACAACTGCCTGGCCTTCGGCGCCAGCGCCAACGTGCAGCGCGGCTGGGTCTTCACCGAAGACGGGCGCTCGGTGACAGTCAAGGTGGGCGGCACCATGGAATGCACCGACGGCGCGGTGCTGCACGAGTGGTGCCTGCAGGGCAACGGCCTGGCGTGGCGGTCGTGGTGGGAAGTCGGCAACGAGATCGCCAGCGGCCGGCTGGTCACGGTGCTGGACGAGTTCCAGGCGCCGCCGATCGGCATCCATGCGGTGTTCCCGCAGCGCAAGCACCTGCCGCTGCGGGTGCGGCTGTTTATCGATCACCTGAAGAACACCTACGGCAACCCGGCTTACTGGCGACGGGCGGAGCAGGCGGCATCCATGCCGGCGGCAGCGGCGCTGGCAGGCTGACCGGCAGCGCAAGGCTCAGGCTGAGGCGCTTTTGTTGCAATTGATTTTGCACAATGCCGTACTCGGCACCCTGACTACAATGGATTCAGACAGGCGCTTTCACTGCCCCGGCATCGCCCCCCGGCGCCGGGCGGCCGCCCTGCCCCCTTCCCTATCCCTAGTCAGAAAAGGAGCCCCGCATGTTCCAACACATCCTGCTACCCACCGACGGCTCGGAACTCTCCAAGAAAGCCATCAACGGCGGGCTGGAACTCGCCAAGGCCATCGGCGCGCGCGTCACGGCCTATGTCTGCCTGGAGGAGTATCCCTACACCCCGTTCAGCGAAATCGTGGTCGAGGCGCCGCAGGCCTTCAAGGACCGCATCGAGAACCAGGCCAAGCTCTACCTGAAGGAAGTCGAGAACCTGGCGAGCGCGGCCGGCGTCGTCTTCGACGCCGACATGTCGACTTTCGCGGTGCCCTACCTCGGCATCATTGACGCGGCCGAGCGCCATGGCTGCGACGTGATCTTCATGGCGTCGCATGGCCGGCGCGGGCTGTCCGGCCTGCTGCTCGGCAGCGAAACGCAGAAGGTGCTGACGCATACCGACATCCCGGTGATCGTGTATCGGTGACCCCCGGCCTGCTTCGGCAGAAGGCACAACGCCCGCACCGGGCTCCCCGGTGCGGGCGTTGTCATGGGTGCGGCCGGTAGCTTACGAAGCCTTGCGGATCCGCTCCTCCATATGCCTGGCGCGGTCATCCGAACCCGGGTGCGACGAGAACATGCTCGACTTGCCGCCATCGAGCCTGGCCAGCTTCTGGAACGCCGTCACCAGTCCGCGCGTGTTGGCCTTGTTTTTGGTCAGCAGGTCGAACGAGTAGTCATCCGCCGCGCTTTCCTGCGACTGCGAGAACTGCGCGTTGACCAGCTTCTCGCCCAGTTCGCCCAGTTGCGACGACGACAGCGCGGCCACCGCGCCGTTGCCGGCCGACGCGGCCGCGCCACGCGCGGCGGTTGCCGTGTAGGCGACCTGCATGGCCTTTTTGGTGTGGCCCAGCGCGACATGGCCCAGCTCGTGGCCCAGCACGCCCCGCACTTCATCGTCGGTCATCATGTCCATCAGGCCGCTGTAGACGCGCACGCAGCCGTTGGCCATGGCCCAGGCGTTGACGTCCTTGGTCATGTACACCTTGGCGTTGACGTTGGGCACGTTGCTGCCGTTCAGGCCGCTCATGATCTTGGCCAGGCGCTTGCCGTAGGTGGTATTGGCGCCGGCGATCCTGTTGGTCTTGTCCGATTCGGCGCAGGCCTGGTCGGACAGGCTCTTGACGTCCGCGTCGCTCAGCGTCGCGGCCTTGGCCAGCGAGGAGCCGGCGGACACCATGCCGTCGATGTTGGTGGGCATGCCGCCGGAACAGCCGGCCAGCAGTGCGGCCGCGACGGCGAAGGTAGCGAGAGAGAATGATGCTTTCATGATGTTGTTCTTGGTGGAGGCTCAGAATGTGCCGACAAAGGCCCGGGCACTTTATGGCATCCACTTGCTGACGGCATCACCCAAATGCAATAAATCGTCAGATATAACAATTTATTGCATTTGGCACTGATTGCCGCCCCGGCACTCCGCGGCGCATCGACCGACCTCGGATGGAATCTTCGCCAATGTCACCTAAGCTTGTGGGAGGGCGATCAGCGAGTGGAAATTCGCACCAAGTCGCAACGCGTACATTTTCGGTCGGGGGGCAGACGGAAGGTGTGATCATGCGACTTTCACTCATAGCCTGCGTCGGCATCCTGGCGCTTTCGGCATGTGCCTCGACCTCCGATGACAGAGGCTCTTTTACGGTGATGACGCCGGCCAGCTTCGATCGCACCTTCACCGCGGCAGCGGGGGCAATGCATGACCAGGGGCTGGCGATCAGTCTCGCGGATCCGGTCAGGGGCGTGGTGGTCGGCAGCCTGGAAAGCCGAACGGTGATGGCGGGTGTGGACCAGCTGCCAGACGGCCACGTGCGGGTGACATTCGACAGCATGGGCGAAAACGATCCAGCGCTGATGGCGCGCATTTCTAGCAGCTACGATCACCGCATGGGGCGTTAAAAAAAAGCGCGCCGTCCCTGAGAGAGAACGGCGCGTCGCCTAAAAAGGAGGACGTGATGATCGCACGCCCCCCCGATCCGCCGGACCCACTAGCCGGCGGAGTGACCAGGAGAGTCAGGCCACTTTCTTGTCTTCGAAGAACTGCTCGTCTTCGGTCGAACCCTTCAGCGCGGTAGTCGACGACTGGCCGCCTTCGATGGTCTGGGTCACGGCATCGAAGTAGCCGGTGCCGACTTCGCGCTGGTGCTTGACCGCGGTGAAGCCCTTCTCGGCCGCCTTGAACTCGGCTTCCTGCAGTTCCACGAATGCGCTCATCTGGTTGCGGGCGTAGCCGTAGGCCAGGTTGAACATCGAGTAGTTCAGCGAGTGGAAGCCGGCCAGCGTGATGAACTGGAACTTGTAGCCCATCGCACCCAGTTCCTTCTGGAACTTGGCGATGGTGGCGTCGTCCAGGTTCTTCTTCCAGTTGAACGACGGCGAGCAGTTGTACGCCAGCATCTTGCCCGGGAACCTGGCGTGCACGGCTTCGGCAAACTTCTTGGCGAACTCGAGGTCCGGCTTGCCGGTTTCGCACCACACCAGGTCGGCCACTTCAGCGTACGCCAGCGCGCGCGAGATCGACTGCTCCAGGCCGTTGCGGACGCGGTAGAAGCCTTCCACGGTGCGCTCGCCGGTGCAGAACGGCTTGTCGTTGTCGTCGACGTCGGAGGTCAGCAGGTCGGCGGCTTCTGCGTCGGTACGAGCGATCACCAGGGTCGGCACGCCCGAGACGTCGGCAGCCAGGCGCGCGGCGGTCAGCTTGGCGACGGCTTCGCGGGTCGGCACCAGCACCTTGCCACCCATGTGGCCGCACTTCTTGACCGAAGCCAGCTGGTCTTCGAAGTGAACGCCGGCGGCGCCCGCTTCGATCATGGCCTTCATCAGTTCGAACGCGTTAAGCACGCCGCCAAAGCCGGCTTCGGCGTCAGCCACGATCGGGGCGAAGAAGTCGGTGTCGCCCTTGCCTTCGCTCCACTGGATCTGGTCGGCGCGCTGGAAGGTGTTGTTGATGCGCTTGACCACCTGCGGCACCGAGTTGGCCGGGTACAGCGACTGGTCGGGGTACATTTCGCCGGCCAGGTTGGCGTCGCCGGCAACCTGCCAGCCCGACAGGTAGATGGCCTTCAGGCCGGCCTTCACTTGCTGCATGGCCTGGTTGCCGGTCAGCGCGCCCAGCGAGTTGACGAAAGGCTCGGTGTGCAGCAGGTTCCACAGCTTCTCGGAACCACGGCGGGCCAGGGTATGCTCGATCTGGACCGAACCACGCAGGCGCACAACGTCTTCAGCGGTGAAGTTGCGCTTGATACCTTTCCAGCGGGGATTGGTATCCCAGTCTTTTTGCAGTGCCTGGATCTGTTCTTGGCGGTTCATGGTCACTCTCCTGAAGATGCCTGGATGGCTGAGAATCTCTTGATCACCTGCCTTGGGGCGCCGCCTGTGGGGGCGTTTTTTGCGTCTCAGGTCATGTGTCTTATATAAGAGTGTAGGGAATGCTCCCGCGTTGCAACAACCCTGAACTGAAGTTGCCGCTTAGTTTTTTTCTTCAATAAATTCATATGCTTATGAAATTTATTTCACGATGCGGGACATAATCTTCCATCATGAGAAATGGAGTTGTGCTCCGCAAACCATGTATTTTTGCGGACCGCAACAGCTTTCCACATCGTGAAAAATCGCAGGAATGGCATGCATGCGCGTGATTGGTCGCAAGCGAGCCAAAAGGAAACGGCGCCACAAGGGCGCCGTTGACCGGATGACTTTGCCTGACCGCTTTCAGGGGCTGGCAGGATCGCGCGCGCGGCGGTAGGCCACCCAGTCGCCGCTGCCAATATGCGGCAACGCGGCCACGGCGGCTTCCGCCACCGGATACAGCAGGCAGGCAACGGGCTTGCCATCCTGCTGCACCGCGCATTCCTCGCGCACGAACAGCGTAGCCTGACCCGGGTACACCTCTTCGATCTCGTCCAGGACCGGCAGCAGTGCATCGGCAATGTCGTAGATATCCCCGACAACCGGCCCGGCCGCCGCATCCAGCACCAGCCCGGGATAGGTGCCGAAGTCATAGAGCCGGCCTGACACCGTCGCCGTGCCCAGCAGCGTGGGCGCGGCAATGCCGTGCCGCCGCGCGGCCGCATTCAGGTCGTTGACCTCGCCGGCGCGCAGCGTGCCGTAGACGAAGACGCGCGGCATGCTCAGCTCTCCAGCTTGTCGTCCGAGACCAGCACGCCGTCGGCGTCGACATAGATCCAGTTGCCCGGACGCACGACCGCGCCGGGCATCTGCACCGTGACTTCGCTTTCGCCGGCGTTGCGCTTCTGGCTCTTCTGCGGATGCGCCGCGAGCGCGCGGATGCCGATGTCGCACACATCCAGCTCGGCGCTGTCGCGCACGCAGCCATTGACGACGATGCCGGCCCAGCCATTCTTCTCGGCCAGCAGGCCGAGATTGCCGCCGACCAGCGCGCAGCGCAGCGAGCCGCCGCCGTCGACCACCAGGACCCGGCCCTGGCCGGGCGCTTCCAGCACGGTGCGCACGAGTGCATTGTCTTCGAACACCTTCAGCGTCGCGGCCGGGCCGGCAAAGGCACCCTGCTTGCCCCAGGCGCGGAACACCGGCGCCATCACGCGCAGGGTGCCGGCCGCGAGGCGGTCTTCATGGGCGTCACACAGGTCGGTGGTGACAGGCTTCATCAATGGTCTCCTGATGGATGGTAAGGATCCGCTGCGGCCGCGCCGGGTTCAGTGCTGCCCGCCGGCCAGCGCCTGCGCGCGGATCGCGCTGAGCGTGGTGCGCGGCGTGATCACGTCCGGATCGACGCGGATCTCGATCAGCGTCGACACCGGCGCGTCCAGCGCGGCGCGCAGCGCCGGGGCGAAGGCCTCGGTGGAGGTCACGGTCTCGCCGCGCGCACCATAGGCGCGCGCCAGCGCGGCAAAGTCCGGGTTGTGCAATTCGGTGCCCGATACATGGGTCGGGTATTCGCGTTCCTGGTGCATCCGGATGGTGCCGTACATGCCGTTATTGACGACGATAAACACCACCGGCGCCTGGTACTGCATGGCGGTAGCAAGTTCCTGGCCATTCATCAGGAAGCAGCCGTCGCCGGCCAGCGCCACTACGGTGCGCCGCGGGAAGGCAATCTTGGCGCCGACCGCAGCGGGCACGCCATAGCCCATCGCGCCGCTGGTCGGCGCCAGCTGGCCGCGGCCGCCGTTACGGAACGGGCGATAACGGAAGTAGCGGTGCAGCCAGCCAGCGTAGTTGCCGGCTCCGTTGGTGACCACCGCATCGTCCGGCAGCATCTGGTCGAGCGTGCGGATGACCTCGGCCATGTCGACGCCCTGCCCCGCATACGCAGGCGGCTGCAGGTAGCGCTCGTAATCGGCATGGGCCGCTTCGGTCCAGGGCTGCCAGCGCGGCGCCGCGGCGGGCTCCAGCGCGGCCAGGCGCGCGGCGATGGCCGGCATCGAGGCGTGGATCATCAGGTCGGCCTGGTAGACGCTGCCCAGTTCCTCGGCACCGGCGTGCACGTGCACCAGCGTTTGCGCGGGCCGCGGCGCGGCGATCAGCGCGTAGCCGCCGGTGGTCATCTCGCCCAGGCGCTGGCCGATGGCCAGCACCAGGTCCGATTGCCGGATGCGCTCGGCCAGCGCCGGGTTGATGCCGATGCCGACATCGCCGGCATAGTTGGGATGGCGGTTGTCGAACAGGTCCTGCCCGCGGAAGGCGCAGCCAACCGGCAGCGCGAAGCGTTCGGCGAAGGCCTGCAGGTCGGCGCAGGCCTGCGGCGTCCAGCCGCTGCCGCCGGCCAGCACAAAGGGCCGCTCGGCGGCTTCAAGCATTTGCTGGAGGCGCGCCATCCCGGGATCGCCCGGCCAGCTCAGCACGCGCTCGTAGCCGCGCAGCTGCGGCACCACGGCCGTCTGCGCCAGCATGTCCTCCGGCAGCGCCAGCACCACCGGGCCGGGCCGGCCCGAGGTGGCGGTCTGGTAGGCGCGCGCGATGTATTCGGGGATGCGCTCGACCCGGTCGATCTGCGCCACCCACTTGGCCATCTCGCCGTACATGCGGCGGTAGTCGATTTCCTGGAAGGCTTCGCGATCCATGAAATCGGTACCGACCTGTCCGATGAACAGGATCATCGGCGTCGAATCCTGGAACGCGGTATGCACGCCGATGCTGGCATTGGTGGCGCCAGGACCGCGCGTGCAGAAAGCCAGCCCGGGACGGCCAGTCAGCTTGCCGTAGGCCTCGGCCATGACCGCGGCGCCGCCTTCCTGCCGGCAGACGATAAAGCGCAGCTGGTCGCGGCGGCGATGGAAGCCGTCGAGCACCGCCAGGTAGCTTTCACCCGGCACGCCGAAGGCCAGCTCGGCGCCATGCGCCAGCAGCGCGTCGACCAGGATATGGCCGCCCAGCATCGGCACCTCGCCGGCTTCGTGCGAATGGGGAGTGTCAGGGTTCGAATGGCCCGGCGTGAAAGTCATGGAAACATCCTCGAGGCAGGCTGGAACAAGGCGAGACGCGCAGAGGGCAGGCAATGGCGGCCGGCGGCGCCGGCCCGGTTCAGGCTGCCGGCGCCGCGGCGCCGCGGCGCGAGCGGTTGCCGTTGCCCACCGTCACCGCGGTAAAGATCGAGATCAGCTGGAAGCCGCCGATCATGAAGAACACCCAGGCCGGCAGCCGCGCATCCATCAGCGCGCCAAAGAACAGCGGCCCGCAGGCCAGCCCGATGTCGAGGCCGGAATAGACCACGCCATAGACACGGCCGGTGGCGCCGGCGGGCGCGGCGGCACGCACCAGCAGGTCGCGCGACGGACCGGCGATGCCGGCGCCAAACCCGATCACCCCCATCAGCACCGGCACCAGCAGCGCGGGGAACAGGTTCAACCCGACCAGGATGGCGAACAGGCCGGAGACGGTAAAGCTGAGGGCGATGAGCCGGTCATGGTTGCTGGTGCGGCTGGCGGCAAAGCCGCCGACCACCATGCCGCCGGCGCTGCACAGCATGTAAATGGTGTATGAAGCCGTGGCCAGCGTGAACGGCATGCCGTACAGGTAGGTCAGCGCGGTCGGCGCAAAGCTCTGGATGCCCGCGGCGGAGAACGTGGTCAGCAGAAAGAACGCCCAGCACACCCATACCTGCGGCAGCCGCAGGAAGCCCAGCAGGCTGCCGCCGGCGGCCCTGGCGGCGGGACGGCCCACGGAGTCGCGCACCTCGCGCGGATCCAGCACATGGCGCAGCACCACCAGCACGGCCAGCACCGCGAAGGCCACGACCGAAGCCGCCGCCAGCGCCACGCGCCAGCTGGCCAGGTTGGCGATGGTGACCAGGAACAGCGGCGCCGCCGCCCAGCCCAGGTTGCCGGAAATGCCGTGGACCGAGAACGCATGGCCCAGCCGCGGCTGCGATACGTGCTTGTTCAGCAGCGTGAAATCAGCCGGGTGGAACACGCCGTTGCCCAGCCCCGCCACCGCCGCGCCGGCCAGCAGCGCGGCATAGCCGTTGCTGGCCGATAGCAGCAGCGCCGCACTGCCCAGGAAGGCCAGCCCGGCAAACAGCACCGGACGCGCGCCGAAGCGGTCCACCACGAAACCCGAGGCGGTCTGCACTACCGCCGACACGGCGAAGAACACCGTCATCAGCAGGCCGAGCTCCGCATAGCTCAGGCCGAACTCGGCCTTGATCCACGGGAACAGCGGCGCCAGCAGCAAATGATAGAAATGCGAGACCCCATGCGCCAGCCCGACCAGCCCGATCACCTGGGCGTCATGGCGAAGCGGATTGCGGGCGGGATCGATGGCGGCGGTGGACATGGCGCGGGCGGAAGGTGCGGTTGCGGGCTGCGGAGGAGATGCGGCGAGCCAGCAAAAAATGCGGGCCGAAGCCCGCATCATAGAGGAAAACCGCGCCACGCTGCAGCCGGGTGGCGGTACCGCCGCTTGCTGCGATCCTTACATCTGCTTGAACAGGTGCGCGTACTGGCGCGCCACCGGCAGCAGCTCGGGCCGGTCGCGCAGCCGCAGCGACAGCCGCCCCAGCGACTGGTTGACCGCGCTGGCCACGCAGTCGATGTTGACCACCGTGCCGCGGTGGACCTGCCAGAAACGCTCCGGATCCAGTTGCTGGGTCAGTTCGCGCAGGCTGGTGCGGATCAGCGCCTCGCCGGCGCTGGAGACCACGTTGACGTACTTGTCGGTTGCCTCCAGGTAGATCACCTCGTCGACCGGGATGATGCGGACCTCCTGACCGACCAGCGCCTTGATAAAGCGCAGGTACTGGCGCTGCGACGCGCCGCCGGGCGTGGCGCGCTCCAGGGATTCGAGCCGCGCCAGCAGTTGCCCCAGGCGGTCGGTGTCGAGCATGGCGGCGCCCTCATCCGTCTCCTCGTCTGCGTCGTCCTCCGTGTCCGACATCGCCTGCAGGCGTTCCTTGAGGCGGCACACGGTCGCCTCCAACCGCTCGCGCTGCACCGGCTTGAGCACATAGTCGACCGCGGCGCGCTCGAAGGCCTCCAGTGCAAACTGGTCATAGGCGGTGACAAAGACCACCAGCGGCGGGATATCAAACTCGATCAGCTCGCGCGCCACGTCCATGCCGCTCATGCCCGGCATGCGGATGTCCAGGAACACCACGCGCGGCTGGTGCTCGCGCGCGGCGGCCAGCGCGGCCATGCCGTCGTGCACGACCGAGACGATACGGGCCTCGGGCCACAGCGACTTCAGTTCGGATTCCAGCACGCGCGCGAGCAGCGCTTCGTCGTCGGCGATCAGAAGGGTCGGAGTCATGGGGGCGAGGTTGGGGGCAGTGAAAAAATCTGGGCGATGCTGGGGGCGCCGCCCTACGCAGCGCCCCTCGTTGTCTTCGCACCGGCGATCGCCAGCAGCGCGTTCAGGTCCGCTGGATCGCCGGCGACACCGCCATGCTCTCCGGCAGCGTGACCGTCTGCGTCAGGGTCGGCGCCTCGACCGGGCGCACCAGCGGCAGCGTCAGCCGCACCACCACGCCGCGCGGCGTGTTTTCTTCCATCTGCATGCTGGCGGCGGCCCCGAAGATCCGTGCCAGCCGCTCGCGCACATGGGTGATGCCCAGCCCCGAGCCCTTGCCCGAGGCCTGGCCGAAGCCCACGCCGGTATCGGCAATGATGACCTGCACCGCATCGTCGCCGGCGGCGCGCGCCGACAGGCGGATATGCCCGCCGATCATGCAAGGCTCGATACCGTGCGTCACCGCGTTTTCCACCAGCGGCTGGATCAGCATCGGCGGAATTTCGACCTTGGCCAGCTCGCGCGGCAGGTCGATGTCATACGACAGCCGCTGGCCGAAGCGCATGCCCTGGATATCCAGGTAGCTGCGCAGCAGCTCGAACTCCTGCCGCAGCGTGCATTGCTCGGCGCGGGTGTGGGCCAGCGACATGCGCAGGAATCCGATCAGGCGCTGCAGCAGCTGGCGCGCGGCGGGCGGGTCGGTGGCGATCAGGCCGTCGAGGTTGGCCAGCGAGTTGAACAGGAAGTGCGGCTCGATCTGCGCCTGCAGCGCCATCAGCTGCGCGCGCACCAGTTGCTTCTCGGCTTCCTCGCGCTGCAGCGCGTCGAGCGCGGCCTGGCGCTCCAGGTAGGCGAGCTTCTCGCGCGACCAGTAAAAATAGATCATCGACGCCGATGCCAGCATGCCCACCACCAGGCACATGCGCAGCATGTCGCCGGTTTCGGCCACCGACTTGGGCGGCAGGTCCAGCGCCACGCGCGTGGCCCAGCCGCCGATCACCACGCCGGTCGGCACCGCGGCGGCGGCCAGCAGCAGGAAAGGCCAGCGCCGCGGCCGGTCGTTCCACCAGATGCCGACGCGGGGGATATCGATCAGCAGCCAGATCGACAGGCCGATCAGCTGGCTGTAGACAAAGTTGTGCCAGAGCGTGCCGCCGGTCTGGAAGCCGTAGTTGAGGCTGACGGCGATGACCGTGTTCATGCACAGCACGAACAGCAGGTCGCGCCCGAGGATGGTAAGCCGCGACGGGGGCGCGGTGGCGACGGTGGAGATGCAGCGGTTCATGGCGGTATGTTAGCGTTGGCTGGTCTCGGCGCAATCCCCCGAGGTGACGCGCGTGCCACACTCACCGGTCAGCGCACGCCACCACTGCCCTGACAGCACATAGCGCGGGAAGGTGATCCATTGCTCGGCGAAGATGCGTCCGGCGATGTCCGCCGGTCCGGCAAACGGCTCCGGCGCGTTGGCCTCGAGCCGGTGCCCGCGCCCTTGCAGCGCCAGCGACATGCCCATGCACACCAGCCCCAGCGCCACCGCGGGCAGGCTCAGCAGCAGAATGCCATAGGCGCCCAGCACCGTGCCCGCCATGAACATCGGCACGGCCACGATATGCAGCAGCAGGTTGCGGGGATGCTGGTGGTTGCGGCCATAGCCGCGCCACTGCCAGCGCAGCAGCGGTTCTTCGCGCATGATCGTCTCTCTCCCTTGCCCTGTTTCCTGCCCACCTTCCTTGCCCGGCGAGGGGCGGAGGGGCAGCCGCGCGCAATATCTGTTGCACTGCGGGAAAGCGCCGCGCAAGTTCAATCCGGGATGCGGAAGGCAATGCGTGGCACGTGCAGGGACTTTACCCTTCACCCGGCCGCGAAGAAAGCCTGTTGCGACGAACGGTGGAAACGGGGCGCGAACGGCACTGTGCGCGGGTGGACGGCGCGCGCGGAAGGCGGCAAGGTGATGCCGGCGCCATACGGCGCAGGCCCAGGCCAGGCGCCAGGCCCGGCACCATGCCGAAAGGGGCGGCGCTCAGGCCGCCAGCGCCTGCCGCTCCTGCTCCGACAGCGCGCTGCTGACGGTGTCGCGCGACAGGTGCGGCGCGAACATATTGATGAAGGCGTGCGCATAGCCGCGCAGGTAGGAACCACGGCGCACGGCCACGCTGGTGGTGTTGGGCGCGAACAGGTGGTCGGCCTTGATGCGCACCAGGCCAGAATCCTTGCGCTCGTCGTACGCCATCGACGCGATGATGCCCACGCCCAGCTCCAGCTCGGCATAGGTCTTGATCACGTCGGCGTCGAGCGCGGTCAGCACGATCTCCGGCTGCAGCCCGGCTTCGGCGAAGGCGCTGTCGATCTTGCGGCGGCCGGTAAAGCCGGCGTCGTAAGTGATGAGCTGGAAACCGGCCACGTCCTCGAGCGTCGGCTCGGGCAGGCGCGTCAGGGGATGGTCGGGCGAAACCACCAGCACGTGCTGCCAGCTGTAAGCCTCGAACGAGGTCAGCCCAGCTTCGGTCGCCAGCGCTTCGGTGGCGATGCCGATATCGGCCTGCCCCGTCAGCAGCAGCTCAACGATATGCGTGGGCGACGCTTCCTGCAGCGCGAGGGTCACGTGCGGATACTCGCGGCGGAACGCCTGCACCACGCGCGGCAGCGCGTAGCGCGCCTGCGTGTGGGTGGTGGCCACGGTCAGGCGCCCGGTATGGCGGCCGGCGAACTCGTCGCCGGCCTGGCGCAGGTTCTCGGCCTCAAGCAGCAGGCGCTCGACGATGCGCACGATCTCGCGGCCTGGCTCGGTCAGCCCGGTCAGGCGCTTGCCGTAGCGCTCGAAGATCTCCACGCCCAGCTCTTCTTCCAGTTCGCGGATCTGGCGCGACACGCCGGGCTGCGAGGTGTAGAGCGCGTTGGCGACCTCGGTCAGGTTGAACTGGCGGCGCACCGCCTCGCGGATCGATCGGAGTTGCTGGAAGTTCATCGTGCGGCCTCTTGTTTTTTGATCGGGGCAGTGCCATTGGCCTGCGTAAAGACGCGCAGCTGGCGCGGCCGCACGGCGAGCAGCTCGCCCTCGCGGAAGCCCGCGTGGCGGAAGCGCTCGAGCGGCAGCGCCACCTCGATCACGTCCTGGTTGTCTTCACGCTCGAGTTCGAGCTGGGCCACCGGGCCGAGCGTCAGCGCGCGGCGCAGCGTCACGGCAATGCCGTCGGCGCCGGGCGAATAGCGCTCCAGGTCCAGGTCGTGCGGACGCACATACGCCACCGCATCACCTGCGGTCTCGTGCCCGCTGCCGACCACCGGCAGCACCGCTTCGCCGGTATGCAGCAGGCCGCCGCTCTCGCCCACTTCCAGCCGGCCGTGGAACAGGTTCACATTGCCGAGGAAGCCGAACACGAACGGCGTGGCCGGATGGTTGTAGACCGCCTCGGGCGAGCCATACTGCTCGACGTGGCCGCGGTTCATCAGCACCACCTGGTCGGCCACTTCGAGCGCTTCTTCCTGGTCGTGCGTGACGAACACGCTGGTCACATGCAGTTCATCGTGCAGGCGGCGCAGCCAGCGGCGCAGCTCCTTGCGCACCTTGGCGTCGAGCGCACCGAACGGTTCGTCGAGCAGCAGCACGCGCGGCTCCACCGCCAGCGCGCGCGCCAGCGCGATGCGCTGGCGCTGGCCACCCGACAGCTGCGACGGGTAGCGGTCGGCCAGCCAGTCCAGCTGCACCAGGTCGAGCAGCGAATGCACCTTCTCGCGGATCTGCGCTTCGCTCGGGCGCTCGGCGCGCGGCTTCACGCGCAGGCCGAAGGCCACGTTCTCGAACACGCTCATGTGCTTGAACAGCGCGTAGTGCTGGAATACGAAGCCCACCTGGCGCTGGCGCACATGCTGGTCCGAGGCGTCCCGCCCGGACAGCACGATCTTGCCCGCGTCGGCGCGCTCCAGGCCGGCGATGATGCGCAGCAGCGTGGTCTTGCCGCAACCAGACGGCCCCAGCAGCGCGGTCAGCTCGCCTTCGTCGAAATCGAGCGAGACATTGTCCAGCGCGACGAAATCGCCAAAGCGCTTCTCTACGTTCTTGACCTGGATGCTCATGATGCCGTTCCTTACACGGATGCCTGCAGGGGGGTTCCTGCTGTACCAGCTGTACCAATCGGCCGCTCGATCACGGCCTCTTCCGTCTCTTTGCGCGCGCGCCATTCCACCAGCGTCTTGATGCCGAGGGTGACCAGCGCCAGCAGCGTCAGCAGCGAGGCCACCGCGAAGGCCGCCGCGAAGTTGTATTCGTTGTAGAGGATCTCTACGTGCAGGGGCATGGTGTTGGTCAGCCCGCGGATATGGCCCGACACCACCGATACCGCGCCGAACTCGCCCATCGCGCGCGCATTGCAAAGGATCACGCCGTACAGCAGGCCCCAGCGGATATTGGGCAGCGTGATATGGCGGAAGGTCTGCCAGCCCGAGGCGCCCAGCACGATCGCGGCCTCTTCCTCTTCGCTGCCCTGCGCCTGCATCAGCGGGATCAGTTCGCGCGCCACGAAGGGGAACGTCACGAAGATCGTCGCCAGCACGATGCCGGGCACCGCGAACATGATCTTGATGTCGTGCGCTTCCAGCCACGGGCCGAACCAGCCCTGCGCGCCGAACAGCAGCACGTAGACCAGCCCGGAGATCACCGGCGACACCGAGAACGGCAGGTCGATCAGCGTGATCAGCAGGTTCTTGCCGCGGAACTCGAACTTGGCGATGGCCCATGCCGCCGCCACGCCGAACACCACGTTCAGCGGCACCGCGATCGCCGCCACCGTCAGCGTGAGCTGGATCGCGGCCACGGCATCGGGTTCGACCAGCGCTTCAAGGTAGGTCTGCACGCCCTTGCGCAGCGCTTCGTAGAACACCGAAGCCAGCGGCACGAACAGGAACAGCGTGAGGAACAGCACCGCCACCGTGATCAGCGTGTAGCGCACCCATGGCGCCTCGCCGGTGGCATCGAATGCGTGGTGGGCCTTGGCCTGGCGCTGCGCGCCCAGGCGTCCCGAAACTGCGCCCGCCATGTCAGAACTCCTTGCCCGTCGCGGGCGCTTCCGGTGCCAGCGCAGCGCGCGCACCCGACTGGTGGCGGCGCGTCCAGGCCTGCAGCAGGTTGATCAACAGCAGCAGTCCGAACGAGATCACCAGCATCACCACGGCCACCGCGGTGGCGCCGGCGTAGTCGTATTGCTCCAGCTTGGAATAGATCATCAGCGGCGCGATCTCGGACACCATCGGCATGTTGCCGGAGATAAAAACCACCGAGCCGTACTCGCCGGTGGCGCGCGCGAAGGACAGCGCGAACCCGGTCAGCAGCGCCGGCAGGATCGCCGGCAGGATCACGCGCCGGAAGGTCTGCAGCCGGTTGGCTCCCAGGCTGGCGGCGGCCTCTTCCAGTTCCTGCTCCACGTCTTCCAGCACCGGCTGCACCGTGCGCACCACGAACGGCAGGCCGATAAACGTCAGCGCCACCACCACGCCCAGCGGCGTGAACGCGACCTTGATGCCGAGCGGCTCCAGGTAGCGGCCGATCCAGCCGTTGCCGGCAAACAGCGCGGTCAGCGCGATGCCGGCCACCGCGGTCGGCAGCGCAAACGGCAGGTCGACCAGCGCATCGATCAGGCGCTTGCCGAAAAAGCGGTAGCGCACCAGCACCCAGGCGACAATCAGCCCGAACACCGTATTGACAATGGCCGCCACCAGCGATGCGCCGAAGCTCAGTTGCAGCGATGCCACCACGCGCGGCGCCGTGATCGACGCCCAGAACGCGTCCCACGTCATCGTGAACGTCTTCAGGAACGTGGCCGACAACGGAATCAGGACGATCAGCGTCAGGTAAAACAGCGTGAAGCCCAGCGACAGGCCAAAGCCGGGAAGCACCGTGAAGCGCTGCTTGGCGGGGCGGCGGGGCGCACGCGACGCCGGCGCATCGGGGGCGCCCGGCGTGGGGGCATCCGCCAGGGATAGGGATGGTGGCATGTCGGTCTCGTCTGTGGTGGCCGGCTTGTGGCGCCGGTTCTTTATGACCCCGGCGCATATTGCGCCGGCTTACGAGACAGATTCTGCAGATCCGCTCTTATAAACAGAACGAATCTTTCTGAATTTTCTTAGACGGTTTAGATATATGGAGCGCCCGGCGCCACTTCCACGCCGGCTTCCCATGGCGCAGGCGTCACTTCAATGGCTCCGGCATCACATGCGTCAGCGATACGTTGCACCAGCGTACCCAGCAACGCCAGGCCCTCGTCCCAGTCGCCCAGGCCGGAATCGGAATTGATATGCCCCAGGTTGCCGGCATCGACCAGTTCGCTGCCCCACAGCGTGCCCCAGCTGAAGGCGGTGCGCTGCGGCATCCAGGGATCGTTGCGGCTGGCGACCATGATGGTGGGGAACGGCAGGCGGTAGGTCGGCAGCAGGCTGGCGACGCCGAACTTGTCGGGATCGGCCGGCGCCACCAGCAGCGCGCCGGCGATACCGGCCGGGTCCAGCGACGCCTGCCGCAGGGCCGCCAGGCAGCCAAAGCTGTGCGCCACCAGCAGCGCCCCGCGCGAGGCCACGCGCTGCGCCCGCATCACGCCTTCCGAGACGCGCTCGGCCCACAGCGGCAGGCTCGGGCGCGACCAGTCATGCTGCTCGACGCGCTGCCAGTCCGGGAAGCGCTGCTCCCAGCGGCTTTGCCAGTGCCCCGGGCCGCTGCCATGCAGGCCCGGCACGGTCAGCACCTGCAGGTGCCGCGGGATTTCCAGGCGCGTACCGTGCGCCGCCGATGATGGCCCTGCCGATGGCCCGATCGCTTGCGTCATACCGGCTCCTTGCTAAGTTGGTGTGCCGCTGCCGATGCCGCTCCTGCGCCCTGCGCCCGCAGTCCGGCCGTGCTGACCAGCGCGCCGGCGAAAGCGCCCTGCCCCAGGTCGATGCCGGCGGCCTGCAGCCGCTCCACGCTTTCGGCGTCCTGCAGCCGCCGCCCGATCAGCGTGACGCCGGCATTGGCGGCGCTGGCGCGCAGCCCCGACAGCTGGCGGTCGGTCCAGGTGCGGCGCATATCAAGCTTGAGCCAGTCCGGCAACGCATGCGCCATCAGCGCGCCCGCCTCGGCCGGGTCCGACGCCTGCAGGCTGACCGCGAAGCCGTTGCGGCGGTAATTGCCGACCACGTGCAGCAGCAGCGGCAGGTCGTCGTTGGCGCTGGCCGGCACCTGGATCACGAAGCGCTCCAGCGGCAACCCCAGCGACTGCAACGCGCGCCGGAACGCGGCGCCATGGTCGTCGGCAACTGCCGCGAGCAGCCGGTTGTGCACGTTCAGCACCAGCTTGTGCGCGCCGTCGGCGGCAAAGTAGTTGATCGCGTGCAGCAGCCGCGACAGGCGGTCCAGCGACACCAGCGTGGTGTCGTCGGCAGCCATTGCGAACAACTTCCACGCGGCCAGGCCCACGCCATCGTCGGCGTAGGTATGGATCGAGCCTTCGTGCGCGACCACCTCGCGGTCGGCCAGGGTCACCAGCGGCTCGAAGGCGCTGGTCAGCGAGCAATTGAAGAACTGTCCCTGCACCTGCCCGCGCGCGTCGCGCCACAGTTGCCGGTCGGCCAGCGGCTGGCGCGGCAGCGATTCCAGATAGCGTTGCAGCGGATTGGCTGCGCTGGCGGGTTCATGCACGCCTGGCATGGCGATTTCCTTCGGTTGACCGGACCGCGTCGGGTCCCATGGTCGGGTTGTTGATGGCAACGGCGTGCTGCCGCAGCGCACGCCCTGCCTGCTCATGATAGGAGTTCAGCGGGCGGCAGCGAATGAAGATTCCGAGCTGTCGATGTGCGCACCGATGTCGATGCGCTGCGCACGGCGCTTCGTGCCCGCATCGAGGGGCGAAGAGGCCGCTGGCGCTTGCCGCATCACCCGCTGCAGCACCGCGGCTTCCAGTTGCGCGAAGCCGGCGGCGCTGCGCTCGCGCGGCCGCGCCAGCGCCACGCGCTCGTCCATCGCGATGTGGCCATCCTCGATCAGCACGATGCGGTCGGCCAGCGCCACGGCCTCGGAGACGTCATGCGTCACCAGCAGCGCCGTGAAGCCAAGCCGCCGCCACAGGCTTTCGATCAATCCCTGCATTTCGATGCGCGTCAGCGCATCCAGCGCGCCCAGCGGCTCATCGAGCAGCAGCAACTGCGGGTGATGCACCAGCGCGCGCGCCAGTGCCACGCGCTGCCGTTGCCCGCCGGACAGCCGTGCAGGCCACGCCTGCGCGCGCTCGGCCAGGCCCACCTGCGCCAGCACCTCGGCCGCCTCGCCGCGCCGCGCGCGCGGCAGGCCCAGCGCCACGTTGTCCAGCACGCGCTTCCACGGCAGCAGGCGCGCATCCTGGAACATCACGCGCACGTCGGCGCCGCGCTTGCGGCTGCCCTTGCCCTGCTCCTGCGTGTCACCGTCGATGGCGATGCTGCCGCCATCGGCGCCTTCCAGCCCCGCCACCAGCCGCAGCAGCGTGCTCTTGCCGCAGCCGCTGCGCCCGACGATGGCGACGAACTCGCCCGGCGCCACGTCGAGCGCCACATCGTGCAGCACCTCGCGGTCGTCATAGCGCTTGACCACCTGGCGCAAGCGCAGCGCGACGCCACCATGGCGGCGGCGCGGCGCCGCTGCCTCGTGCCTGACCTCCTCGCGGCGCGCGAGGCCCGCTTCAAGTTCGGCCAGCGCGGCCTGTTCCACCGGATACATCTGCATGTCGATCTCCTTGCCGAACGTGCGGCGTTGCGTGGTTCAGGCGGCTGCGTAACCCGGGTGCCAGCGCAGCCAGTAGCGCTCCAGCCCGCGCGACAGCAGGTCGGCCAGCTTGCCCAGCAGCGCGTAGAGCAGGATGCCCACCAGCACCACGTCGGTCTGCAGGAACTCGCGCGCGTTCATGGTCATGTAGCCGATGCCGGACTGCGCGGAGATGGTTTCCGCGACGATCAGGATCACCCACATCAGCCCGAGCGAAAAACGCACGCCCACCAGGATCCCGGGCAACGCGCCTGGGAGGATCACTTCACGGTACAGCTGCCAGCCCGACAGCCCGTAGCTGCGCGCCATCTCCACCAGGCCGGTGTCGACCGAGCGGATGCCGTGGTAGGTGTTCAGATACACCGGGAAGAACACGCCCAGCGACACCAGGAACAGCTTGGCGGATTCGTCGATGCCGAACCACAGGATCACCAGCGGGATCAGCGCCAGCGGCGGGATGTTGCGCACCATCTGCAGCGTGCTGTCGAGCAGCGTGGCCGCGCTGCGGAACGTGCCCGTCAGCAGACCGAGCAGCAGGCCAAGCCCGCCGCCGATGGCAAACCCGGCCAGCGCGCGCCAGGTGCTGACACCTACGTGTTTCCACAACTCGCCCGAACGGGCCAGGTCCCAGGCAGCGTGCAGCACGGCCAGCGGGGCCGGCAGCACGCGGTTCGACAGCCAGCCGTTCTGCGAGGCCGCCTGCCACACCACGATCAGCAGCATCGGCACGATCCACGGTGCCACGGCGCGCGCCAGCGCGGCGGGATGCCGGCGCGGCGGCGGAAGATGCGGAGCGCTCATGCCGCCCTCCTTCAGCTCTGCGCGGCGCGCGGCACGATGCCGGTCGCCATGACTTCGCCGAACGGGCCCGACAGCACCTTGCCTGGCAACTTCTCGCGCACCGAACGCGGCAGCAGCGGGAACACGAGTTCGGCAAAGCGGTAGGCCTCTTCCAGGTGCGGGTAGCCGGACAGCACGAAAGTGTCGATGCCCAGCTCCGCGTACTCGCGCATGCGCTCGGCGACGGCGTGCGGATCCCCCACCAGCGCGGTGCCGGCGCCGCCGCGCACCAGGCCGACGCCGGCCCACAGGTTGGGGCTGATTTCCAGCGCCTCGCGCGTGCGGCGCGCACCTCCCGCATGCAGCGCGGCCATGCGGCGCTGCCCTTCCGAATCCATCCTGGCGAACACCGCCTGCGCGCGCGCCACGGTCTCGTCGTCGAGGCGGCTGATCAGGTCATCGGCGGCGGCCCACGCGGCGGCATCGGTCTCGCGCACGATCACGTGCAGGCGGATGCCGAACCTGACGGTGCGTCCATGCTTCGCCGCATGCCGGCGCACGTCTTCCAGCTTCTGCGCCACGTCGGCCGGCGGTTCGCCCCAGGTCAGGTAGGTATCGACCTGCTCGCCCGCCAGCGCATGCGCCGGCGCCGACGAGCCGCCAAAGTACACCGGCGGATGCGGCCGCTGCAGCGGCGGATAGAGGACGCGCGCGCCCTTCACGCTCAGGTGCTTGCCCTGGTAGTCGACCTGGCCACTGTCATGGCTGGCCGTCAGTACGTCGCGCCAGATCCGCAGGAATTCGGCCGAGGCCTCGTAGCGCTCGCTGTGGTCGAGGAACAGGCCATCGCCTTCCAGCTCGGCGGTATCACCGCCGGTGACGAGGTTGATCAGCAGCCGGCCGTTGGAAAGCCGGTCGAACGTCGCTGCCATGCGCGCGGCAAGCGTCGGCGCCATCAGGCCCGGCCGCACCGCGACCAGGAATTTCAGGCGCTGCGTCACGGCCGACAGCGCCGATGCTGCCACCCACGGGTCTTCGCAGGAACGCCCGGTGGGAATCAGCACCCCTTCGTAGCCGAGCGTATCGGCGGCCACGGCGACCTGCTTCATGTAGTCGAAGCTGACTTCGCGCGCGCCTTCGGAGGTGCCGAGGTAGCGGCTGTCGCCGTGGGTGGGGATAAACCAGAATACGTGCATGTCGTGTTCCTTGTTGTTATGCGATGCCGTCGCGATGCATCAGCGCTGTGCTTGCTGTTGCGGCCTCTGTTGCGCCTCCTCCCAGCGCGCGTCGGCCACCTTGACCGGCTTGGGAATCAGCCTGAGCGCGTGAAACGCATCGGCGATGCGCTGCTGCTCGGCCAGCACGTCGGCGCTGACCGGGCGCGCGCCGTAAGAGAAGCGCGACACCGCCAGTTCCAGCACGTCGGCAGGCAGGCCGACTTCGCCGGTCAGCACGGCGGTCGCGTCCTTCGGGTTCTTTTCGGCCCAGGTGCCCAGCGTGGCGAGTTCATCGAGGATCAGGCGCACGATTTCGGGCTTGGCCTGTGCGTAGGGACGCGACGCCAGGTAGAACTGGTGGTTGCTGACCACGTTCTTGCCGTCGGCGCCACGGCCATCGGCCAGTACGCGCGCGCCGAGCTGCTTTTCGGCGGCGGCGAGGAACGGGTCCCAGATCACCCAGGCATCGACCGAGCCGCGCTCGAAGGCAGCGCGCGCATCGGCGGGCGGCAGGTAGACCGGCTGGATATCGCTGTACTGCAGGCCAGCCTTTTCCAGCTGGCGCACCAGCAGGTAATGCACGTTCGAGCCCTTGTTGAAGACCACACGCTTGCCGCGCAAATCGGCCACCGAGCGCAGCGTCGACGACTTCGGCACGACGATGGCCTCGGCGGTCGGCGCCGGCGGCTCGTTGCCGACATAGACCAGCTGCGCGCCGGCGGCCTGCGCGAAGATCGGCGGGGCTTCGCCCACGGTGCCGAAGTCGACCGCGCCGACATTGAGGCCTTCCAGCAGTTGCGGGCCGGCCGGGAATTCGGTCCATTTGACGGTGATGCCTTGCGGCGCCAGCCGCTTTTCCAGCGTGCCGCGCGCCTTCAGCAGCGTCAGCGTGCCGTACTTCTGGTAGCCGATGCGCAGCACCTTGGCATCGATCTTCGACTGCGCTTCGGCGCGGCCGGGCAGCAGCCCGTAGGCCAGGCCGGTGGCGGCGACCAGCGCGGCAATGAACAGGCGGCGGCGCAGCGAGCCGGCCGGCTTGATGGTGGTGGTCATGCGATTTCTCCGTGGCCGGCCAGGGCGCCGGCGAATGTTCTGAAGTCGGACTGCGTGCAAACGCGGGCAGCATCCCGCCCTGCCCGCCCGGGTTGCCGGTGGCATGGCTGGCGGCGTTGCTGCCGCGGCGCCGGACTGGCCGGCGCCAATGCATCAGGAATTCAGATCAGGCGGTACATCGCTCCGCCACCACGGCGGCAGCGGCGGCGCGCTGCACGAAGGCGCCGGGCACAACGTCGAGCGCGTCGAGCGGGACCTCGATGCGGGCGTGCGCCAGTGCGTCGCGCACGCGCAGCAGGCCTTCGTCGAGGCGGGCGGACAGCGCGGCGTCGAAGCGCGCCTGGCGCACGCCGCCGCCATCGGAGGAGGCGGAGGAGGCGGAGGTGTCGATCTGCTGGTCCACGGCAAAGATGCCGGGCAGGATCTGGCGCGAGCCCAGCGCGGACAGCACCGGGCGCAGCGCGTAGTCGATCGCCAGCGCATGGGCGAGGCTGCCGCCGGTGGCGATCGGCAGCACGATCTTGTCGCGCAGGCCGGTTTGCGGCAGCAGGTCCAGGAAGGCCTTGAGCAGGCCGCTGTAGGCGGCCTTGTAGACCGGCGTGGCCAGCGCCACCACCTGGGCCTCGGCCACCGCGCGGGTGGCGGCGGCAATGGCGTCGTCGTCCACGCGCGCCGCCAGCAGCGGGCCCGCCGGCAGGTCGCGCAGGTCCAGGTGGCGGGTGCGTTCGCCGGCAGCTTCCAGCGCGGTGCGCAGGTGCGCCAGCACAAGGCCGGAGCGGGACTGGACTGACGGGCTGCCGGAGAGCGTCAGGATGGACATCGGGGCTTCCTTCTTCTGGTGGGCCGGCTCGGTGCCGGGCCGCCCCACGCGGCCCCGGCCCGCCAGCCTCATGGATTATTTCTTGCCGGGTTGATAAACCTGGTCGAACGAGCCGCCGTCGGCGAAGTGGGTCTTCTGGGCCTTCTGCCAGCCGCCGAACACCTCATCGATGGTGAACAGCTTGACCTTGGGGAAGTTGGCCGCGTACTTGGCCGCCACCTTCTGCGAGATCGGGCGGTAGTAGTTCTTCGCGGCGATCTCCTGGCCTTCGTCGGTGTACAGGAACTGCAGGTAGGCCTCGGCGGCCTTGCGCGTGCCCTTCTTGTCGACCACCTTGTCGACCACGGCCACCGGCGGCTCGGCCAGGATCGAGATCGACGGCGCGACGATCTCGAACTTGTCCGGACCCAGCTCCTTGATGGCCAGGATGGCTTCGTTCTCCCAGGCCAGCAGCACGTCGCCCAGGCCGCGCTCGACGAAGGTGGTGGTGGCGCCGCGCGCGCCAGAGTCCAGCACCGGCACATGCTTGAGCAGTTCGCCGACGAACTCGCGCGCCTTGGTCTCATTGCCGCCAGGCTGGCGCAGCGCATAGCCCCACGCGGCCAGGTAGTTCCAGCGTGCGCCGCCCGAGGTCTTCGGGTTCGGCGTGATCACCTGCACGCCGGGCTTGACCAGGTCGCCCCAGTCCTTGATGCCCTTCGGGTTGCCCTTGCGCACCAGGAACACAATGGTCGAGGTGTACGGCGCGGCGTTGTGCGGCAGGCGCTTTTGCCAGTCCGGCTTGATCAGTCCCTTCTCGGCGATGGCGTCGACGTCGTAGCCCAGCGCCAGCGTCACCACGTCAGCATCCAGCCCGTCGATCACCGAACGGGCCTGCTTGCCGGATCCGCCATGCGACTGGCGCACGGTCACGGCATCGCCGCCCTGGGCCTTCCAGGCCTTGGCGAAGGCCGCGTTGACGTCGACATACAGTTCGCGGGTCGGGTCGTAGGAAACATTGAGCAGGTTGGTCGCCGAAGCGGTCTGCGCCGCGCCCAGGGCGCCCAGGACTGCCAGGCCGATGGCCAGTTTGCGGATCATTCGTGTTGCTCCCGTCTGTCGTGAATGGGCGCCAGGCGCCTCTGGTTGCTGTGCCCGCCGCCGGGGGCGGGCTTGTGTCAGGAGCAAGACTACCGACGGGGCTATCTGAACGGAACGAATGGTTTCGCCGATCCTTTACTGTTTTTTGCATAAGATCGGACGGAAATATCGGCATGCCGTCATATGGGGACGACGGGACGCGAGGTGCGCGTGAGGTGGCGTGAGGTGGCGCGAGGTTGCGCAATCGGCACACCCAAAAGAAAACGCCCGCACCGGCAAACCGGTGCGGGCGAAGTTTCCATTCCGGAAACGGGTAGACAAGTCATGAAGAGCGCCCCCGCATCTCCATGACAAGTAAATGGTATCGGCTCGCCGCGGAGTCCGATTTGATCGCGGTCAAGTCCGGGACAACCCGCAGAAATTCGCCATGCAGGCTTCAGCCGCCGTGGCGCGCCAGCAGGTCCGCCATTTCGTCGGCGTGCTCCTCTTCCACCGCCAGGATCTCTTCCATCATGCGGCGCGACGTCGGGTCACGCTCGCCCAGGAACGTGATGATCTCGCGATAGCTGTCGATGGCGATGCGCTCGGCCACCAAATCTTCCTTGATCATCTCGGTCAGGCTGTTGCCCGGGACATACTCGGCGTGCGAGCGGCTGGTCAGGCCGTCCGGCGCGAAGTCGGGCTCGCCGCCCAGCTGGACGATGCGCTCGGCGATCTGGTCGGCATGGCCCTGCTCTTCATTCGAGTGGGCCAGGAATTCTTCGGCGACGCTCTTCGAGTTCGGGCCCTGGGCCATGAAATAGTGGCGGCGATAGCGCAGCACGCAGACGATCTCTGTCGCCAGCGCGTCGTTGAGCAGCTTCAGCACGGCCTCGCGGTCGGCGGTGTAACCGGAGGTCACCGCACCCTCTTCGATATGCTGGCGGGCCCGCGCGCGCAGGGTCTTGACGTCGGTGAGGAAAGGCTTGTCGGTCATGGATTGGCTCCTGTGGGGACAGGCTGCGTGGAGGCGCAGCGCTTTGCAAGGAAACTCAACCCTTTTGCAACGCGAAAAGCATGCCACTTGGAGAATCGCATGCAGCACGGCAACTGACGGAGCGAAGCGCGGGATCGCCGTGAAAAAATTGCACGGCGCGGCACTCCCTTACATGGCAGGGCGCGGCCATGCAAAAAGGCCCTTGCGGGAATCCGCAAGGGCCTGCCTGTGACACCGAAGAGTCTCGAAACCGGGCTTACTGCACGGCCTGCCCGAAGGTGAACTCGCCATCCACATAGTCCACCGGCACCACATCCTTTGCCGCGAACTTGCCTTCCAGGATGGCGCGCGCCACGGGGTTCTCGATCTGCTGCTGGATCGCCCGCTTGAGCGGACGCGCCCCGAACACCGGGTCGTAGCCCGCGCTGGCGATCTTCTCCAGCGCATAGTCGCTGACCTCCAGCGTCATGTCCATGCGTGCCAGGCGGGCCTGCAGGCGTTGCAGCTGGATGCGCGCGATCGACTCGATATTCTTCTGGTCGAGCGCGTGGAACACCACCACTTCATCGATCCGGTTCAGGAACTCCGGCCGGAAATGCGTGCGCACTTCCTGCCAGACCGCGCCCTTGATCGCTTCCTGCGGCTCGCCGGCCATCGACTGGATCATCTGCGAACCCAGGTTGGACGTCATCACGATCACCGTGTTCTTGAAGTCCACCGTGCGGCCCTGGCCATCGGTCAGGCGGCCGTCGTCCAGCACCTGCAGCAGCACGTTGAAGACGTCGGGGTGGGCCTTCTCCACTTCATCGAGCAGCACCACGCTGTACGGCTTGCGGCGCACGGCCTCGGTCAGGTAGCCACCTTCCTCGTAGCCCACGTATCCCGGCGGCGCGCCGATCAGGCGGCTGACGCTGTGCTTCTCCATGAATTCGCTCATGTCGATGCGGATCAGATGCTCTTCCGAATCGAACATGAACTCGGCCAGCGCCTTGCACAGCTCGGTCTTGCCGACACCGGTCGGTCCCAGGAACAGGAACGAGCCATAGGGCTTGTTCTCGTCCGCCAGCCCTGCGCGCGAACGGCGGATGGCATCGGACACCAGCCGCACGGCCTCGTCCTGGCCGACCACGCGGTTGTGCAGGCGGTCCTCCATCTTCAGCAGCTTCTCGCGCTCGCCCTGCATCATCTTCGATACCGGGATGCCGGTCGCGCGGCTCACCACTTCGGCGATTTCCTCGGCGCCCACCTGCGTGCGCAGCAGCTTGTTGGGCTGCTTCTGCTCGCTGGCTTCGGCATCGGTGGCAGCCTTGAGCTTGCCTTCCAGTCCCGGCAGCTTGCCGTACTGCAGCTCGGCCACCTTGTCGAGCTTGCCTTCGCGCTGCAGCTTCGCGATCTCGAGCTTGACCTTCTCGATCTCTTCCTTCAGCGCGGCCGTGCCCTGCGCGGCACCCTTCTCGGCCTTCCAGATCTCGTCGAGGTCCGCGTACTCCTTCTCCAGGCGCGCGATCTCCTGCTCGATCAGGTCCAGGCGCTTGAGCGAAGCCTCGTCGGTCTCTTTCTTGACCGCTTCGCGCTCGATCTTGAGCTGGATGGTGCGGCGCTCGAGCTTGTCCATCGCCTCCGGCTTGGAGTCGATTTCCATCTTGATACGCGCGGCGGCCTCGTCGATCAGGTCGATGGCCTTGTCGGGCAGGAAGCGGTCGGTGATATAGCGATGCGACAGCTCCGCCGCGGCGACGATGGCCGGATCGGTGATCTCGACGCCGTGGTGCAGCTCATACTTCTCCTGCAGGCCGCGCAGGATGGCGATGGTCGCTTCCACGGTCGGCTCGTCGACCAGCACTTTCTGGAAGCGGCGCTCCAGCGCGGCATCCTTCTCGATGTACTTGCGGTATTCGTCAAGCGTGGTCGCGCCGATGCAGTGCAGCTCGCCGCGCGCCAGCGCGGGCTTGAGCATGTTGCCCGCGTCGATCGCGCCCTCGGCCTTGCCCGCGCCCACCATGGTATGGATCTCGTCGATGAAGACGATGGTCTGGCCCTCGTCCTTGGCGACGTCGTTCAGCACGGCCTTCAGGCGTTCCTCGAACTCGCCGCGGTACTTGGCGCCGGCCAGCAGCCCGGCCATGTCGAGCACCAGCACGCGCTTGTTCTTCAGGCTCTCGGGCACTTCGCCGTTGACGATGCGCTGCGCCAGCCCTTCGACGATCGCGGTCTTGCCCACGCCCGGCTCGCCGATCAGCACCGGGTTGTTCTTGGTGCGGCGCTGCAGGATCTGGATCGCGCGGCGGATCTCGTCGTCGCGGCCGATCACGGGGTCGAGCTTGCCGATGCGGGCACGTTCGGTCAGGTCGATGGTGTACTTCTTCAGCGCCTCGCGCTGGCCCTCGGCCTCTGCGCTGTTGACCGATTCGCCGCCGCGCACGGCCTGGATGGCCGATTCGAGCGACTTGCGGTTCAGGCCGTTCTCGCGCGCAATGCGCCCGGCGTCACCCTTGTCGTCGGACACGGCCAGCAGGAACAGCTCGCTGGCGATGAACTGGTCGCCGCGCTTGAGCGCTTCTTTCTCGGTGGCATTGAGCAGGTTGACCAGGTCGCGGCCGATCTGGACCTCGTTGGTGCCCTGCACTTGCGGCAGGCGCTTGATGGCGGCGTCCAGCGCCGTCTGCAGGCCCTGCACGTTGACGCCGGCGCGTGCGAGCAGTGCGCGGGCGGCGCCGTCGTCCTGCGACAGCAGCGCGCGCAGCACGTGCTGCGGGTCGATGTATTGGTTGTCGTTGGCCAGGGCCAGGCTTTGCGCTTCAGCGAGCGCTTCCTGGAACCGGGTGGTCAGCTTGTCTAGACGCATAGGATTCCCTCTCTCGGATAGGTCGTGTCCTGATGCGGGGGGCGCTGGCCCCGGCTTCACCGCCGGGGTGCCTGGATGCCCTGCCGGACACTGGATATCCGAAAGATAAGGCTTTGTCGCGACATTTCAAGGACCCGCGGAGATAAGGCTTTGAGTGCAGCAAACGGTACGTGAAGCCGCCACAAACAGGCTATGCCGCCCGGCTCTCGCTGCCCTTGTCCGCCAGGTTGCGCACCAGCACCAGCGATTCGCCCTGCACGACCACCCGGCCATCCGCGCCGGTGACGACGCTCGCCAGGTTGACCAGGTCCTTGCCGGCGCGCAGCCGGACGATGCGCACCTGCGCGGTCAGCGGCTCGTCCAGCCGCGCTGCCGAGGCCAGCCGCAGCGATTGCTTCATCCACCCGGTGCCGCGCCCCGGCAGCCGTGTGCCGAGCAGGTCGGAAAACATGCCGGCCAGCAGCGGCAGCGGCACCACCGCCTCGCCGAAGCCGCGCGCGCGGGCGAAGGCGGCGTCAGCATGGTACGGATTGGCATCGCCGGTCAGGGCAACGTACTCGGCGATATCGGCCGCGGTGAAGGCGCGCGTGGCGCTGGCCGACTGCCCGGGACGCAGGCCGTACAGCGCGGGATCGCCCGCGGCCTCCGGCTGCGCGCCTGGCCATGCCGGCAGCCGGCCCGGTGCAGCCTCCGCCAGCCACGACGATTCACCGGCGGCCGCGACGCGCGGCGCCGCGCCGGGGATGCCCGCGCTGACCGTGGTGCCAAAACCCGCCGGCCCCGCCTGCGGCTGCGGCACCAGCGCAAACGCCACCGCATCGCCGGCGAAGGCCGGCGTCGGGAACATCAGCGTCTGCGCCACCGGCAGCGCAGGTGCGGCCAGCTTCCGCCACGTATGCGCGCACAGCAGCGAAAACAGGAACATGCCGTGCGCCACCGTGGCACCGAAGTGCGTGCCGCGGGCAAAGGCCGGATCGCAGTGGATCGGGTTGTCGTCGCGCGACAGCGCGGCGAAGCGGTCGAAATCGCGTTGCGTCAGCACGCGCGGCATGGCGTCGGTCATCAGTTGGGCACCTCCACGGTCAAGGCGTTGACGGTGATCGCGTTGCCGGGTGCGGGCGTGGCGGCGATCGGCGGGACATTGGACGGCAGCAGCGTCGGCGCCGGCGTGTTGACAGTGCCGCCGCGCGGCGTGGTGCGCACCACCTGCGACGGCGGCAGCGGCTTGCCGGTCGTCAGGTTGTCGTAGACGGCGTCGAGCGCGCGGTTCAGGTACACATGGAGCGGCACGTAGCGGTTGCTGAAGCCCGCCACCAGCCCGATGAAGGCATCGAAATGCTGGGCATTCTCCACCTCGATGTACGACAGCTTGCTGGCCAGCCCCTCTCTCTGCCGGTTCAGTCCCAGGTACGGGCGCGAGGTATGGTTCACCGGCAGCAGGCCGTCGCTGCGGCCGTGCACGATCACCGCCGGCTTGCCGCGCAGGTTGCCGTTGCGCAGCGTCAGCGCCTGGCTAGCCTGCAAGGCGCGCGCCGCGGCGTCGGTCCCGGCCAGCAGCTTGCGCAGGCAATCGGCGCCATCGTAGTTGAGATCGGTGCGGCCGTTCGATGCCGACACGGAGAACAGGTTCAGGTACGGGCCGTGCGTCGGGTCGAGGTCGTTGATCAGCTGCACCGAGGGCGGCTGGGGCGGGATGCCATTGCCGGTGGCGAACATCGACGCCAGCGCTGCCGGGGCGATCGCCGCCGGCTTCAGGTCGGTCAGCGTATTGGCGAAGCTGTAGCCGCACAGCTTGTCGGTCACGCTGGCCTGCGCGTAGGCGTTGGCGTAGGTCACGGTGATCGCGGCAGCGGTGTCGAAGGCGGCCAGCGACGGGTGCAGGTCATCGGATTCGGACTCCCAGCCCGCTTCATGCAGCGCCTGCAGCGCACTGGCGCTTTGCTCGCTGGTATTGGTGCCGGTGACCAGTCCCTTTTCCGCCAGCGTGGTGCAGCGCGCCGCGAAGAACGGCGCCATGGTCGGGTTGTCGTAGAACGGTGACTGCGTCAGCGCAGTGGTGCGCGCGGCGCAGTGCTGCAGCAGGTTGGCCGTGCTGGTGTAGTCATACAGCGTGCGGCCCGAAGACGGCACCTGCACGCCGCCGCGCCGCACCACCACGCCTGTATCCGGTGGCATGTTGAGGTTGGGCTCGCCCACGGCCACGCCATCGATCAGGCCATCGGTGTCCTGCTCGGCAGCGGCCACCGCGGCGCCGCCACCGTTCGACACGCTCGACGCGATCACCAGGATCTTGCCCTTGTCCATGCTGCGCTGGCGCGTGCCGTTGGCGGACACCGCGCCGAAGCGGTCATTGATCGCCCAGATCGCGAACTCCACCGCCTGCAATGTGAACTTGCCCCAGTCCTTCTCCGGATTGCGCTGCGAATGCGCGTGCTTGAACGCGAGCCGGTGCGGGCTGGTGCCGGTGAAATCCGCCAGCGACGTGGCGCCTGCGGGCGCGGCGAACTGCGCATTCTTGCCGGCGGCCGCGCGCGTGGCGCGGGTGCCGTCGATCAGCGGCACGGTATCGGTATCCAGGTCGTGCGGCGCGGCGCCGGTGCCCTTGTCGGTGTAGGCGACCGCGCAGCCGCGCTTCAGCCCCCATTCGCCGGTCGCGATGGCGCCGTACACGCCGCGCGAGCCCGACGACGTGGCGGTGATCACGCACGGCCTGGCCGTATCGAAGCCGGCCGGGATCTGCACCAGCATGGTCACGTTCTGCTGGCCCGTGCCGTCGTCCGAATACGCCAGGTATTCCACGCCGGCGATCTTGCCCTCCGAGCCGGTGACATTGCCCTGCGCGTCCACGTTGGGGCCGTACAGCGAGCCATAGCCGCCAGCCGCGGTGGTGTCGACGATGGCTCGGTAGTTGGAGTAGATCGCGTAGCGCCGCAGTTCCGCCGCGGTCGGGGCGGTGGCATTGGCCGGCAGCGGCGCGGTGGCACTGGCAAGTCCGTCCTTGCCCAGCCCCGCGGTCAGCAGGTCGTCGCTGCTGCCGTTGTAGCTGTTGATGTTGACCGCGCCGATATATGCGGGCTTGGTGTTGGGGTTGTTGCCGTTGCCATTGTTGTCATCGCCCGAGCCACAGGCAGCGGCCAGCATCGCTGCCGCGACGGCGAACACCGTACCGCGCAAGCTGCCTTGCTGCGGCGGCGGAAACTGCTTGGAATGCATGTCACCCTCCTTCTGTCGCCCGCGTCGGGGCGGTAGAGACGTACGTCAATGAGGAACAGCGGAGACTGCGGACAGCGGGACTGCGGGGACTGCAGGAAATGCTGGAAATTCGTATGGCGGGACGCGGCGCGTCAGCCGGCAAACCTGGCGCGCAGCTTGTGCTTCTCCACCTTGCCCGACGGCGTGCGCGGCAACGCGTCGACAAAGCGCACATGGCGCGGCACCTTGTAGCCGGCAAGCTGCGCCTTGCAATGGGCGATGACCTGCTCCGCATCGAGCGAGGCGCCAGCGCGCAGCACCACCAGCGCCATGCCCGTCTCGCCCCAGCGTGCGTCCGGCGCGCCGATCACGGCGGCCTCGGCCACGCCCGGCAGCTGGAACAGTACATTTTCGACTTCGGCGGGATAGACGTTCTCGCCGCCGGAGATGTACATGTCCTTGGCGCGATCGACGATGTAGTAGTCGCCGTCCTCGTCGCGCCAGGCGATGTCGCCGGAATGCAGCCAGCCGTCGCGGATCGCATTGGCAGTCGCTTCCGGCAGGTTCCAGTAGCCGGGCGTGACCCCCGGCCCCTTGATCAGCAGCTCGCCCCGCTCGCCGGGCGGGACATCATTGCCCACGGGGTCGATGATGCGCGTCAGCATCGATCCCACCGGCTTGCCGATGGTGCCGATCTTGCGGCGCGCGGTGTCTTCGTCGCAGACAAAGACCGTGGGCCCGGTTTCGGTCATGCCGAAGCCGAAGCAGATGGTCACGCCCTTGGCCAGGTAGGCTTCCAGCAGCGGCCGCGGCACCGGCGAGCCGCCCGCCGACATGTTGCGCACGCCGGAGAAGTCCGCTTGCGCAAAGCCGGCATGCTGGCTCAGGAACAGGTACACCGCCGGCACCGCGAAGAACATGGTGATGCCCTCGCCCGATTTGCGGTCGAGCCGGTCCAGCACGACCTGCGGCTCGAACTGCCGCATGATGTGCACCGTGCCGCCGGCATGCAGCACCGGGTTGGCATACAGGTTCAGGCCGCCGGTATGAAAGAACGGCAGCACGTTCAGGAACACGTCGTCGCGCGTGATCTTGTTGGCCAGCATGGCGTTGACGGCGTTGAAGAACACCATGCCATAGGTCTGGATCACGCCCTTGGGCTTGCCGGTGGTGCCGGAGGTGTACAGCAGGTGCCATACCTCGGACTCGTCGCGGCACGGCATCTCGATGATGCGCCCCGAGGCCGCGTCGAGCACGGCTTCGTACTCGGTCCAGCCACCGGGTACATCGGCCGCCTCGTCGTCGGCAAGATGCAGCACCGCGCGCAGCGGCAAGGTGCGCGCCAGTTCGGCGGCCACGGCCAGGAAGCCATCGCCGGCGACCAACACCTCGGGCGTGCAGTCCTGCAGGATCGGCAGCAATTCCGCCGCGGGCAGGCGCCAGTTCAGGCACACCATCACCATGCCGGCCTTGGCGCAGCCGTACAGCATCTCGAAATAGTCGGAGCTGTTGTGCGCCAGCACGGCGACGCGCGTGCCTGGCGCCAGCTGCAGGCCTTCGGCCAGGTATTCGGCGAAGCGGCTGGCGCGCTCGTCGAACTGGCGATAGGTCACCCGGCGGCCGCTTTCCACGTCCACCAGCGCGATCTTGTCGGGGGTGTGCTGCGCGTTCTTGTGCAGCCAGTCGATTACGTACATTGCGCGGGCCTCCGCTCAGGTTGCCACGTCCTGCACGGCCCGATTGCCGCGCAGCCGCCCCACCACGCCCTGCGGGAAGTAGTAGACGCTCAGGATAAACAGCAGGCCGAGCCACAGCAGCCAGCGGTCCGGATGCAGCAGCGACGACAGCAGCGGCAGCGCCGTGGTGGCGTCGCTCGCCAGCTTCATCACGTCCTGCAGGTAGGTCTGCGCCACCAGGAACAGCACCGTGCCGATCACCGCGCCATAGATCGTGCCCATGCCGCCGATCACCACGATCAGCAGGATGTCGACCATGATCTCGAATGACAGCGAGGTGTCAGGACCGTTATAGCGCAGCCAAACCGCCATCAGCACCCCGGCCAGCGTGGCGAACATCGCAGACAAGACCGTCGACACCGTGCGGTAGACCACAGTGCGGTAGCCGATGGCCTCGGCACGGAAGTCATTCTCGCGGATCGCCTGCAGCACGCGGCCGAACGGCGAATTGACGACGCGCAGCAGCGCCAGGAACAGCACCAGCGCGCCGGCAAACACCAGGTAGTAGCTCAGCAGCTTGCCGGTCAGCGGCACGCCCAGCAGCTCGGCGTCGCCGAGCGAGAAGCCCGGGCGCAGCACCTCGGGCACCTTGAAGGTCAGCCCGTCCTCGCCGCCGGTCCATTCCGACAACTGCGACACCAGCGTGGCGAAGGCGGTCGCCACCGCCAGCGTGATCATCGCGAAGAAGATCGCACGCACGCGCAGCGAGAACAGGCCGATCAGGAAAGCCAGCAGCGCCGAGACCGCCAGCGCGCCCGCGGCGCCCACGGCGAGTGCGCCCCAGCCCGGCTCCATGCGCGACATCGCGATGGCCACGCCATAGCCGCCGATGCCGAAGAACATGGTGTGCGCAAACGAGACGATGCCGGTGTAGCCCAGCAGCAGGTCATAGCTGGCCACCAGCACCACGAAGATGCAGATCTTGGCCGCCATGTTCAGTGCGCGCGCGCCGGGAAAGGCGAACGGCGCGCAGGCCAGCGCCAGCAGGATCAGCAGCAGGATCACGGTGAGCACGCGGCTGCGCGGCAGGTCGCCGGAGAGAAGTCGGATCATGGTCGTGTCGCTCCGTTCAGCGCCGTGCCACCGGGCACAGTCCTTGCGGGCGCCACAGCAGGATCAGCATCATCAGCAGGATGTTGGAGAACAGCGCAACCTTCGGGTACAGGAAACCGGTGTAGTTGGCCATCAGGCCGACCAGCAGCGCGCCGACAAAGCAGCCCGTGGTCGAACCCAGCCCGCCGATGATGATGACGATGAAGATCAGCACGTTCACCTGCGCGCCGATCGCCGCGGTGATGTTCTGCTGGTACAGCCCCCACAGCACGCCGCCCAGCCCGGCGAGCCCAGCGCCGACCACGAACACGCCGATAAACAGCCGGCGGATGCGATAGCCGAGCGCCTCGACCATCTCGCGGTTCTCCACGCCCGCGCGGATCAGCAGGCCGATGCGGGTGCGGTTGAGCAGCAGCACCATCGCGATAAAGATCACCAGCCCGAGGGCCATCGCGATCAGCCGGTATTTCTCGATCGCGGCATCGCCCAGCAGCACCGCGCCGCGGAAGGTGGTGGGCACCTGCAGCGCAATGGTTTCCGGGCCCCAGATCGCCTTGATCAGCTGCTCGGCGACAATCATGCCGCCCATGGTGATCAGGATCTGCTTCAGGTGCTGGCCATAGACGGGGCGCACCACCACGCGCTCGAAGAACAGCCCGACCGCGCCGGCGGCGACCATGGCCGCGGCAATCGCCAGCGCGAAGACCGCCAGGTTCTGCACGAGGCTGTCCGCCTCCACCCAGCCTGCCATCGGCAGCAGCACCGATGCCGCCACGTAGGCGCCCAGCGCGATGAAGGCGCCGTGGCCGAAATTGAGCACGTCCATCAGGCCGAAGACCAGCGTGAGGCCGGAGGACACCACGAAGATGATCATCCCCATCGCCAGGCCGGCGATGGTCAGCGTGAGCCAGGTCGAAGGGCTGCCGACCAGCGGGAAGGCTAGCAGCATCAGCAGCGGCGCCAGGGCCAGCGGGGTCCAGTCGAGCCGGACCTTGGGCAGGGCTGCCGGCGGTGCGGTAGGTAAGGTCGTTGAAGTTGTCATGGGTCTCCATCCTGCGGCGGGCGTATCGGCCGCACGTTGTTTTCTCCCCTCTCCCGCACGCGGGGAGCAAACCATCAGTCCTGCACGGCGCTACTGGTGTGCCGCCAGCGACAGCCCCAGCAATTGCTGCTGCAGCCCGTCATCCCCCGCCAGCGCCGCCATCGTTCCCGCATGCACGGTGCGTCCGTCATCCATCACTGCCACCGTATCCCCCACCGACTTTGCCATGTTGAAGTTCTGCTCCACCAGCAGGATCGACACTTCGGTCTGCTTGAGCTCGCGGAAGACATGGATCATGTTCTGGATGATCGCGGGTGCCAGCCCCTTGGTGGGCTCGTCGACGATCAGCAGCTTGCGCGGCTCGATGATCGCGCGCGCCACCGACAGCATCTGTTTCTGCCCGCCCGACAGCACGCCGGCACGCTGGTGCCAGAAGGTCTTCAGTGCCGGGAACATGCGAAAGACCCAGTCCAGCCGCCGCTCGTCGATGGCCCCGCTGCGCGCGGCAAGGCGCATGTTCTCGGCCACGGTGAGGTCGGAAAACACGCTCATGTTCTCCGGCACGTAGGCAATGCCTGCCTGCGCGATCGACGGCGTGCTGTGGCGCGTGATGTCCGTGCCGTCGAAGCTCACCGTGCCGGCGCTTGCCTGCCACAAACCCATGATGGTGCGCAGCGTGGTGGTCTTGCCGGCGCCGTTGCGCCCCAGCAGCATGGTCACGCCGCCGCGCGGCACGTCGAAGCTGACGCCGTGCAGGATGTGGTACGGGCCGATATGGGTCTGCACCCCCTGCAGCCGCAGGATCGGCGTGGCGTGTTGCGCGTCAGCCATGGTTGCCGCCCTCCTTCTCTTCCTCCGCCATGCCCAGGTAAGCCTGCTGCACTACCGGCGATGCGATCACCTCGGCGGGGTCGCCGTCGGCCACCAGCGTGCCGTTGTGCAGCACGATGATGCGATCCGCCAGCGAGCGCACCACATCCATCTTGTGCTCGACCAGCAGCACCGTCTTGCTGCGGTCCTGGCGGATCTCGCGGATCAGGTCCAGGATCACCGGCACTTCGTCCACGCTCATCCCCGCGGTGGGTTCGTCGAACATGAACACGCGCGGCTGCAGCGCCAGCAGGATGCCGACTTCCAGCTTGCGCTGGTCGCCATGCGGCAGCGACGCCACCGCCAGGTGCTGCTTGCCCGCCAGCGCGACCCGCTCCAGGATCGCCAGCGCCTGCGCGCGTATGTCGCGGTGACTGGTCCACATCGAGATCAGGTCGATGCCGCGCTGCTGCCGCGCCTGCACCGCCAGCCGCACGTTCTCCAGCACGGACAGCTGCGGGAACAGGCTGGTCAGCTGGAAGGCCCGGCCGATGCCGCGCCGGGTCTTCTGCGACACCGGCAGGCGCGTCACGTCCTCGCCGTCGAGCAGGATCTGCCCGGCGGAGGGCGGCAACTGCCCCGAGACCAGGTTGAAGTACGTGGTCTTGCCGGCGCCGTTCGGGCCGACGATGCAGGTCAGCTCGCCCGGCCGGAATGCGCACGACACCGCATTGACCGCGACATGGCCGCCGAAGCGGATGGTCAGGTCGCGCGTCTCGAGCAACGGCCGGGCGCCGGCCGCCGCGGCCGTGCCGCGCTGCGCAGCGGGCGACTGCGACGCCGGCAGGCCGGCAGAGCGGGCGGAGGAGGCCGAGGGGGCGGAGGGGGCTGGCGCGTTCATCAGCGTTGGTTGCGCACGGGCACGTTCATCTCTTCGGGCTTGATCTCGCGCACGAGCTCGGGCACGCCCCAGGCAAAGGCCGGGTCCACCTTGATCTTGAAGTGGTACATCGACTGCATCGCCTGGTGGTCTTCCTTGCGGAAGGTCATCTTGCCCTTGGGGGTCTCGAAAGACATGCCTTCCATCGCCATGATCAGCTTGTCGGTGCCGGTGTCTCCGTTGGTCTTCTTCAGCGCCTCGACCAGCGCGATGCCAGCGGTCATGCCGCCGGCGGTGAAGAAATCGGGCGGTGCCTTGAACTTGCTGTAGTGGTTCGACACCAGCCACTCGTTGGCCTTGTTCTTCGGGATGCCGAAGTAGTAGTACGTGGCCCCTTCCATGCCGGGGAAGTTCTTGTAGCTGGTCATCGCCGGGAGGATATTGCCGCCGGTGGCGATCTCGATGCCGTAGCGCTTGGGATCGAGGTCCGCGATCTTGAACGGATTGCCGGCGCCGGCCCAGATGATGAAGATCACCTTGCGGCCAGGCTTGTCCTTGAGCGAATCGAACAAGCGCTGCGCACCGGCAGTGAAGTCCGTGGTGTTGGTGGGCAGGTATTCCTCATGGACGATCTTCGCGTTCTTGAGCGCGCCCTTGAACGCTTTCACGCCGTCGCGGCCGAAGGCATAGTCCTGCGCCAGCGTGGCGATGGTCACGCCCGGCTTGTCCAGCGCCACGGCATTGGAGATCGCGTCCTGCGACGAATTGCGGCCGGTGCGGAAGATATAGCGGTTCCATTTGTCGCCGGTGATCGAATCGGCGACGGCGGGCTCGACCAGCAGCACCTTCTTGTATTCCTCCGCCACCGACAGCATCGCCAGCGCGGTGCCGGACGACGTCGGGCCGACGGCGATATCGGCGCGGTCGTCGCTGTAGGCGGCGGCAAGCTGCGCCTTGGCCACGTCAGGCTTGCCCTGCGTATCCTTTTCGATCACCACCAGCTTGTTGCCGTTGACGGTCATGGTGCCGTTGGTGGCGTATTCCAGGCCCATCAGCAGGCCGGTCTGGGTCTGCTTGGCATACGCTTCCAGCGCGCCGGTCTTGTCGTAGACGTGGGCGATGCGGATATCCTTGGCCAGCGCGGCGCCGGTGGCAAGAAGGCCGGCGGCCATGACCAGGGCGCGTACGGCGAGGGGGTTGCTTTGCATGGCTGTCTCCTGTGTTCGGGTTCTTTTGCGTTAGAAGGGCTGGAACCTGCTGCAACTGCGGGAATTTCTACTGCCCGGCTACTCTCGCGTGCGCCCGGCAAGGAAGCGGCGCATGCCGTCCGCGGTCTCCGCGCTGGAGATCTGCGCGACGAAGGCGGCGCGCTCGCGTTCCAGGCCCGCTGCCAGCGCGTCGGCGTCCCAGCGCAGCAGCGCGCGGGTATGCGCCACGCTGCCGGGCAACTTGTCCGCCACGCCGCGCGCCAGCGCGATTGCATCGGCCTCTGCCGCACCGGGTGCGGACAGCGCAGAGGCCAGGCCATGCATGACGGCATCCGGCGCCGCCACGACCGTGTTGTTCAGTTGCCAGGCGCGCGCCCGTGCCGGACCGGCCAGCTGCGGCAGCATCGCCGTCCAGCCGCCGTCCGGGCTGAAGCCCACCACCGTGTAGAACGGCGCGATGCGCGCATCCTGCGCCAGTACGGCCATGTCGCAGGCCAGCGCCAGCCCGAGCGAGCCGCCGGTCAGCCAGCCTTCGACGGCCGCCACCACCGGGCAACGCAGTGCCGTGAGGCGCAGGATCGAACGGTTCAGCAGCGCGAGCAACTCGCTGGCGTAGGCGGCAATGCCATCGCCTTGCGCCGCAAAGGCCGCCACGTCGCCGCCAGTCGAGAAATTGCGCCCTGCATGCGTCAGCACCACGGCACGGACCGACGTGTCGGCTTCGACCTCGTCCAGTGCGGCCAGCAAGGCTTCCAGCAACGCCGGCACGAGGCTGTTGTGCCGCTGCGGCCGGTTGAGGCGCAGCAGGGCCACGCCGTCCCGGCGTTCGAGCAAGACCAGCGGATCTGCGGCCGTGGTCATCGCGGCTGCAGGCCGTGGGCGATCAGGCCGAAGGCGGTATCGACCACCTTCTCCATGGAGGCCGGACGCTTCCAGCGCGCATAGCGCATGCCGAGGAAGTTGCTGATGCCGATCAGGCACCACGCGCGCACCTCGGCATCGCCGGGGACGATTTCGCCCTGCTCTTCGGCGCGCTCCAGCCGCCGGCTGTAGAGCTCGGCAAAGACCTGGAAATAGCTGCTGTAGATGGTTTCGTCCACCGAGTACGAGTCCAGCACAATGCGGTACAGGTTCTTGTGGCGCGAAACGAAGGAGAGAAAGGCCTTCAGGCCCAGCCGCTCGGCTTCCATCTGGCTGGCGGCGTTGGCCACGTGCTTGCGCAGGTGGGTGCGCACCAGCTCCAGCATGTGGCCGACCAGCGCTCGGAAAATATCTTCCTTGTCCTTGAAGTACAGGTAGAAGGTGCCCATGGCGACCTTGGCTTCCTGCGTGATCTCGGAGATCGACGCGGCGTAGTAGCCCTTCTCGCCGAACACTTTTTCGGCGGCGCGCAGCAACGCTGCACGGGTCTTCTGCCCGCGCGCGGTCTTGGGCGGGCACATGCCGCCGGCGTGGGCCATGTCGGTGGCTTCGCCGACTTCGCCAGTCTCGGTCTGGGACATCTTGTCTCCGGTGGCGCTGCGCGCCTTGTCATGGGAATGCCAGCCGCTTCGGGTCATGCCGCAGGCACCTCCTCCTACTCCTCCTCGCCCCTGCCGCCACCCCGGAAACCGATATGCAGGCAAAACCTGATATCTGATTCATGTTTCATCGTATAAATTGACCGGCGTGGATGTCAATAGAGGCGCACCCTGCCCTCGCTTGCATCGCCCCCCACCTACCGCCTGGAGAGACACGTCGTTGGACGCTCCCGATTCGGCTTGTGACAGCGCCGCCGCCCCGCCCTTTTCCACACATCCGGCGCATGGCGCCTTGCCGGGCTGGCGCGAAGCCGGCGCCGGCCGGCCGCTGCTGCTGCTGCACGGCTGGTCCGTCACCGGCGAAGCCTTCGACGGCCAGCGCGCGCTGGCGCGGGCGGGATTCAGGGTGATTGCGCCCGACCATGCCGGCCACGGGCTGTCGCGGCACGGCACCGGCACCACCATCGCGGCGCTGGCGCGCGATGCCGCGGCGCTGGTCGGCCATCTCGGGCTGGACGATGTGGTCGTGGCGGGCTGGTCGATGGGCGCGATGGTGGCATGGACGCTGCTGCGTGACCATCCGGGTTGTCCACTGGCGGCAGTTGGCAGCATCGACATGACGCCCCGGCTGGTCACCGACCCGCAATGGCCGCACGGACTCCACGGCCATTACGACATGACCCAGGCCAGGCAGATGGCGGCGCGCATCCGCGCCGACTGGCCGCGGCTGGCGCCTTCGGTGGCATTGGGACTGTGGGCGGCAGGACGGCGCCCCGACGGCGCGGCGATGCAGCGCATTGCGCGGATGGCGCAGAGCTGCGAGGCCGCCACGCTGGCCGCGCTATGGGAAGACATGGCAAGGCAGGACTTCCGCGACACGCTGCGCACGGCGCGCCTGCCGCTGTTCCACCTGTATGGCGAGGCCAGCCGGCTGTATGCCCCGGCAGTAGGCATCGCCACCCACGGCTTGCGGCCCGACGCGGGCCTCACCGTGATCGCCGGCGCCGGCCACAGTCCGCACATGGAGCAGCCGCAGGTATTCAATGCCGCGCTGCGCGCGCTGGTGGCTCAGGCCAGCACGCGGTAAGTCCAGAGTCCCAGCGCGGTCAGCAACAGCGAGCCGCCCAGGTGCAGCAGCAGGTGCATCGCTGCCCAGCCGTAGTCGCCGGCGAGCAGGTTGGCAAGCACCTCGCTGGAAAAGGTCGAGAACGTGGTCAGGCCGCCAAGGAAACCGGTGATGGCCAGCAGGCGCCATTCCGGCGGCAGGCCGGCATGGGTATCGAAAAAACCGACGGCAAGCCCGATCAGGTAGCCGCCCAGCAGGTTGGCGGCCAGCGTGCCGTACGGCAGCGCGGGGTTGAGCGCATTCCACAGCACCGAGAAACCCCAGCGCAGCCATGCCCCCGCCGCGGCGCCGACGCCGACGGCGACAAACCCCAACGGGCCCATCAGGGCTTGCCCTCGCTGCCCTCTCCACCCTCTCCGCTGGCGTTGAGCGACTGGATACCCCAGCGCTTCAGCGCGTCCTCATCGGTCACGCGTGCATCGACCCAGCGCGCGCCTTCCGGCGTTTCTTCCTTCTTCCAGAACGGCGCTTCGGACTTGAGGTAGTCCATGATGAATTCGCAAGCCGCGAACGCATTGCCGCGATGCTTCGATGCGACCGCGACCAGCACAATCTGGTCCAGCGGCAGCAGCGGGCCGACGCGATGGATGACGGTGACGCCCAGCAGTTCCCAGCGCGCGCACGCCGCCGCCTCGATCTGCGCCAGCGCCTTCTCGGTCATGCCCGGGTAGTGCTCCAGCTCCATCGCGCTGATGGCGCTGCCCTCGCTGACATCGCGCACGGTGCCGATAAAGCTGGCCACGGCGCCGACCTGCGGGTTGCCGGCGCGCAGTGCCGCCACCTCGGCGCCCAGGTCGAAATCCTCGCGCTGAACCCTGACGCTCATCTCAGCCTCCGGTAACGGGCGGGAAGAAGGCAACCTCGCAGCCATCGGTGATCGCCGTGTCGGGGCGCGCCACCGCGTGGTCGACGGCCATGCGCAGCGCGCGGCCTTCGGCCAGGGTCTCGGCCCAGGCGCCGCCGCGCTGGCGCAGCCACTGGCGCAGCTCGCCCACGGTGCGGACCTCGGCCGGCACCTCGGCGCGCTCCTCGGCCACGCCGAGTTGTTCGCGCACGCTGGCGAAGAATCGTAGTTCGATGGTCATGACTGCCTCTGTGTACATGCTGGTAATGCGGGCCGGCTATGCGAGCAGGCCGTCAAACGGAATGAATTGCACGGTATCGCCGCGCGCGATGGCCTGGTTGGGAGGGTTGTCGATCAGCCCGTCGCCCCATACCGTGGACGTGAGCACGCCGGAACTCTGGTTGGGAAACAGGTCCAGCCCGCCTTCGGTATTGATGCGCGCGCGCAGGAACTCGTTGCGGCGGTCGCCCTTGTTCAGTTCGAAATCGGCGCGCAGCGGCAGGCGGCGCGGCGCCACGTCGGCAACGCCCTGCAGGCGCAGGATGAACGGCCGCACGAACAGCAGGAAGGTAACGAAGCTCGACACCGGGTTGCCCGGCAGGCCCAGGAAAAACGCCCGGTCGGGCCCTGCGCTGTTGACCTGGCCGAACGCCAGCGGCTTGCCCGGCTTGATTGCGATCTGCCACATGTCGAGGCGACCTTCCGCCTCGACCGCGGGCTTGATATGGTCTTCCTCGCCGACCGACACGCCACCCGACGTGATGATCAGGTCGTGCCCCTGCGCCGCGCGGCGCAGCGTCTCGCGCGTGGCCGCCAGCGTATCGGGCACGATGCCGAAGTCGCTGACCTCGCAGCCCAGGTTTTCCAGCAGGCCGCGCAGCGTGAAGCGATTCGAGTTGTAGATCGCGCCCGGCTTGAGCGGCTCGCCCGGCATCGCCAGTTCGTCGCCGGTGAAAAACACCGCGACGCGCACGCGGCGCACCACGTCCAGCTTCGCCTGCCCGACCGACGCGGCCAGGCCCAGCGCCTGCGGCGTCAGCCGCGTGCCCGCGGGCAGGATCACGCTGCCGGCCTCGATGTCCTCGCCTGCGCGCCGGATCCATTCACCGGATTGCGGCACGTGGTTGACGATCACGTCCTCGCCCTCCGCCGTGCATTGCTCCTGCATCACGACGGCGTCGGCGCCTGGCGGAATCAGGCCGCCGGTAAAGATGCGCGCGGCGGTGCCCGGCTGCAGTTCGGTGCCGACATGCCCCGCCGGAATCCGCTGCGACACGCGCAGCCGCGTGCCCGCTGCCGGGACATCGGCGGCGCGCATGGCGTAGCCATCCATCGAGGTGTTGTCCGCCGGCGGCACGCGCAGCGTGCTGGTCACGGGCGCGGCCAGCACGCGGCCATTGGCGTCAAGCGTGTCGACCTGCTCTACCTGCGCCAGCGGGCGCGCGGCGGACAGCAGCGCATCGAGCGCCTGGGCCATGGTCAGCATCGGGGGACGGGAAGGTGCTGCGGCTTGGGTCATGGTGCGATGTGCAGGAAGGGTTGGCCCATGCGGGTTGGCCAAAAAGAAACGGCCCGCGCATCGCCTCCGCCATGACAGCAGGAAGCAATCCGGGGGCCGGGGATCGGGCCCGCAGCCTGATTGTAGCGAGTTGGCGCGGACACGGCACGCCGCGGTGCCGCAGCGTGCCCTTGGCGCCAGCGTGCTTACAGGCCGGTGTGGCCGGCGATATAGGCCTTGACCCTGGCGGCGTCGGCCGGCATCACTTCAAAGCGCTGCGGCAGGCTCTCGATGCCCTCGAACCTGGCCGGACGCTCCGGCTCGTGGCCGAGCGCCTCGCGGATGGTGTCGGCGAACTTGGCCGGCAGCGCCGTCTCCAGCACCACCATCGGCACGCCGGCGCTGAGATGCTCGCGCGCCACCTTGACGCCATCGGCGGTGTGGGTATCGATGGTGATGCCATAGCGCGACGACAGGTCGCGGATGGTCGCCAGCCGGTCCTCATGCGTGCTGCGGCCCGAGACAAAGCCGAATGCGCGGATGCGGTCGAATTCCGGCGTGCCCGCCAGGTCGAAGCCGCCCTTCTCATCCACGTCGCGGAACAGCGCAGCCAGCTTGCCGGCGTCCTGGCCCAGCAGGTCGAACACGAAGCGCTCGAAGTTCGAGGCCTTGGAGATATCCATGCTAGGGCTGGAGGTGTGATACGTCTCGGCCGACTTGCGCACGCGGTAGGCGCCGGTGCGGAAGAACTCGTCGAGCACGTCGTTCTCGTTGGTGGCGACCACCAGCCTGTCGATCGGCAGCCCCATCATGCGCGCGATATGGCCGGCGCAGACATTGCCGAAGTTGCCCGACGGCACGCAGAACGAGACCTTCTGGCCCGGGCCGTCGGTCGCCAGCAGCCAGCCCTTGAAGTAGTAAACCACCTGGGCCACCACGCGCGCCCAGTTGATCGAATTGACCGTGCCGATCTTCTGGCGGGCCTTGAATTCGTGGTCGTTGGAGACGGCCTTGACGATGTCCTGCGCGTCGTCGAACACGCCTTCAATGGCGATGTTGAAGATATTCGGGTCCTGCAGGCTGAACATCTGCGCGGTCTGGAACGCGCTCATCTTGCGGTGCGGGCTCAGCATGAACACACGGATGCCGCGCTTGCCGCGCATCGCGTATTCGGCGGCGCTGCCGGTGTCGCCGGAGGTCGCGCCCAGGATGTTCAGCTCCTGGCCGGCACGGGCGAGCGCGTACTCGAACAGGTTGCCGAGCAACTGCATCGCCATGTCCTTGAAGGCCAGCGTCGGGCCGTTGGACAGGCCCAGCAGTTGCAGCTTCGTACCGCCTTCTTCGCCCAGCGTGCGCAGCGGCGTGATGTCGGCGGTGTTATCGCCCTCGCGCGCGTTGCAGTACACCTCGGCGGTATAGGTCTTGCGCGTCAGCGCGCGCAGGTCCTCGGCAGGAATGTCGTCGCAGAACTTGCGCAGGACCTCGTAGGCCAGGTCGGCATACGGCAGCTTGCGCCAGGCCTCCAGCTCGTCGGCCGTGACTTGCGGATACTGCTTGGGCAGGTACAGGCCGCCATCGGGGGCCAGGCCGCCGAGCAGGATCTCGGAGAACGATTGCGGCATGTCATGGCCGCGGGTCGACTGGTATTTCATGTGGCTCTGCTGTGGCTATGCGGTGGCTGCGCTTAGTTCAGTTCTTCCATGCGCAGGCGCGTCACGTCGGACAGCACGGTCGACAGCGCCTCGATCTTGGCGATGGCGGCGTTGACGTGCTTCTCGCGCGTGATGTGCGTGAGGATGATGATGTCGGTCTGCGGCTCGCCTTCGCGCGATTCCTTCTGCAGCATGGCGTCGATCGAGATGCCGCCCTCGGCCAGGATGCGGGTGATCTCGGCCAGCACGCCGGTCTCGTCGGCCACGCGCATGCGCAGGTAGTACGAGCTGTTGATCTCTTCGATCGGCAGCACCGGCACGCTCGACAGCTCGTCCGGCTGGAACGCCAGGTGCGGCACGCGGTGGTTCGGGTCGGCGGTGTGCAGGCGGGTCACGTCGACCAGGTCGGCGATCACGGCCGAGGCGGTCGGCTCGGCGCCGGCACCCTTGCCGTAGTACAGCGTGGCGCCCACGGCGTCGCCCTGCACCAGCACGGCGTTCATCGCGCCTTCGACGTTGGCGATCAGGCGCGCGGCCGGCACCAGCGTCGGATGCACGCGCAGCTCCACGCCGTCTTCGCGGCGGCGCGTGATGCCCAGCAGCTTGATACGGTAGCCCAGTTCCTCGGCGTACTTGATGTCGGTGGCGGACAGCTTGGTGATGCCCTCCACGTGCGCCTTGTCGAATTGCACCGGCATGCCGAAGGCGATCGCGCTCATCAGCGTGACCTTGTGCGCGGCATCGACGCCCTCGATATCGAAGGTCGGGTCGGCCTCGGCATAGCCCAGCTGTTGCGCTTCCTTCAGGACCACGTCGAAATCCAGGCCCTTGTCGCGCATCTCGGACAGGATGAAGTTGGTGGTGCCGTTGATGATGCCGGCGATCCACTGGATGCGGTTGGCGGTCAGGCCTTCGCGCAGCGCCTTGATGATGGGGATGCCACCGGCGACCGCGGCTTCGAAGGCCACGATCACGCCCTTCTTGCGCGCGGCTTCGAAGATCTCGTTGCCATGCACGGCCAGCAGCGCCTTGTTGGCGGTGACCACGTGCTTGCCGTTCTCGATGGCCTTGAGCACCAGTTCGCGCGCAATGCCGTAGCCGCCGATCAGCTCGATGACGATGTCGATGTCGGGGCGCGTCACCACCTGGTGCGCGTCGCTGACGATCTCCACTTCCCCGTTGGTCAGTTCGCGCGCGCGTTCGGTGTTGAGATCGGCCACCACGGCAATCTCGATGCCGCGGCCGGCGCGGCGACGAATTTCTTCCTGGTTGCGCTTGAGCACGTTGAACGTGCCGCTACCGACGGTACCGATGCCGAGCAGGCCAACTTTGATGGGGTTCATGGACAATCTTCTGAGTTGCTAAGGATGGGTTGCGGCGCAGCCCGCGAAATCAGGCCGCTGCCTTGCCGTGGCGTTTCCGGTACGCCTCGAGGAAGCGCGCGATACGGCCGATGGCCTCGCGCAGGTCTTCCTCATGCGGCAGGAACACGATGCGGAAATGGTCGGGCTTGGCCCAGTTGAAGCCGGAGCCCTGCACCAGCAGCACCTTGGACTCCTGCAGCAGTTCGTAGATGAACTCCTGGTCGTCCTGCACCGGGTACATCGACAGGTCCAGCTTCGGGAACAGGTACAGCGCCGCCTTGGGCTTGACGCAGGTCACGCCCGGGATCGCGGTGATCAGTTCATAGGCCAGGTCGCGCTGGCGGCGCAGGCGCCCGCCTTCCGCGACCAGGTCGTTGATGCTCTGGTAGCCGCCCAGCGCGGTCTGGATCGCCCACTGGCCCGGCACGTTGGCGCACAGGCGCATCGACGACAGCATGTTCAGGCCTTCGATGTAGTCGATGGCCGGGCGCTTGTCGCCCGACACCACCATCCAGCCCGCGCGGTAGCCGCACGAGCGGTAGTTCTTGGACAGGCCGTTGAAGGTCACCGTCAGCACGTCGGTCGACAGCGAGGCAATCGAGGTGTGGGTGACGCCGTCGTACAGGACCTTGTCGTAGATCTCGTCGGCGAAGATGATCAGGCCATGCTCGCGCGCGATGGCGACGATCTCGAGCAGCAGCTCATCCGAATACAGCGCCCCGGTGGGGTTGTTCGGGTTGATGATGACGATGGCCTTGGTATGCGGCGTGATGCGGGCGCGGATATCGGCCGGATCGGGCATCCACTCGTTGGCCTCGTCGCAGATATAGTGCACCGGCGTGCCGCCGGACAGGCTGACCGCGGCGGTCCACAGCGGGTAGTCCGGCGCCGGCACCAGCACTTCGTCGCCGGTGTTGAGCAGCGCGTTGACCGCCATCACGATCAGCTCGGAGGCGCCGTTGCCGACATAAATATCGTCCAGGCCAACGCCTTCGATATTTTTTTGCTGGGTATAGTGCATGATCGCCTTGCGTGCAGCGAAAATGCCCTTGGAATCAGAATAACCTGCCGAATTCGGCAGATTTCGCATCATGTCCTGCTGAATCTCTTCCGGCGCGTCAAAACCGAATACGGCGAGGTTGCCAATATTCAGCTTGATGATCTTGTGCCCTTCTTCCTCCATCTGCTTGGCCTTTTCCAGCACCGGACCGCGGATGTCGTAGCAAACGTTATTGAGTTTGTTGGATTTCTGGATGGGTTTCACGGCGATGTCGGGCAAGCTGTCGGGCAGGCATAGTGTGCCGCGTCGGCGGCACCGGGCAGAAAACCTGGCTAAATCTGGAAGAACGCGGAGGCGCCGTCCGCTGCCATGCAACGCGCGCGTGGCACAGGCGTGGCAAACAGGGAGGCAAAAGCTATAATTTATCGGATTATGACAGACTTCGGCAGGGATTCTTGCATTGCAGCGTACGCCACCGGCGCGTACGGCAAGCGAACGCGGGCCATGGCCCGGCCCTGCGCCTGTCCTGCCCGTCACACCACGACCGCCCGCGCTGCCGGCCTTCCGCCCCACGGGCCGGCCATGCAATCCGCGGCGGCCGCCGCAGAGGCCTCCAAGTGAAACTCCACGCCGACCAGCCCCAGTCGCTGAATACCGTCACGGCCTATGGGCCGGACTATATCGAGATCAACCTCGTCCGCCACACCACCTCGATCCTGGTCATGCCCGAGGGCGAAATCCGGCCCTGGCCGGTGAACCGCTTCGAAGAACTCGAGCCGGCTCATTTCGAACAGCTGGCCGAACTCAATCCCGAAGTGGTGCTGCTTGGCACCGGCTCGCGCCTGCGCTTCCCGCACCCGCGCCTGACCGCATCGCTCTCGCGCCGCCATGTGGGCGTCGACGCGATGGACATGCAGGCCGCCTGCCGCACCTACAACATCCTGATGGCCGAGGGCCGCAAGGTGGCTGCGGTGCTGCTGATCGAGCCGGCCGCCGGCGCTGCCTGAGGTCGAAGCGGGATCGCGTGGTGCGCCCACGCCAAAGTTGAGCCCACGCCACGCTTGAAGTCCGGGTGCGCGCCCCAATCTGCTCCCGCTAAGGTGGCAGCCCCCCCTTCCCGAATCTCCCTGCCCCTTGCCCAGGAGCCACAAGAATGACGATCAGTCTCAACAAGGCCGTACCCGACTTCAGCGCGCCGATGACCGGCGACGCCACCTTCCGCCTTGCCGACTTCCGCGGCAAGACGGTGGTGCTGTACTTCTACCCGAAGGACAACACGCCGGGTTGCACCACGGAGGCCATGAACTTCCGCGACCAGTACGAGGATTTCACCAAGGCCGGCGTGCAGGTGTTCGGCATCTCGCGCGACAGCATCCGTTCGCACGAGAACTTCAAGGCCAAGCTCGAGCTGCCGTTCGAACTGATCTCCGATGCCGACGAAGCGGTGTGCGCACTGTTCGATGTCATCAAGATGAAAAAGCTTTATGGCAAGGAGTATCGCGGCATCGAGCGCAGCACCTTTGTCATCGACGGCAAGGGCATCCTGCGGCACGAGCTGCGCGGCATCAAGGTGCCGAACCATGTCGACGAAATTTTGGAACTGGTGCGCGCCATCTGAGGTCCTGCGTGTTTTGCGTGGCTGCGACACCGCGTACAGCCGGCGCCGCAAAGGGTTGCCAAACCCAATTGCCAAACCCGGGACCTTCGGATACATTGGCCCGTAATGAGTTCAGATTCCGGATGCCACGCTGATTCGACTTCCCGGCCCAGGCGGTTCGCGCCACAGGCCGGTCGCGGACCTGCCGTGTCGCCGGTCCGCAAAGAAGCCGCCAACCCTGTTATGCAGGCATGGCGGCTTTTTTGTTTGCGCTCACGCCTGTCCGCGCCGGGTGCCTCGCGCATGCATGCCCCGGCCCATGACCACGACGCAGTCGCGCGTCGCGGCACGGACGCCTTAGCCCCTCTCTCGTCCCCCTGAAAGGAAAGCCAAGCATGCCGCTGCCTACCATGCCCGCCAAGCCTGCCCAATTGCTGGACCCGAGCGAATTCGCTCCGGTCTCCGCGGTGCCCAAGGCCAAGTCCGCCACACAGTTGAAGAAACCTGTGCCGGCACTCGAGCGCGTGGCATTGCTGGAAACCGGCGAGGCCAGGGCGCCTGCCGTGAAGGCGCGCGCCGCCGGTGGTACCCGCGCCCGCAGCACCGAGACCCCGGCCGGGCCCGCGCCCACGGCCAGCGCGCCGCCGGTCAGCCTGGTCAAGCCCGTGGCCGGCACCTCGCGCCGCGCGCGCAAGGCCGAAGGCCCGAGCAAGCTGTTCGTGCTCGACACCAACGTGCTGATGCACGACCCGAGCTCGCTCTTCCGCTTCGAGGAACACGACATCTATCTGCCGATGATGACGCTCGAAGAACTGGACAACCACAAGAAGGGCATGAGCGAAGTCGCGCGCAACGCGCGCATGGTCAGCCGCACGCTCGATTCGCTGGTGGGCGGCACCGACGGCGTACTCGACGAGGGCCTGCCGCTGGAGAAGCTCGGCAACCGCGACGCGCAGGGCAAGCTGTTCTTCCAGACGCGGCTGAACGACATCAAGCTGCCCGAGGGCCTGCCGCAGGGCAAGGCCGACAACCAGATCCTGGGCGTGGTCAGCGCGCTGCAGCAGCAATACCCCGAGCGCCAGGTCGTGCTGGTGTCCAAAGACATCAACATGCGCATCAAGGCGCGCGCACTGGGGCTGCCGGCGGAGGACTACTACAACGACCAGGTCCTGGAAGACAAGGACCTGCTCTACGCCGGCGTCATGCAGTTGCCCGGCGACTTCTGGGCCAAGCACGGCAAGGGCGTGGAAAGCTGGCAGGATCCCAAGTCCGGCGCGATGTTCTATCGCCTGACCGGACCGCTGGTGCCTTCCTTCCTGGTCAACCAGTTCGTCTACCTGGAACCGGTCGACGGCAGCCTGCCGCTGTACGCGCAGGTCAAGGAAATCAACGGCAAGACCGCACTGCTGCAGACGCTCAAGGATTACACGCACCACAAGAACAATGTGTGGAGCGTGACCGCGCGCAATCGCGAGCAGAACTTCGCGCTCAACCTGCTGATGAATCCCGACATCGACTTCGTCACGCTGCTGGGCCAGGCCGGTACCGGCAAGACGCTGCTGGCGCTGGCGGCAGGCCTGGAGCAGGTGCTCGACCAGAAGCTCTACAACGAGATCATCGTCACCCGCGCCACCGTGCCGGTCGGCGAGGACATCGGCTTCCTGCCCGGCACCGAGGAAGAGAAGATGCAGCCGTGGATGGGCGCGTTCGACGACAACCTTGAAGTGCTGCAGAAGAGCGACGACAGCGCCGGCGACTGGGGCCGCGCCGCCACGCAGGAGCTGATCCGCTCGCGCATCAAGGTCAAGAGCATGAACTTCATGCGCGGCCGCACCTTCGTCAACAAGTTCGTCATCATCGACGAGGCACAGAACCTGACGCCCAAGCAGATGAAGACGCTGGTGACGCGCGCGGGCCCCGGCACCAAGATCATCTGCCTGGGCAATATCGCGCAGATCGACACGCCATACCTGACCGAAGGTTCGTCCGGCCTGACCTACGTGGTGGACCGCTTCAAGGGCTGGAGCCACAGCGGGCATATCACGCTGGCGCGCGGCGAGCGCTCGCGACTGGCCGACCACGCCGGCGACGTGCTCTGACGCGGGCGGCAGCCGGGGCGCCTGCCTTGCGGGCGGGCGCCCCGGCCCGCTGTCGTGAACGGCAAGCACAATGCGGCTATGATGTCCGCACATCCGCTTGTTGTCCCGCACCCCCAACCGGAGGCGTCGATGAACCAACAGCATCTCCGCCTGGCCGCGCTGATTGGCGCTGCCATGGTCCTGGCCGGCCCGCTTCAGGCGCGCGCAGCGGCTGACGACCTGGTGATCCGCACCATGGGTCCGGTCAGCTATGTCTGCGGCGGTGTCGCCGAAGACGAGCGCGATGCGCTGGCCGCGCGCGAGAAGGATTTCAATATCGGCATCCTGTTCACGCAAGGCGCCGCGGGCGAGTTCCTGTCCGACGTCGCGGTCAAGCTGGTACGCGACGAACAGGAGGTCGCAACCTTCCGCGCCGCCGGCCCCCGCTGCCTGATACGTGCGCCGGAAGGCAGCTACAATATCGAAGCCAGTTACAAGGGCCAGGCCAAGTCGATCAAGGTCAGCACCGGTACGCGCAACGCCCAGCTACGCTGGTAGCGTCAAGGCTTCCGGTGCGCCGGCAGGCTGGCGACCGGAATCCAGCGATGCCATTGCCCCGTACCCCTAGCTCTTCCAGTCCTCCCGCACTGCCAGGCCCGCTTGCCCGGGCCGGCATGCCGCTGCTCTGCGCCGCCGCACTGCTGCTGGCAGCGTGCGCCAGCTCCCCACCCTCTCGCCATGGCAGCTTGCCGCGTACGCCCGGCAAGCCCATGATCGATCCCAGCGCCGGGCTCGAGGAGATCTCGATCCAGGCGATGTCGCTGGTCGGCACGCCCTACCGCTACGGCGGCAACACGCCGGATGCCGGCTTTGACTGCAGCGGCTTGGTACGCTATGTGGTATCCCGTGCCGCCAGCGTGGACCTGCCGCGCACCACCGAAGCCATGGGCACCCGCGGTACCACGCTCGACCGCAGCGAAGTCGCCTCCGGCGACCTGGTGTTCTTCAACACCACCGGACGCGCCAACTCGCATGTCGGCATCTACGTCGGCCAGAACCGCTTTGTCCATGCGCCATCGTCCGGCGGCACCGTGCGGCTGGAAGACATGGGCAAGCCATACTGGGCCTCGCGCTACAACGGCGCGCGGCGCGTGGTTTCCGGCGCGATCAACCTGCCGCCGCCTGCTATACCGGCCCCTGCACCAGCGCCGCCGGTACCGGAACCGGCCCCGCTGCCCGACGACGACGATCCCATCGCCGCCTTCGCCAACCGCTGAGCGCCTGGCACGCGGGCAAACAAAAAGCCAGGCAGCTGCCTGGCTTTTTGCATGACCGTCCAACCCTGCGTTACAGGATATGGCGCCCGATCCACCATGCGATCGCCGCCATGAAGGCCGATGCCGGGATCGTCAGCACCCAGGCCCACACGATATTGCCGGCCACACCCCAGCGCACCGCGGACATCTTCTGCGCCGAACCGACGCCGACGATGGCCCCTGTGATCGTATGCGTGGTCGATACCGGCACGCCCAGCGCCGAGGCAAAGAACAGCGTCAGCGCTCCCCCGGTCTCGGCACAGAAGCCGCCCACCGGCTTGAGCTTGGTGATCTTCTGCCCCATGGTTCGCACGATGCGCCAGCCGCCGAACAGCGTGCCCATGCCGATGGCCACATAGCAGCTCACGATCACCCATGTCGGGGGTTGGCCGCCAGCCATCACGTGGCCACTGGCGATCAGCAGCATCCAGATGATGCCGATGGTCTTCTGCGCATCATTGCCGCCATGGCCCAGGCTGTACAGCGAGGCCGACACCAGCTGCAGCCGGCGGAACCAGCGGTCTACACGCGACGGCGGGGTGCGGAAGAAGGTCCAGCCCACCATCACCATCATGATCGAGCCAAGCACGAAACCCAGGAACGGCGAGATCAGGATAAAGGCCACCGTCTTCAGCAGACCGCTGCCAACCAGCGCACCGGTGCCGGCCTTGGCCACCGCCGCGCCGACCAGCCCGCCGATCAGTGCGTGCGACGACGACGACGGGATGCCGTAGTACCAGGTAATGACGTTCCAGGCGATCGCCCCGACCAGGGCGCCGAAGATGACGTAGTGGTCGACGATCCCGACATCGATGGTGCCGGTGCCGACGGTGGCCGCCACCTTCAGGTGAAAGACGAAGATGGCGACGACGTTGCACATCGCCGCCATAGCGACCGCATGGTGCGGCTTGAGCACGCCGGTGGACACCACCGTGGCGATCGAGTTGGCCGCGTCATGGAAGCCGTTCATGAAGTCGAACAGCAGCGCGAGCGCCACCAGCAGGGCAATCACCCACAGGCTCATTTGAATGGTCTGCATGCCGATTGCCGCCTCAGGCGTTTTCCAGGACGATGCCTTCGATGATGTTGGCGACGTCCTCGCACTTGTCGGTGATCGTCTCGAGCTGTTCGTAGATGGCCTTCAGCTTGATCAGGCGCTTCACGTCGGTCTCGTCGCGGAACAGCTTCGACATCGCCGAGCGCATCACGCGGTCGGCCTCGGACTCGAGCTGGTCGATCTGCTGGGCGGTCTTCAGGATGGTGCTGGCATTCCCCATGTCCTCGAGCAGGCCCACCGCGATCTTGACCTGGTCGCAGCACTGCACGCAGATTGCGGCCAGGCGCAGCGCCTCTTCGGTCAGGTTGGTCACGTCGTACAGCGAGATGGTCTCGGCCACGTCTTCCATCAGGTCCAGGATATCGTCCATGGTCGTGATGAGCTTGTGGATCTCGTCGCGGTCCAGCGGCGTGATGAAGGTCTTGTGCAGCAGGTCGATGGTGTCGTGCGTGATCCGGTCGGCCTTCTTCTCGGTGGCCTGGACGCGGCGGGCATGGGCCTCGGCGTTGGGCAGGTCGTTGACCAGGGCCTGGAGCTCGTGGGCGGCGGTCACCGCGCAGTCGGCGTGCTGGTTGAAATATTCGAAGAACTTGCCCTCGGTGGGCATGAATCGGCCGAACATGGAATGTTCCTTAAGGCGGCGCGTGTAGCGCTGCTGATGTGTTGCAGATGGATTGAACGCGAAGCACGACAGCCGCCGGGTCGGCGGCTGTCATCAAAGCGCAATATTTTACAGGGTTACGCGGACATTGCCCGCCGATTTGGCACAAACGAGACGGCCAGCGGCGCGATCTCTGCAGGCGGCTTGACTTCGTCAGGTGTCGTTGTCGAAGAACGCCGGGCCGCCAGTGAAGTTATCGAACTTGGTGAACTGGCCCAGGAAGGTCAGCCGCACCGTGCCGATCGGGCCGTTACGCTGCTTGCCGATAATGATTTCGGCGGTGCCCTTGTCCTGCGAATCGGGGTTGTAGACCTCGTCGCGGTAGATGAACAGGATCACGTCGGCATCCTGTTCGATAGCGCCGGATTCACGCAGGTCGGACATCACCGGACGCTTGTTGGGACGCTGTTCCAGGCTTCGGTTCAGCTGCGACAGCGCGATCACCGGGCAGTTGAGTTCCTTGGCCAAGCCCTTCAGAGAACGGGAAATCTCTGAAATTTCCGTCGCGCGGTTCTCACCGCCGCCGGAGCCCGACATCAGCTGCAGGTAGTCGATGATGATCAGGCCGAGCTGCCCGCACTGGCGCGCCAGCCGGCGCGAGCGCGCGCGCAGTTCCATCGGGTTCAGCGCGGGAGTTTCGTCGATGAACAGCTGCGCATCGTTCATGCGCTGGATGGCATGCGTCAGGCGTGGCCAGTCTTCATCCAGCAGGCGGCCGGTACGCAGCCGGTGCTGGTCCAGCCGCCCGACCGAGCCGAGCATACGCATGGCCAGCTGCGTGCCGGCCATTTCCATCGAGAACACTGCCACCGGCAGGCCCTGCTCCACCGCCACATGCTCGCCGATGTTCAGCGAGAACGCGGTCTTACCCATCGACGGGCGGCCGGCGACGATGATCAGGTCGCCGCCCTGCATGCCGCTGGTCATCCGGTCCAGGTCCACGAAGCCCGTGGGCACGCCGGTCACGTCGCTGGTGCTGTCGCGATGGTAAAGCTCGTCGATGCGCTCCACCACCTGCGTCAGCAGCGGCTGGATTTCCTGGAAGCCGGCCTGGCCGCGCGCGCCTTCCTCGGCGATCGCAAAGACCTTGGATTCAGCTTCGTCCAGCAGCTCGCGGACTTCCCGCCCCTTGGGCGCGAAGGCGGCCGAGGCGATATCGTCGGCCACCGTAACCAGCTTGCGCAGCACCGCACGCTCGCGCACGATTTCCGCATAGCGGCGGATATTGGCCGCGCTGGGCGTGTTCTGTGCCAGCGAATTCAGGTACGCCAGCCCGCCAACTTCCTCGGCCTTGCCCGCAACCTGCAGCATTTCATAGACCGTGATCACGTCGGCCGGCTTGGTGGCCGAGATCAACCGGGCGATGCTCTGGAAGATCATCCGGTGGTCGAAGCGGTAGAAATCCGCCTCCGAAAGGAAGTCCGCAATGCGGTCCCAGGCGGCATTGTCCAGCAGCAGGCCACCGAGCACCGACTGCTCGGCTTCGATGGAATGCGGCGGGACCTTGAGGTTGTCGAGTTGGGGGTCGGCGACGGGCGCGTTCATGGGGAGGGATTATAACGGCGGGACGCTGGCAGGAGGACGCACTACACCGGACATTTGCCGGACGTGCGTCCAACATCTGCCGGCCAGCGCCAGCGGGCAACAAAAAAGGCAGGAGCCAGGGCTCCTGCCTTTTCTGCTTGCAGTGCTTCGGGCGGCGCCGCGCAGCGGCACCGCTGCAGCGGGTCTTAGACCTGCTCGCCCAGCACCGACACGGTCACGTCGACCACGACGTCGGTGTGCAGCACGACGCTGATCGGGTGGTCGCCCACCATCTTCAGCGGGCCGTTCGGCAGGCGAACCTGAGCCTTCTCGACCTTGAAGCCTTGGCCTTCCAGGGCCACGGCGATGTCGGCGTTGGTGACCGAGCCGAACAGACGGCCGTCCACACCCGACTTCTGGCTGATCTGGACGGTCAGGCCGTTCAGCTTCTCGCCTTCGGCTTGCGCCGCGACCAGCTTCTCGGCGGCGGCCTTTTCCAGCTCGGCGCGCTTGACTTCGAATTCGGCGATCGCGGTTTGCGTGGCGCGGCGCGCCTTCTTCGACGGGATCAGGAAGTTACGAGCGTAACCGTCCTTCACCTTGACGATGTCACCCAGGTTGCCCAGGTTGATGACTTTTTCCAGCAGAATGACTTGCATCGTGTTTTCTCCGTTACGGACCTAGGGCCTATCAGTTCTTGTGCAGGTCGGTGTACGGCAGCAGCGCGAGGAAACGCGCACGCTTGATCGCCGTATCCAGCTGACGCTGATAGTGGGCCTTGGTACCGGTCAGGCGGGCCGGCGTGATCTTGCCGTTGTCGCCGATGAAGTCCTTCAGGGTGTCCAGATCCTTGTAGTCGATCTGTTCCACGCCAGCCACGGTGAAGCGGCAGAAGCGCTTGCGCTTGAACAGCGGGTTCTGTTGCTGGAAGCGCTTCTTGTTCTTGTTGTCACGTTTGACGAATGCCATGATTCAATCCTTTACGAATGCTTTACATCCGGTGATGTGAAAGACGAGAGCCTTGCTGTTGCGGTGCTTGCGGGCGAGGAATCCTTCGCAGTCGAGCAGCGTGCCGAGCGGTAACCGCTCAAGCCGCTGACCCACCGGCCCGATCCCCATTGCCGCGATGGCAAACTCAACCTGCCGAGGCGTTTCCGCCTCGACCGTCTCGCCGCTGTACTGCAGGATGCAGTTCACGACGGGCACTCCGGCCGGGGTATAGCGCAGGGCATCGCGTTCCGCCAAAGTGGCGGCAAGCCGAAGCTGGTTCAACGCGGGGCCTCTTGCCGTTTGCCATCCGTGCCGCCAGGGCCGACATGGTCAGCCTGGGCGCGCACCGCAGTCCGCACTCAGGCGGCCTGGCCTTCGGTGGTCGTTTGCGCGGCCTTGCGGGCTTCTTCGCGCTGCACTTCCTTCATCATCGGCGAAGGAGCGGTTTCAGCCTTCTTGGTCTGCACGATCAGGTGGCGCAGCACGGCGTCGTTGAACTTGAAGGCGTGTTCCAGTTCAGCCAGCGTGTCCTTGCCGCATTCGATGTTCAGGCAAACGTAGTGAGCCTTGGCCAGCTTCTGGATCATGTAGGCCATCTGGCGACGGCCCCAGTCTTCCACGCGGTGAACGTTGCCGTTCTGCGAGGTCACGAGCTGCTTGTAGCGCTCGATCATGGCCGGCACTTGCTCGCTCTGGTCCGGGTGGACGATGAAGACGATTTCGTAATGACGCATTGACGCTCCTTTTGGGATTAGCCACCCGGGCGTCACGAGTCCGGTGTGGCAAGGTTGAATAGCCTTAAATTATAGCCCGGCGCCAGCGGGGCGCGCAAGCGGCAAGGCTGGCTCAGGCTTTGGCAAAGGCGGCCTGCAGGCGCACGGGATCCCGTGCCAGCGCAGGATCCGCCGCAAGCGCCAATGCCAGCAGTACCCTCGCCTTATACGGATTCAGGTCCGCGGCGGAGACAAAAACGCCATCGGACGGGCTGGGATGCGCCGGAATCGCCACATGACCTGCCCCGGTGCGCGAACTGCGCACCACCGCCACTCCGGCGGCGGCGGCATCCACCAGGGCCTCCGCCAGCACTTCGTGTATCGAGCCATTGCCGGCGGCGGCCACCACCAGGCCCGCCACGCCAGCCTGCACCAGCGCATCGACGGCGATCCGGCCCGGCTGCGCGTAGCTCGCCACGATCTCGACCACCGGCCATGCGCCCGGCATCGGACCGATCGCCCATGCCTGCCGGGGCGTGCGGGCAAAGCCCACGTAGTCGTCCTGCACCAGCCCGAGCGGCCCGCACTGGGACACGAAGGCATCCACCGCCGAGGTATGCGCCTTGGCAACATCGCGCGCCGCATGGATCTGCTGGTTCAGCACCACCAGCACACCCTTCCCGCGCGCATCCGGATACGCCGCCACCCGTACCGCGTCGAGCAGGTTGAGCGGCCCGTCGGCCGACAGCGAGGTGGACGGCCGCATCGCCGCCGTCATCACCACCGGGACCGGGCACGCCTGGGTCAGGTGCAGCGCCATCGCCGTTTCTTCCAGCGTATCGGTGCCGTGCGTGATCACGATGCCCGCCACATCCGCCTGCGTTGACCAGTGCTCGACGCGAGCGGCCAGCGCGGCCCACAGCGCAAAGGTCATGTCCTTGCTGTCGACCTGCGCCACCTGCTCGGCTTCGATCCGTGCCACCGACTGCAGCGCCGGCACCGCCGCAAGCAACGACGACACGGGCACGGTGGCCGCCTGGTAGTGCGCGCTGCTGGCGGGGTTGCCGGAAGCGCCGGCAATGGTGCCGCCGGTAGCCAATACAACGATGCGAGGCAATTGGGTCATGGGTGCTGGGGCTCAGGAAACAGAAGGGAATACATGCGCCGGGCGATGGAATCGCGATTGTAACGGCGGACTTCCACCGGCATGGCCCGCGCCGAGGCCGATCGGTTCACGCGCGCCAGCAAAAATTCTGCTTGCGCTGACGCCGATACTGTATAAAATCACAGCATACTGTTTAAACATACAGTGCCCGGCCCGCCGGATGCAGGATTTCGGGGACCGCCCAGTCCGTTGGGCAGCCCATCCAGCCCTGCCCCAGCGCGCCCGCACGGAACGGCGATCCCATGGCGACCCTGACACCCCGGCAGCAGCAGATTTTCGATCTGATCCGCAATACGATCCGCCGTACCGGCTTCCCGCCGACGCGTGCCGAGATTGCTGCCGAATTTGGCTTTTCCTCGCCAAATGCCGCGGAAGAGCACCTGCGCGCGTTGGCCCGCAAAGGCGTGATCGAGCTGACGCCTGGCGCCTCGCGCGGCATCCGCCTGAAGGTTTCGCGCAGCGACTCGGAAATGCCGGACCAGTTCTCGCTACCCATCCCCGGCGTTTTGCAGCTGACGCTGCCGTTGGTTGGCCGCGTCGCAGCCGGCAGTCCCATCCTTGCCGCCGAACATATCGACCGCCAATACCAGGTGGACGCCTCGGTCTTCGATGAACGCCCGGACTACCTGCTGCGCGTGCGCGGCCTGAGCATGCGCGACGCCGGCATTCTCGACGGCGACCTGCTCGCCGTGCGCCGGGCCAGCGAAGCGCCCAACGGCAAGATCGTGGTGGCGCGACTCGGCGACGATGTCACGGTCAAGCGCCTGCAACGGCGCGGCGGCCATATCGAGCTGATCGCGGAAAACCCGGACTTCGCCAACATCATCGTTGAACCGGGGCGCGAAGAGTTTTCGCTGGAAGGCATCGCGGTCGGCCTGATCCGATCCTCCGGCTTCTAGCCGGTCACGGCAGGCGCTTCGCCTGCGCGGACCCACCCGCTTCCATTGCTTTGCAGACGCCGCCCGGCTTGCCGGGTGTTGACCCCGCTTTTGCCTGAAAAAGAGGTGCAACCATGCCGCAAACCCACCACGTCGCCGCCCGCCGCCCGGTCAAGCCGGTGCCCTTCCGCCAGTGCAAGGGCGTGCGCGTCTATCAGGGCGCGCAGCGCCGGACCATGGTAGGCAGCATGGCTGCGATCTGCAGGATGCTTGAACTGGAAACCACTAGCAAGCTGGCCTGATCAGCTACGCGCGCACGCCTTGGTTTCCGTCTCCAGTTCTTCCGGAGTCATCTGCGGGAACCATGTATTGGTCTTGCGCAACTCGACCGCCGTGCCATCCGGCCTGGCGGTCAGCGAGATCAGGTAGGCATACGCAAATTCGCCACTGATCTTCGGCTGTCCGATCCGGATTTCCATCTGGTTCTGTGCCGGCAGGTTGACCATCGTGGCTTCGTCGCCGAGATTGTTGCGCAGGCATTTGGCAACGTCAGCCATTTTTGCCGGCGTGAACAAGCGCATCGGCGGACGCGCACGAATATCTTTTTCCGATGTGCCGGTGGCGCATCCGGCCATCATCGCGGCCACTGCCACGCCAGCCCCTATTACCGCTGCTCGAAAGAACATACGACCCCTTTGGAATGCAAGGCGCGTATGGTACAGGAGCCACATCGATTGTGGGCGTCGCTGGCACTGAAAGGAGCGTCCAAGACGATGACGCAGGGACCTCCATCCCCTCCGCGCAAGCGCGTTTAGCCAGGCCACGCCAGGAAGAGTAGGCCCAGCCCGAGCACCACCGCCGCGAGGATCAAATAGTGGCGCCAGCCGTGCCTCGGATCACCGGTACGGTATGCATGATGGGAATGAGGGATGTGAGGTCTCATGGAGCGAATTGCCGAAAGCTCTTATCCCATCGTAGCCCTTTAAGACCAAGTCGTCCCGCTCGCGCAGCGTCCGCAGCATGCCGCAGCGCCGCCGTCTATTCCGATTCTCCAAGTGCAGTTCGCCTGCATAGGAAGCTGGCCGAAACGCCGCGCGTGTAAGGCGGCAGCACTGGTAAGCGCCAACGCGCCTGAGATGGCGAGTTGGTCGGCGAAGGAATCAAAATGCTTCGGAGTGGCCGCATGAGGCTACAGCCCGGTCTTAGTGTTCTCGACGCAAGCCTTTGCGTAAGCAATTGCTTCAGCCATCGCCTCTTCCTCGCTATTGAACGTGGCTTTGATCTTGTGTCGCAAGCCTGGGACAAACTCGTTTGCGTGATCGATTCTGCGCTCGAACAATACCGATGCCTCCCAGGATCCAGATTTCGACTTCCAGACCGTGCAGTGGCAGAAATACTCCCCTTCTTCGACCAAGGCATGGCTCGACATGGCGCGCTCCCATCGTTTCAGAGGAATCCTAGCATGATGAAAGAACGCCCCATCCGCTTCAACGGCAAGCCTCATCGCCCTCGTCCATCTGCTCGGTCACCGCACTCGGTCGCATACCCGCCAGCGCAAAACGCACGAACGGAATTTCCTCCCTTCTCGGCCGTCTCTTCGCAGTAGTCCAGCGGAGAATGGCTTTTTATGGCACGGCCGATATTCCCACTTCTACTGGTCGGCTTACCGCGCCGAGCAAGCGATCGACGAGCACCATAAAGTGACTCGCGACAATATTGTGCGCTGCATCACAATTCATAACGAAGCTCTTGTGCGATGCGGCATATGATGTGACGGGGGACCTGTAGTAAGAGCCTTGGGCCCATGCAGCCAAGGCCTCATATCTGTTTTGACGGGGGAATTTCGGTAGCCCAAACGGGCCTTGGCCTATGCAGCCAAGGCCCACTCCATTCTGTGCAAGCGGCGAGGTCAGCGAATACACCCGACGGCAGAAGGAGGGATCCGACAATGGGTAGCAGCGCCGCTGTTCTCGCCCTGCAGGACATCGACGCGTGTCGGCCCGAGGTGAGCAAGAAATGTTTGCGAGGCAACGGAGCCCCATGCTCGCCTACCCACAGAGAACGCGCAAATCGGCACGCGCCTTCAGAGCGATCGGCGCCCACTGCTTGCCTGCCAGTAGCTTCGCTACATACGTTGGCTCATAGCACCGCAATTCATGCGCCGAAGTTCAGGATGCCTGGCGGCCGACCGCGATCAAGCGGGGCCTACCTTCAACATCTTCGATGCGCGGCAGGGCGCCCGAAGCAATGTTCTGCCGAACCGCAGCCTTCAATTCAGGAACATCCCAACGCCCCTGCTCGATAGCACCCAGAGCGTCGCCAGTAACTGCGAATCTCCCGCCACAGGCAGCGCAGCGATATATTTGACTACCGCGCAGGCGATCTTGTCGGTCAAGCCAGCGTCGCGCGAGTGCAGCGCATAGTAAGCAAGGCACGGTTTTGGTTGAACTCACAGTGTGTCCCCGGCGATTGTCAAATCGGCCTTACGGCCGGCCTGCGTCTTGCAACCTGCCTGGGGTCAACATCAGGCACAGCAGGAGATTGGTGGTCCAATCCGGATGCAGTGGTGCGCCTGGCAGACCCTCATCGTCACGGTAGCCTTAGGCCTAAGTTTCATTTAAGAAACGTGCCCTGATCTGTTTGCGACACAACAGAGTCAACCAGTGCTGTGCCATGCCGCACAACGAGGGATGGACAATTCCCGGCGTGGGCCATCGATCACCCCCTTGAGGTGTGGCTCGCCGTCGGTGCTTGGGCTGCGCTGGACGACACCACCATTCGTTTTTCCCTGCGCTGACGGCCCATGCCAAGCAAAGCGCTACCTCTGGATGTGCCGGCCCTCACGGACGAGGAGTTGCGCGACATCTGCCTGCGCATGCGCAATCCGGACGTAAATGACCTGCTCAACTCCTTTACTCGTATCAGATTGCCCTGCAACTGTCACAGGAAGACGCCCTGACTTTCGCGCAGGTCATGGACTGCAGCAGGCGACGACCGTGGAAGCCTTGAACCTCGCCGCAGACCTGTCAGGTACGTGCCCGACATGGTGCAACAGGATGAGCTTCGAGCGGAATTCGAGCGCCTGAAGAAAGGCGACGACTAAACCCCGAGAGCAGAGCGCCGCGCGTGTGAGAACCAGGCGTGACAGCCGGCAGAGACCGGCACGCTTACAAACGTAGCAGGAACAAACATGACCAAGTACGGAAAGCTGGATTGCCTCATCTTGCGTTCCTTTGGCGAGCAGTCGGCGCAATTTGCTTCCATCCGCGACCTTCTGTGCGCTCCAGGCCTGTCAATCGTTGCCACGATCTCCGCCTCGACCTCTACCGCCGTCGCCCCCGCGATTTCCTCCACGGTCATCAGCGCGGTTGCCGCCGCGGCCACTGCTTCTGTCTTCGCCACGCTCGGCGCGGCGGTCCGAGCCGCGATTCTCCGCTCGCTCATCGCCGCGATTCCACCCACGCTTCTCACCGCGGTTTTCGCCTTGATTTCCACCACGATTCCAACCGCGGTTGTCACCGTCGTTCCAATCGCGGCCCCTGCTGCGTTTCTCGTCCCGGTCCCAGCCGCGATTCCAGTCACCATCCCATTTGCGATTACCGCCGTAGTACCTGGCGCCGCTCCAATCAGAGTAACCTCCGCCGTAGTATGGGCGCGAGTATCCGCCGTGGTAGTAGCCGTCATCGTAGGGAGCGACAGCACAGCCGGTGAGAAGTGCTGCCGTAGCTACGGTGAGCACGAGAGGGGGTTTCATGGTGACCTGCGTTTGCGGTTGGCGAATTTGCCGCAAGAATACCGACGGGCGACTCCCCCAGTTGTAAGAAATCGTGTCCCGTTGATGATCGTTCATGGCGTGCATCGCCACAGCCATCGGGGTTGATGGCGACGTCGAGGAGGAACTGGTCCTGGATCCCCTCTTCGCCGGACCCGATCACCGGCGCCGGCGCGCGGGACGCCCGATCCGTCGGTGTGGGTGGTGGGGTTCAGGAGGGTCGAGCGACAGACTTAAAACTCGAGTTCTTTCAGCGTCCTGGTGGCCAGGTATGTCGCAGCTTCCTTCGCCTCATCTCTAGTTGGGAAATCCTCCACGGTTTGGTGTGGCACTTCTGCATCCGGCTCTTCTTCCAAACGGCGGATATACACATACCCTCTGAACCGTCCAGGAGCGGTCTCCATAACCGCTATCCGGGCCACATGCGTGTCCGTGGCAAAAAGCTCATCTTCCATGGCAGCCTCCACTTCTAATGTCTCAGGATCGTAGCATGATCAAATCCCCCAGGAACCGCTATGAAACGACTGATCGAGACCACGCTGGACGGTGAGGGCGGATGCATCCTGTCGGATTGCGAGCAGTACCGGTACCGCCTCTGGCGCGCCTGGGACGACAACCGCCCAGCGCTCGGCTTCATCATGCTGAACCCGTCGACGGCCGACCACCACGTCAGCGACCCGACCATCACCAGGTGCCTGCAGCGCGCGCTGGCCGGCAAGTATGGTCGGCTCGAAGTCGTCAACCTGTTCCCACTACGATCGACGGATCCGGATGGCCTGCTGAGTCATCCGGATCCGCTCGGAGATCCGCCGGGTCGCAACGACGGCGCTGTCATGGATGCAATCGATGGCTGCTCGACGGTCATCTGCGCGTGGGGATCGCACAGAGCGGCACCGGCGCGTGCGGCGGAAGTGCTGCGAATCGTCCGCATGTGCGGCCGCGGCAACCTGCTTTACCACCTCGGACTCAACCATGACGGCAGTCCAAGGCATCCGCTCTACGTCGCGGCCACAGTCCAACCGCAGCCGTACACCGCCTGACCGGACCCGCGAAATATCATCGAGACAACCCCGCAACACAGGGACGCATAAATCCAAGCGCGGTACCCTGCCCGATCTACACGCCTACCTAGCAATTACAGCGCGGGTCTACGACCGGAGCAAAATGGTCAGACGCAAGGCACACTAGAGCCGTGCAGCGTCAAGGCGGAGCGTCTCCGATTCATAGACCGGGAACTTAGCGTTGTGCGTGACCTTCGCACCAGGCGCCAACCGCGCTTGAATTTCCGCGACCAAGTGCTCGAGCTTCTGCCAGTCCTTCGCGCCCGCCATGTTCTCTCCTCATTGTTACGGAAAAGTAACATGAGACCGGGGCGAGATTGGAGGGCTATTCCCACCGTGGGAATATGGCGGGAACAGACCACTGTATGGATGTCCAGAAAGCAAAACAGCCGCTTTTGTAAGCGGCTGTTTTGCAAAGAATTTTTGGGGTGGCTGATGGGACTCGAACCCACGACGACAGGAATCACAATCCTGGACTCTACCAACTGAGCTACAGCCACCGTAGAGGTCATCAGCGAAGCGCTGATCGACGAAAACTAAAATTATACAAACACTTTTCCGAGATGGCTAGTATCCCGCACAAATTTTTTACGGGGCTTGCATCACGCCTTGCGCGGCTGCCACTTGGCCTCCAGCAGCACTGCCTCCTTGATTGCGGCAATGGTCTCCGCCTCGGTGTCGAAGTGGCCCAGCAACCGGCGCGACTTTCCGTTGAGGACGGCTTCCTGCAATGCCCTGGCCGCGGCTGCCGAGGTGCCGTGGTGCCAGCAGTAGCGCGCCGTCCATTTGCCATCCTGCAGTTGTTCGGCGACCCAGACCAGCCTGAAGTCCTCAAACACTTCGCCGAATGACTCTTCGTTGTTTGCGTTCGCTTTGTCCACGCTTGCTGCCGTCCGTTCGCCCGTGGCGATGCGAAGAATCGTAGCACGCAGGCCAGGGCGCCAGACATGGGCGCGGAGCGCGGCAGCGAGAGGCCTTTGCGGTAAGTCACCAATCCACGGGCGATTTGGCGTGCACAGCCCCACCTCTGCAGGGTTCTTGCCGGTCGTGCGCACAGCGATACTCTGCCCCGAGGGATATTGCCCCCCCCCTCGATCTTCCCCTCAGGCGGCCCGCCCCATCGGGGGTTCGCTATTGCAATGGTTCGCTGGAACCTGGCGCACTGGCAGTGGCCCAACCATCTTCAGGATGAATTGCGGGGAAGGAGCATGCCAACGATGCTTGGACGTCTGGCGGGAGTCTTGCTGCTGCTGGGGATGGTCGCGGCCCTGGGGGGCTGTGCGGCCGGCGGAGCCGATGAACAGGAGTCGGGAATTACGGCCTACGGAACGCTGGACGTGGGCATCAGCCGTACTTCGCGATAGATCCAGCGCTACCGGCATGACCGATGGAACTCTTTTTCATGCAGTCCGGTCAAACCGGCTCGACTGGCGCGATCGCAGAAGGCCGCAGAAGGCCGCAGAAGGCCAAAAAAAGAGTCCGCAGCGCGGACTCTTAACTTTAGCGATCTCAAATGCCCTGAAGGCCGTTGCAATGTAACTGTCATCCGGGGATTGCACCATTCGGGTAAACGAAGAGCGCCGGACGCGCCGACGAAAAAAAGCCCGCCGAAGCGGGCCGAATAATCAGTTGAAGAAAGCCCTGTATTCGAGGGCAGGCACAGTGTAAAAAAGTGCCCTGCCTCGGCGAATTAGGGGAATCCCTTTGCGGGCGCCAGTTCCGGGGCGATCGGACATTGCAAGTGTCGCGTGCGCTACGCTCCCGGGAGCCATGCACAGTTTGGCGATTCGGTGTTAGAGCAGCGATTCAAGCGCCCAAAAGCATGCCGGTGCTCGATCGCTCAGCGCGACTCGCCCTATGCCGCCAGCGGCTCTGACGCCAGGGGACGCAGGTGTGTACGCGCCTCTGCAAACAGTGCATCCACATCGGCGCGAGTGCGCGCGGCATGCATGCGCTTCGCATCGGACAGCACGCGGCGCCAGCCTCGTCCTCCCGCAACGCCGCGGTACAGCCCCAGCATATGCCGAGTAGCGGCGCCCATGTACCCGCCGCGTTCGACCATGTCGCCGATGTAACCCTGCATCGATAGTTCTACATCCAGCCGCGATCGCACTGCCGCCTCGGCGTCGCCATAGAAGCGTACGTCCATTTCCGCCAGCAGATAGGGCTGGTGGTAGGCCTCGCGGCCAATCATCACGCCATCGACGTGCTGCAGGTGCCGAGCCATCTCGTCATAGGTGGCGATGCCGCCATTGATCAGGATCTCCAGCTGCGGAAATTCCTGTTTCAGCTGGTATGCCACTTCATAGCGCAGCGGCGGGATCTCGCGGTTTTCCTTTGGACTCAGGCCTTTCAGGATGGCATTGCGCGCATGGACGATAAATGTGTCGCAGCCCGCCTCCGCGACCATGCCGACAAAATCCCGCACGAAATCGTAGTGCTCGATGGTATCGATGCCGATGCGATGCTTTACCGTCACCGGGATGCTGACCGCATCGCGCATCGCCTTCACGAAATCGGCAACCAGTTCGGGCTCCGCCATCAGGCAGGCGCCGAAAGCGCCGCGCTGCACGCGTTCGGACGGGCAGCCGCAATTCAGGTTGATCTCCTTGTAGCCCCATTGCTCGCCCAACTTCGCCGCCGCGGCCAGGTCTGCCGGCTCGCTCCCGCCAAGTTGCAGCGCGACAGGCTGCTCGGCCGCATCGAAATCCAGGTGGCGCGGCACGTCGCCATGCAGCAGCGCACCGGTGGTCACCATCTCGGTGTACAGCCAGGTATGGCGGCTGAGCTGGCGATGGAAGGTGCGGCAATGGCGGTCAGTCCAGTCCATCATCGGCGCCACGGAGACGCGGCGCGGACTTGCCGCGGCAGGTTTACCTTGAAAATGGGTCATCTTGGAACGGATCGGCGCGACCAATCCTCATGCTACTCGCAGATATCAACAACGCCCGGTGGAGGCGATTCCCGTGCGGCGGAGGCGTCGCACAATGCAGCCGCAGCAGTATTGCGGCTTTTCGGGAGGCGCACGAGTTTACCACCCTGGCAGATCTTTCGCCTGAGACGCAGGCCGCCACGACCCGGCTGCAACGAAGGTCGCAGCCGGCGCGGCGAAATCTGAATCTACTCGACGATCCTGACCATGAACGATCAGTAATGCCCGGACGCGGCCGGGCCCAGGGGCTCATCGTGTGGCAGCAGTCTTGTCGATCCACGTGGCGAACGCGGTCAGGAACTTGTCGAGGAACCCCCGCGTGGATTCGTTGGCAATGCCGCCCTGTTCGTCGAGCAGTTTGTCGACACCGCTGATATAGGCCTCGGGCTGCTGCAGGACCGGAACATTGAGGAAAACCATCGACTGCCGCAGGTGATGATTTGCGCCAAACCCGCCGACGGCACCCGGCGAGGCACTGATGATGGCGCCGGGCTTGCCGTCCCAGACGCTGCTGCCATAGGGGCGCGAGCCCACGTCGATGGCGTTCTTCAACGGTGCGGGGACCGAGCGGTTGTACTCGGGCGTGACGAACAGCACCGCATCGGCGCGACGCACACGGTCGCGGAATGCGACCCAGGTCTGCGGCGGCTTGTCGTCCAGGTCCTGGTTGTAGAGCTGCAGGTCGCCGATCTCGACGATCTCCAGCTTGAGTTGTGCCGGCGCCTGCGCGATCAGCGCCTTGGCCAGCTTGCGGTTATACGACTCCTTGCGCAGGCTTCCCACCAGTACAACGACATCACGAGGATTACTCATCACGGCTCCCTTGTCTGTGTGGACACTTGAAGCGGACGGTGCGGGCGCCATGGCTGGCATGGCTAGCCGCGCCGGTCCAGCCACCACTCTACCCGAGTCGCGACTGGTCCACCGCGAAGCGAGCGGCGCGCACGGCCGCCCGGCCATGTGAACGGGCGCTCAGGCGCCCTTGCCCAGCGCGGCCAGCGGATGGTCTTCCGTACGCCACGGGCTGTCGAAGAACGACTGGATCGTCTCGCGGCCAACCTCATCCAGCCGGGCATGCTGCCAGCGCGGCTTGTGGTCCTTGTCGATCGCCAGGGCGCGGATGCCTTCGACGCCGTCGCCATTGCGGAACACGTAGTACATCATGTCCAGTTCCATGCGCAACTCATCTTCGAGCGACATGCCGCGCGCGCGCCGGATCTGCTCCAGCGACACGCACAGCATCAGCGGCGAGCGGCTGCGCAGCATGGCAGCGGTCTGCGCGGCCCAGTCGCCCGGCGCATCGCTGACGGCCGCCAGGATGTCCTGCGCGGTATTGCCGGCGAACAATGCGTCGATCTGTGCGGACAGGCCAGCCAGCGTGCTTTGCGCAGGGAGGCAGTCTGCGCGGTGCGGTGCGGTGAAGCCATCGATATGCGCGAGGACGGCCTCGCCGCTGGCAAACTGCTGCGCGCGCAGCGAAGCGACCAGCTCGGCCAGCCGGTTGCCGGGCAGGTAGGCATCGGCCAGGCCTGCGTACAGCGCATCGGCTGCGCTGATCGCGGTGCCGGTCAGCCCCAGGTATTCGCCGATATGGCCTGGCGTGCGTGCCAGGAACCAGCCGCCGCCGACATCGGGGAACAGGCCGATATTGGTCTCGGGCATGGCCATCCTGGTGCGCTCGGTGACCAGGCGCAGCCGGGCCCCTTGCGAAATACCCATGCCGCCGCCCATCACCACGCCGTCCATCAGCGCGATATAAGGCTTGGCGTAGCGGTGGATCAGGAAATTGAGCGCGTATTCCTCGACAAAGAACTGGTCGAGCAGCGGATCGCCTTCATGCGCCGCCTTGTGGAAGTAGCGGATATCGCCGCCAGCGCAGAATGCCTTGCCGCCGGCACCGGCAACCACCACCGCCACCACTTCGGGCGCCGAAGCCCACGCCTGCAGCGCCTGGGTCATGGCGCGGATCATGTCCAGCGACAGCGCGTTGAGCGCCTGCGGACGATTCAGCGTCAGGTATCCGATGCCACCGTGGACTTCGGTCGTGACGAATTCAGTCATGTCTTGCTCCTCCAATGCAACTGGCGATTTTACGCCAGTCGCACCGGCAGGCGTACCCCGTTGGCAGCTTGCGGCGCATGCAAGGGCCATGCGCGTGCGCCGCCGGCGGCCGCGTTCAGGCCAGCCTGAACGTCGCCACCAGCGCCGTCAGGCGCTGCGCCTGGTCTTCCAGCGAAGCGGCCGCGGCGGCGGCCTGCTCGACCAGCGCCGCGTTCTGCTGGGTCATGCTGTCCATCTGCGACACCGCCACGTTGACCTGCTCGATGCCCTGCGACTGTTCGTCCGACGCCGCGCTGATATCGCCGATGATGCCGCTCACGCGCCGCACGGCGTAGACGATGTCCTCCATGGCGCGGCCGGCATCGTCGACCAGTCCCGTGCCTTCGCGCACGTTCGCCACCGAAGCGCCGATCAGCGTGCGGATTTCCTTCGATGCGCCGGCGCAGCGCTGCGCCAGGTCGCGCACGTCGCCCGCCACCACCGCGAAGCCGCGGCCGTGCTCGCCGGCGCGCGCCGCTTCGACGGCGGCATTGAGCGCGAGGATATTGGTCTGGAACGCGATCTTCTCGATCACATCGATGATGTCCACGATCTTGCTCGAACTGCCGTCGATCGAACGCATGGTATCGACCACGCGCGACACCGCCTCGCTGCCCCGCTCTGCCAGCGCGCTGGCGTCGGTGGCCAGCGTGCGCGCCTCACGCGCGCTGTCGGCGTTCTGGCGCACGGTACTAGTCAGCTCTTCCATGCTCGACGCGGTTTCTTCCAGCGATGCGGCCTGTTGCTCGGTACGCTGCGACAGGTCGGCGTTGCCGCTGGCGATCTGCTTGCTGGCCGAGGCAATGGCGTCGGCACCACCGCGCACTTCACCCACCATCGCCACCAGGCTGTATTGCATGCGGCCCAGCATGCCGAGCATGCGCGCGGTTTCGTTGCGCGCCGACTCATCGGCCTGCACGCCACCGCCGTCCGCTGCCTGGACACTCAGGTCGCCGCCGGCGATCCTGTCGAAGCGCGCGATGGCGACATCGAGGGGCTGCACGATCGAACCGCGCAGGCGCCACGCCACCACGGTACTGAACGCCAGCCCGAGCACCAGTGCCATGACCGACAGCGTGAACAGGTTGCGATAACGGTGCTGCGACGCTTCGTAGACCTCCCTCGCGCTGGCCAGCTGCAGCTTGTTGAGTTCGGCATTGGCCGCGGTGAAGGCGATGTCGAGCCTGGGGATTTCCTCGAGCACGTACTTCATCACCGCATCGCGATCGGCCGCGTGCAACGCGGCGATCATGGGGGCCACACCTTGCTTGAACAGTGCGTCGCGCTTGGCGGTGACATCATCGACCATTCGCTCCTCATCAGCCGGGCGCTGCAGCGCAAGGTAGGCCTTCCATGCTTTCTCGGAATCGCGCGCAAAACCCTCGGCGGTCGCGGCGCGGGCCTTGGCGTCGGCGGGGTCCGTGGCAAAGGTGGCCTGGTCGAGCAGCACCCGCACCAGCAGCTGGTTCGAGCGCGCCTCGGCAAGATGCACCGCTGCCGACAGCTGCTGCGAATAGATCTGGCGCGTGGCATCGTTGCTGCGCGACATGCCGAGCCAACCGACGGCACCGACAATCAGGAGCAACAAGTTGGTAACGATGGTCAGGAACCACAATCTGGCTCCGATGGTGGTGTTCTTGAACATTGAAGCTCCGGGGTTAGAAGGGCGAAAAATGCGGGGCGAAGGCGTTTGCGAAACCAGGGGACGTGGCATGCCGCCCCCCTGCTCATCTACGGCGCGCACAACGGTTCCTTAACCCGGATTACTTGCCTTCCAATGCGCGACACAACTGCGCATCAGTACAGCAATGCGGGGATACGCCCGATGCGGCTCACCCGCGCTATCGCGCATGTTTGGAGGAACTCCTCGTAGCAATTCCGCATGAAATGTGCACACTGGCGGGATGACCACCGAATCGCTCGATCCCGAACTCGTGCTGCTGGCGTTTGCGCCGGTCTTCCTGTTGGCCATTGCCGGCGAGGCCTGGTACTGGGCACGCCGCGACCGGTCGGTGTACAGCCTGCGCGATACCGTCTCCAATGCGACGCTCGCGCTGATGCACCAGGCCTCGGACGCCTTCTTCCTCTGGCTGATGATCCGGACGGTGTATAGCTGGTGTTACCGGCATGGATTGCATGCCGTCCCGGAGACCGCGTGGTCGTTCGCGCTGTTGCTGCTGCTGCAGGACTTCCTGTACTACTGGTTCCACCGCGCCAGCCATCGCGTGCGCTGGCTATGGGCGTCGCACGTGACGCATCACTCGTCGGAAGGCATGAATTTCTCGACGGCGTTCCGGCAGAGCCTGACGTATCCGCTGTCCGGGATGTGGCTGTTCTGGATTCCGCTGGCGTATATCGGCTTCACGCCGGACTGGGTGATCCTGGCCGTGGGCCTGAATCTGGCATTCCAGTTCTTCGTCCATACGCGGCTGGGGCGGCGCCGGCCGTGGATCGAATCGGTGTTCAATACGCCTTCGGTCCATCGCGTGCATCACGCCAGGAACCCGCGGTACATCGACCGCAACTACGCCGGCGTGCTGACGGTATGGGACAGGCTCTTCGGCACCTTCGTCCCCGAGCGGGAGGCGCCGGTGTACGGCATCACGCGGCAGGTGCGCACGCACAATCCGCTGACGCTGACCTTCCACGAATGGCGCGACATGTTCGTGGATGCGTGGCGCGACCGGGATTTGCGCTACCTGTGGAAGCCGCCGGAATGGCGCAGCCCGCGTGCGTCCGCCACGGGGGTGCTTCCGGGAACGTAGGAGCCAGATGCATCTGGTGACGCGGCGGCAATAAAAAACCGCGCTCGAAAGCGCGGTTTTTTTTGACACCGAAAGCGCTTATGCGCCTTCGCGTGCGGCACGCTTGCGCTCATGCTCCTTCAGGTGGCGCTTGCGCAGGCGAATGCTCTTCGGCGTGAGCTCGACCAGTTCGTCGTCGGCGATGAATTCCACCGCGTACTCGAGCGACATCTGGATCGGCGGCACCAGGCGCACGGCTTCATCGGTACCCGAAGCGCGCACGTTGGTCAGCTGCTTGCCCTTGATCGGGTTGACCACCAGGTCGTTGTCGCGGCTGTGGATGCCGATGATCATGCCTTCGTACAGCGCATCGCCCGGCTTGACGAACATGCGGCCACGGTCCTGCAGCTTCCACAGCGCGTAGGCCACCGCATCGCCGTCGTCCTGCGAGATCAGCACGCCGTTGTGGCGCTCGCCCAGGCCGCCTTCGCGCACCGGCGCGTAGTCGTCGAAGATATGGCTGATCAGGCCGGTGCCGCGCGTCAGCGTCAGGAACTCGCCCTGGAAGCCGATCAGGCCGCGGGCCGGGATGCGGTATTCCAGGCGGGTACGGCCCTTGCCGTCCGACGCCATGTCGAGCAGTTCGCCCTTGCGGCGGCCCAGCTCTTCCATCACGCCGCCCTGGTGGCTGTCTTCGACGTCCACGGTCAGCAGTTCGTACGGCTCGTGCTTGACGCCGTCGATTTCCTTGAACACCACGCGCGGACGCGACACGGCCAGCTCGTAGCCTTCGCGGCGCATGTTTTCCAGCAGGATGGTCAGGTGCAGTTCGCCGCGGCCCGACACTTCGAAGACGGTGTCGTCGCCGGTATCGGCCACGCGCAGCGCCACGTTCGACTTCAGTTCGCGGTCAAGGCGCTCGCGCAGCTGGCGGCTGGTCACGAACTTGCCTTCACGGCCTGCCAGCGGCGAAGTGTTGACGCAGAAGTTCATGGTCAGCGTCGGCTCGTCCACCTTCAGCATCGGCAGCGCGTCCTGGGCGTCCGGCGCGCACACGGTGCAGCCGATGCCCAGTTCTTCGATGCCGTTGATCAGCACGATGTCGCCGGCTTCGGCCTCGGGCACGATCTCGCGCTCCAGGCCCTGGAACTTCAGCACCTGGTTGATGCGGCCCTTGATCGGGTTGCCTTCCGGGCCGAACTTGACCACCACGTCCTGCAGCGGACGGGCGCGGCCACGCGAGATGCGGCCCACGCCGATCTTGCCGACGTAGCTGGAGTAGTCCAGCGAAATGATCTGCAGCTGCAGGGGGCCGTCCCGGTCGTCGTCACGCACCGGCACCTTGTCCAGCACGGTCTCGAACAGCGGCTTCATGTCGCCGTCGCGCACGTCTTCGGTAAGGCCGGCAAAGCCGTTCAGGCCCGATGCGTAGATCACCGGGAAGTCGAGCTGCTCATCGGTCGCACCCAGCTTGTCGAACAGGTCGAAGGTCTGGTTGATGACCCAGTCCGGGCGCGCGCCCGGACGGTCGATCTTGTTGACCACCACGATCGGCTTCAGGCCCAGCGCCAGCGCCTTGCGCGTGACGAAGCGGGTCTGGGGCATCGGGCCCTCGACCGCGTCGACCAGCAGCAGCACGCCGTCGACCATCGACAGCACGCGCTCCACTTCACCGCCGAAGTCGGCGTGGCCCGGGGTGTCGACAATGTTGATATGGGTGCCGTTGTATTCGACGGCACAGTTCTTCGCGAGAATCGTGATCCCGCGTTCCTTTTCCAGGTCGTTCGAGTCCATCACCCGCTCGGCGACTTGCTGGTTGTCGCGGAAGGTGCCTGCCTGGCGCAGGAGCTGGTCGACCAGGGTGGTCTTGCCATGATCGACGTGGGCGATGATGGCGATGTTTCGGATGGCGCGGGTCATTGCTGCGTCTCGCTAAGAGCGGCCCTCGCAAGGAGGGTCGGAGAATCTGAGGTAACCAAATATTCTAGCATGTTGCGGCGCAAGATGCGTTGACTCAACCGTCACTCCCTTAGCAAATATTATTTCACAAAACGAAATAACGAATTTCCGTTCTTGCGCATCCTTAAACATGAACATATATTTGCCTCAGCAAAGATTGCAAAGGCAAAGATGTCAAAGGACCCTACCTCCGGACCGTCGGCAGCAGATACCACACTGTTCGATCCCGCCAAGTACCAGATGTGCGACAGCGTCGGCTATCTGCTGCAACGCGCGAAGAACACGCTGGCACATAGCGTCGAGCAGGAGGTCAGCAGCCTGGACATCACGCATGCGCAGGCCAGCTGCCTGATCATGATTGCCACCGGGCGTGCCGCTACCGTCACAGATCTGGGGCGCGAACTGAACACCGACATGGGCTCGGTTACGCGTCTGCTGAGCCGCATGGAAAAACGCGGCCTGGTCGAACGCCAGCGCCGCGACGACGACCGCCGCGTGGTCGACCTGTTGCTGACCGAACAGGGCCAGGCCCTGGCAGACCGGCTGCCGACCATCTTCTGCAAAGTACTTTCCCAGCACTTCAGGGGGTTTTCCGCCGACGAACTCCAGTTGCTGAAGACCATGCTGCGCCGGGTCATCGATAACAACAGCGGCTAGCGGCATGCCGGCCGGAACCCGGCAAGGCAGACCGTCCGGCACGCCGGACCACACCGCACCACCCGTCACAAAGCATGGCTCCGCACACGGAGCGACACCATGAAACAAGCCCTCTCTTCACAAGCCCCCCTGTCGGCACGCCCGCACCAGCTGGCACGCCGCGCGGGCATGCTGGCAGTGACCGCCGTGGCCGCGGCAGTGCTGGCCGGCTGCGCCGCGCTCGGCAATTCGCACAGCACGCAGACCATGGCCGAGCCGGCCGCGATGGCCAGCTCGCAAACCCTGCCCGGCGAACACGGCCAGTGGCCCACGCAGGACTGGGTAGACCAGTTCAAGGACCCGCAGCTGAGCGCGCTGGTTGATGAAGCGGTCAAGGACAACCCCAGCCTGCAGGCTGCGTTTGCGCGTGTGGAAGCTTCGCGCGCCATGGCCGATGCCACCCGCAGCGCGCTATATCCGCACGTGGAGTTCGAAGGCAGCCTGATCCGCCAGCGCTTCTCCGAGAAGGATCTGTTCGAAGGCACGCCGCTGGCCGGCTCGTGGCAGAACCAGTCGCGGCTGCAGGTCGGCCTGTCCTATGACTTCGACTTCTGGGGCAAGAACCGCGACGCGCTCGAAGCCGCGCTGTCGGACGACCGTGCCGCCGAGGCGGAAAGCCAGGCCTCGCGCCTGATCCTGGCGACCTCGATCGCGCGCAACTACGCCCGCCTGGCCGCGCTGTATGCCCAGCGCGACGTCGCCGAGCGCGCCATCGCGCAGCGCCGCGACCTGACCGAGCTGTCGCGCCAGCGGCTGGCCGCCGGCCTGGACACGCAGGTCGAGACCACGCAGGCACGCGGCACCGTGGCCGCGTCGCAGACCGACCTGCAGCGCGTCGACGAAGAGATCGCGCTGGCCCGCAACCAGCTCGCCGCGCTGCTGGGCAAGGGCCCGGACCGCGGCTTGCAGATCCAGCCGCCGGTGCTGCTGGCCCAGTCCACACCCACCCTGCCCGACGACCTGACCATCGGCCTGCTTGGCCGCCGTCCCGACCTGGTGGCTGCGCGCTGGCGCGTCGAAGCGGCATCCAAGGACATCAATGTCGCCAAGAAGGAATTCCTGCCCGACGTCAGCCTGACAGCGTTCGCCGGCCTGGCCGCGCTGGACCCGTCCAATCTGCTGATGGGCATCAGCCGCACCTTCGGCATCGGCCCGACCATCCGTCTGCCGATCTTCGAGGGCGGCAGGCTGCGCGCCAACCTGAAGGGCAAGTATGCCGGCTATGACATCGCCGTGGCCAACTACAACCAGGCGCTGGTCGATGCGCTGCGCGAAACCGCCGACACCATGACCAGCATCCGCAGCGTCGACAAGCAGATCGAGAGCCAGCGCGAAGCACTGGACCTGGCCGAGCACGCCTACGTACTGGCGACCACGCGCTACAAGGCGGGCCTGGGCACGCAGCTGACCGTGCTGAACGCGGAAAGCAACGTGCTGCAGCAGCGCCGGCTCGCGACCGACCTGCAGGCACGCCGCCTCGACTTGCAGATGGGCCTGATGAAGGCCCTCGGCGGCGGCTACCAGGAACCTGCCGAAGGCGAAGAGAGCCACGCCGGCCACAGCCAGGCCGGCACGGCGCAGCAACAGGACAAGACCCAGGCGGGCGCCCGCGGCTGATCCGCGCACCCAGTGATTGCAGACAGGATTCACCAGAGAACATCATGAGCAACAACCAGCAAGCGGCCGGCACCAGCAATCCCCAGCAAGCCCCGGCCCCCAACGGCAACGGCCAGCGCAAGCGCATGCTGCTGTCGCTGACCGCGGCGATCGTTGTCGCCGGCATCGGCTACGGCGTGTACTGGGGCATGTACGCCCGCCATTTCGAAACCACCGACGATGCCTACGTCGCCGGCAACGTGGTGCAGGTGACCCCGCTGGTCGCCGGTACGGTGGTGTCGATCGCCGCCGACGACACGCAACTCGTCACCGCCGGCCAGCCGCTGATCCAGCTGGACCGCGCCGATACCCAGGTGTCGCTGGAACAGGCCGAGGCGCAGCTGGCGCAGGCCGTGCGCGAGGTGCGCACGCTGTACGTCAACAACGGCTCGCTCGCCGCCAATGTGGCGCTGCGCGAGGCCGATGTCGCCAAGGCGCGCGAAGACCTGCGCCGCCGCCAGGCCATCGCCGGCTCGGGCGCGGTCTCCAATGAAGAAATCTCGCACGCGCAGGCGGCGGTCAAGGCCGCCGAATCGGCGCTGCTGGCAGCGCGCGAGCAGCTGGCCTCGAACAAGGTGCTGACCGACCAGACCACCGTGGAAAAGCACCCTAACGTGCAGCGCGCCGCCGCCAACCTGCGCTCGGCCTACCTGTCGTTCGCGCGCTCGACCATGCCGGCGCCGGTGACCGGCTACGTGGCCAAGCGCTCGGTGCAGGTGGGCCAGCGCGTGGCCGCGGGCGCGCCGCTGATGGCGGTGGTGCCACTGGACCAGGTCTGGGTCGACGCCAACTTCAAGGAAGTGCAGATCACCCATATGCGCATCGGCCAGCCGGTGACGCTGGAGGCTGACGTGTACGGCTCCAAGGTCGAGTACAAGGGCAAGGTCGCGGGCTTCTCGGCCGGTACCGGTTCCGCCTTCTCGCTGCTGCCGGCACAGAACGCCACCGGCAACTGGATCAAGGTGGTGCAGCGCCTGCCGGTGCGTATCGCGCTGGATCCGCAGCAGCTCAAGGACCACCCGCTGCGCGTGGGCCTGTCGATGACGGTGAAGGTCGACGTGCGCCGCGAGGAAGGCGCCGCCATGGCCAACGCCGCGCCGGCCAGGCCGATGCAGACCGACGTCTATGACAAGGTGGCGCAGGACGCCGACCAGCTGATCGCCCAGATCATCACCGCCAACAACGGCGGCCGCGCCGCCAGCCTGCCCGCCACCAATGGGACTGACGGCGCCAGCGCGGCCAACAACGCCAACGCCAAGCCTGCCCGCACCTGATCATGGCCAACTCCATCACCGCCGCGCAGTCCGGCGCCGGCACGCCGGCGCGGCCTGCCGCGCCGCTGGCGCCGCAACAGCCGCAGCCGCTGACCGGCGGCAAGCTGGTGATCGGCACCATCGCGCTGTCGCTGGCCACGTTCATGAACGTGCTGGACTCGTCGATCGCCAACGTGTCGATCCCGGCAATCTCGGGCGACCTCGGCGTGGCGCCCAACCAGGGCACCTGGGTCATCACCTCGTTCGCGGTGGCCAATGCGATCTCGGTGCCGCTGACCGGCTGGCTGACCACGCGCTTCGGCGCGGTGCGGCTGTTCATCACGTCGATCCTGCTGTTCGTGCTGGCGTCGTGGCTGTGCGGCGTCGCGCCCAACCTGGAAACGTTGCTGGCCGCGCGGGTCCTGCAAGGGGCGGTGGCGGGGCCGATGATCCCGCTGTCGCAGTCGCTGCTGCTGTCGAGCTATCCGCCGGCGAAGAGCACCATGGCGCTGGCGCTGTGGGGCATGACCACGCTGGTGGCGCCCATCATGGGCCCGCTGCTGGGCGGCTGGATCTCCGACAACATGACGTGGCCGTGGATCTTCTACATCAACGTGCCGGTGGGGATCATCACCGCCTACGCCACCTGGGCCATCTACAAGGACCGCGAGACGCCGACCAAGGTGCTGCCGATCGACCGCATCGGCCTGGCGCTGCTGGTGATCTGGGTGGGGTCGATGCAGCTGATGCTCGACAAGGGCAAGGAGCTGGACTGGTTCCACTCCACCGAGATCGTGGTGCTGACGCTGGTCGCCATTGTCGGCTTCCTGTTCTTCCTGGCATGGGAGAGCTATGAGAAGCATCCGATCGTCGACATCAGCCTGTTCAAGGGCCGCAACTTCAGCTCGGGGGTGATCGCCATCTCGGTGGCATACGGGCTGTTCTTCGGCAACCTGGTAATCCTGCCGCTGTGGCTGCAGACCATCGTCGGCTATACGGCGACGGATGCCGGCATCGTGATGGCGCCGGTGGGAATCTTCGCGATCCTGCTATCGCCGGTGATCGGGCGCAACCTGCCGAAGATGGATGCGCGCTGGGTCGCAACGGCCGCGTTCATCACCTTCGGCATCGTCAGCCTGATGCGTTCGGGCTTCACCACGCAGGTCGATACCTGGACGCTGATGGTGCCGACGCTGATCCAGGGCGCGGCGATGGCGATGTTCTTTATCCCGCTGACGTCGATCATCCTGTCGGGACAGCCGGCCGAGAAGATTCCGGCGGCATCGGGCTTGTCGAACTTCGTGCGGATTACCTTCGGCGGCATCGGCGCCTCGATCTCGACCACGGTATGGGAAAACCGCACGGCGCTGCACCACGCGCAGCTGGTCGAGCAGGTGAACCCGTACAACCCGGCCTATCAGGGCCAGCTCAGCCACCTGACGCAGATGGGCATGAGCCAGGCGCAGGCCGTGGGGGTGATCGAGCGCAACATCAGCCAGCAGGCAGCCATGCTGGGCGCCAACGATATCTTCTGGATCTCGGGGATGCTGTTCTTCGTGCTGATCGGCTTTGTCTGGCTCACGCGGCCAGCCAAGGGCGGCGGCGGTTCGGCGGACGCGATGGCGGCACACTGACGCATACACCTGCTTAGGGACAAAGGGACGCTTGCGAGCGTCCCTTTTTTGTCTTCTCGCCGGAACCCACCGGCACCCCTTGTATTCCGGCCTCGGCCGTCCTATGATTTCCAAACCGATTTACGGAACCACGGTTCCTAAAAACGGAACCAAACGGAAAACCAAAGAGACGGAGCGACGGTGTGAGCATTCTCGAGGGCGTGGAAAGCGTGCTGGCCATGTTCGAACAAGGCCGGCACGAAGTCACGTTCAACGACGTCATTGACGAACTCGGCCTGGCCAAGAGTTCGGCTTCGCGGCTGCTGGCGCAGATGGTGCGCTACCGGCTGCTGGAGCTGCAGCCATCGACGCGGCGCTACCGCCCCGGGACGCTGCTGATCCGCGCCGCCCAGGCGGCGACACAGGCGCATCCGTTCGACGAGCAATGCCGGGCGATCCTGGCCGCGCTGTCTGACTCCACCGGCTTCACCGCCTACCTGTCGATGCTCGACGGCACCGACACCGTGGTCCTGCAGCGCCTGAACGGCAGCAACCCGGTGCAAGTGCTGTCGCCGCCAGGCGCGCGCCGGCCGGCATTCACCACCGCGATGGGCCGCGTCCTGCTCTCGCGCCTGCCGGAAGCCGAATTCAGCGCACGCTATGGCACTTCCGGCGCGCGCAAATTGCCCGAGGCGCCGGCTGGCTGCCCCGCTACCGTGGCCGAACTGGCCGAGCGCGTGGCAAGCGCCAGCCGCGAGCGCAGCGCGATCGCCGTGAATGAAGGCATGCCGGGCATTGGCGCCGTGGCCACCACGCTGGCCGATCCGCTTTCCGGAGATGTGCGCGGCCTGTGCCTGTCGTTCACCGCGATGCAGGTCAGCCAGGCCCAGGCCCACGCGCTGCGTGAAACGCTGGTGCAGGCAGTGGCGCCGGTCGGGCAGCGCATCGGCGATCCGCTCTGGCTTCATCCCGGCGACACCGCCGGGCAATAGCAATCCCGGCAGCTCAATCCCATGGAACTCCTGTTACTCAGCAACTCCACCAGCGACGCGGGCTACCTCGTCCATGCCCACGACGCGCTCCGCGAACTGGCCGGCGGGCGCACCCGCGCCTGCTTCCTCCCGTTCGCCGGCGTCACGCGCGACTGGGACACCTATGAAGCGCTGGTGCGCGACGCGCTGGCCCCGGCCGGCATCGAAGCGCACTCGCCCCACCGGCTCTCCGATGCCGAATGCGTGCGGGCCGTGGAAGCGGCCGAACTGATCGTCATCGGCGGCGGCAACACCTTCCGCCTGCTGCAATGCCTGCGCGAACGCGGCCTGCTGCCCGTCATCGCGCGCCAGGTGGCTGCGGGCGCGGCGCGCTATATCGGCTGGAGCGCCGGCACCAACGTCGCTTGCCCGACCATCCGCACCACCAACGACATGCCGGTCGCCGACCCCGGCGGCCTCGATGCGCTCGCGCTGGTCCCATTCCAGATCAACCCGCACTACTTCAACCTGATGGTGCCCGGCTTCCGCGGCGAAACGCGTGACCAGCGGCTGGCCGAGTTCACGGTGCTGCAGCCGCAGATGCCGGTGCTGGGCTTGCCCGAAGGCAACTGGGTGCGCGTATCGGGCGATCGCATGGAGATGGGCGGCGCGCATGGCGCACGCTGGTTCCTTGGCCAGGAGATCGTAGACGTCGCCCCCGGCGCATTGTCCGTGCCGGCCTGCGCCGCTGCCATCTGAGCCATCGCAATACAGGAAAGCAAGGAACCCAAGCAAGATGTCCGTCAAGCAGGTGATTGAATCGATCGAGCTGCTGTCCGCAGCCAATGTCGACGGCGCAGCCGTTGCCACTTTGCTGCGCGCGCGCGGCATCAGCGACGTAACGGTGACGCGCGTGGAAGAGAACGGCCTCTGCACCGACTTCCTCGCCTGCACCCTGCCCGGCCGCAATCCCGACGCGCCCGCGCTGGGCGTGGTCGGCCGCCTCGGCGGCGTGGGCGCACGCCCGGCCGTGACCGGCCTGGTGTCCGATGCCGACGGTGCCATCGTCGCGGTCGCCACCGCGCTGAAGCTGGCCGACATGGCCGCCGGCGGCGACGTGCTGGCCGGCCCGGTCCGCATCCACACCCACATCTGCCCGCATGCCGCCACCCGGCCGCACCAGCCGGTGCCAATGATGAGGTCGCCCTTCGCCATGCGCACGATGATGTCGCACGAGGTCCATCCGCAAATGGCGGCGATCCTGTCGGTCGACACCACGCGCGGCAACCGCTTCGTCAACCGGCGCGGCGTCGCGCTGACGCCGGTGGCCAAGGAGGGCTGGCTGCTGCGCCTGCCCGAACGCATGCTGGACCTGATCGGCTGGGTCAGCGGCGAGCTGCCGGTGGTGCTGCCGCTGACCACGCAGGACATCACGCCCTACGAGAACGGGCTGTGGCACGTCAATTCGATCATGCAGCCCGCCATCGTCACCGATGCACCGGTGGTCGGCGTGGCGCTGACCGCGCAGACCACGGTGCCTGGCTGCGCGACCGGCGTGACCAATGCCCATGACCTGGATGTGGCCACGCGCTTCTGTATCGAGGTCGCGAAGCTGTTCGGCCAGGGCCAGTGCGCCTTCTACGACGTGGACGAGTGGGCCGAACTGCAGCGGCGCTATGGGTCGCTGGCACACCTGCAGACCGTCGGGGTAGCGGCATGACCGCCACCGCCGGACGGCTGCCGCGCGTGGCCTTCGTCACCATCGGCCAGGCGCCGCGGACCGACGTGGTGCCGCAGATGCTGGCCGATCTGGGCTTGCCGGTGGCGGCGGAAGAATTCGGCATCCTCGACGACCTCGAGGCGGGCCAGATCGCCGCACTCGCCCCCACAGAGCGCGAGTATCGCTTTGCCAGCCGCCTGCGCGACGGCTCGCAGGCGGTGATGGGCAAGCCGGTGGCCGAGGCCATGCTCGCGCGGCTGATGGCATCGCTGGACGATGGCCGCTTCGACGCACTGGTGCCGCTATGCACTGGCACCGCGCTGCCGCCGATGCGCACGCTGGTGATCGAGCCGCAGCAAGTGGTGGATCACCTGACCGTCGCGCTCGCCCGGGGATGCAAGCGGCTCGGCATCGTGCTGCCCCTCGAAGTCCAGGTCGGCAGCTTTCACCTGATCGAGCCGGTGTCCTGCGAACTGCGCGTGACGCATGCCTCGCCTTATAAAGACACCGGCACCGGCCGCTTCGCGCAGGCCGGCGCGACGCTGCGCGGCTGCGACCTGGTGGTGATGCACTGCATGGGGTACACCGAGGCGATGCGGGCCGAAGTCGCGCGCCATGCCGGCGCGCCGGTGGTGCTCTCGAACCGGATGGTGGCCAGGCTGCTCGGCCAGGTGCTGGAAGGCCGCGCCGGAAGCCGCCTGTGATGTGGCTTACGGGTAAGGGCAAGCCCGCTGACAGATTGCCCGTGACACTGCTGGAGTGGAAGTAACGATGGAAAAGGTGGCGAAGTGGATGGGGCCGCTGCTGCGCGGCATGGTGTGCATGAGCCTGGGCGCGGTAGCGGCCACGGGCGCGCATGCGCAGGAGTGGAAGCCGTCGAAGCCGGTGCGGTTGCTGGTGGGCTTCGCGCCGGGCGGTTCTGCCGACCTGCTGGCGCGACTGGTGCAGGGACCGTTGTCCGAAAGCCTCGGTGTGCCGGTGGTGGTGGAAAACGTCCCGGGCGCGGGCGGCAACATCGCTGCCGACAAGCTGGCCAAGGCGCCGGCTGACGGCTACACCATCGGCATGGGCGCGGCCGGTGCGATGGCGGTCACGCATGTGCTCAACGCGAAGGGCACGCCGTACAAGGCGGACGATTTCACGCCGATCGCCATGCTGGCGACGCAGCCCAACGTAGTGATCATCAACCCGGCATTGCCGGTCAGGTCGATGGCCGACTTCACCGCGTACGTGAAGAAGACGCCGCAGGTCACCTATGGCACGGCGGGCGTCGGCACGTCCAACCACCTGATCGCCGAGACCATGCTGCACCGCCTCGGCGTCGACATGGTCCACGCGCCGTACAAGGGCGCCACGCCGGTGATCACCGACCTGATGGGCGGCCATATCGCCATGACCGTGGACAACATCACCACGGCGGCATCGCTGGCCAAGTCCGGCAAGGTCCGCGCCATCGCCGTCACCGGCAGCAAGCGCTCGCCGCTGTTGCCCGACGTGCCGACGCTGGCCGAGAGCGGCCTGAAGGATTTCAATATGCCGACCTGGCAAGGGATCTTCGGCCCGAAGGACCTGCCCAAGCCGATCGTGGCCCGCTACAACCAGGCACTGGTGAAGGCGCTGGCGAATCCGGAAGTGAAGAAGAAGATGGCGGAGTTCGGCTCCGAGCCGGTCGGCGACACGCCCGAGCACTTCGCCGGGTTCCTGGCGCAGGATCGCAAGATGTGGGCCGACGTGATCAAGGCAGCAAAAATCACGCTCGACTGATCGCTCCCGGCGAGGAGCGGCGCCTACAGCTTGACCAGCCGCTCCGGCCGCAAGGCTCCCTCGCGCATGCGAGCAACGCCGAGCAGGCGCGCCGGCGCGCCGGCATAGACGCGCGCCAGCACGCCTTCCGCGATATCGGTGCCATCGGGCAGGTCCCGGTGCGCAATGCGCTGTCCCTGCAGGAAGCGCGCAGCGGCAGCTTCGTCCAGCGTCACGGGCGGACTTTTCTGCAGCAAGGCGTCGACGGGGGCCAGCATGTCCGGCCGCGCGGCATCGTCCTGTTGCTCGATCTGCTCGAGCGTCACCGCGCCGTCCAGCGTCAGGTCGCCCACGGCAATGCGGCGCAGGCCGGTCAGGTGGGCGCCGCAGCCCAGCGCCTCGCCGATATCCTCGGCCAGCGTGCGGATGTAGGTGCCCTTGCTGCAGGTCACGCGCATGGTGAACGCGGCCGTGCTGAACGCCGGGGGCAGCGCGCAACCCAGCAGTTCGATCGCATGGATGGTGACGCGGCGCGCGGCGCGCTCGACCGTCTGCCCAGCGCGCGCGTACTCATACAGCGGGCGGCCATCCTTCTTCAGCGCCGAATGCATCGGCGGCACCTGTTCGATCTCGCCGGTAAAGCGCGCCAGCGCCTGCTCCACCGCGGCGCGGTCGCAGGTCACCTCACGGACATCGAGCAACTCGCCCTCGGCGTCGCCAGTACTGGAGCGCGCACCCAGCCGCACCACGGCGTCATAGGTCTTGTCCGCTTCCAGCAGGTCCTGCGAAAACTTGGTGGCCTCGCCAAAGCACAGTGGCAGCAGGCCGGTGGCCAGCGGATCGAGCGTGCCGGTATGCCCGGCCTTGTTGGCGCGCAACAGGCGCTTGGCGCGCACCAGCGCATCGTTGGACGACAGGCCCAGCGGCTTGTCGAGCAGCAGCACACCATGGACATCGCGGCGCGGCAGGCGCGGCGGACGGGCGGCGTTGGAATCGGTCATCGGAGGAAACAGGAGCGACGCTGATGCGGCGCGGCGTGCGACCCTGGCGGTCGCGTTGCCCATGCCTGGCGGCACGGGCACCGGCTCAGTCGTCTTTCGAACGCGTGGCGTTCGCTTCGTTGATCAGCTTGGACATCTCGATCGCGTGTTCGACCGAGGTGTCGTGCAGGAAGCGCAGCGTCGGCACGGTATGGATGTGCAGGCGCTTGTACAGCAGCGAGTGCAGGAAGCCGGCCTTCTCGTTGAGGATGGCTTCGGCCGTTGCCGGCTCGGCACCCAGCACGGTGAAGTGCACCTTGGCGTGGGCATAGTCCGGCGTCAGCGTGACCGACTGCAGCGTGACCAGGCCCAGGCGCGGGTCGCGCAGCTCGTGCTGGATCATCTCGGCCAGGTCCTTCTGGATCTGGTCGGAGATGCGGAGGTTGCGGGAGGAGATATTGCCTTTCTTGGCCATTCAATACTGTTCTGCTGAGATGACAACGGCAGGCCGAGGCCTGCCGTTGCTTGCGACGCTTACAGCGTACGCGCCACCTCGGTGATTTCGTACACTTCGAGCTGGTCGCCTTCCTGAACATCGTTGAAGTTCTTGATCGACAGACCGCACTCGAAGCCTTGCTTCACTTCCTTGACGTCGTCCTTGAAGCGCTTCAGCGAATCGAGCTCGCCGCTGAAGATGACCACGTTGTTGCGCAGCACGCGCACCAGCGAACTCCGCTTGACCACGCCATCGGTGACCATACAGCCCGCCACCGCGCCGACCTTCGGCACACGGAAGACCTGGCGCACCTCGACCGTGCCGGTCGTGGTCTCGCGCTTCTCCGGCGCCAGCATGCCCGACATCGCCGCCTTGATCTCGTCTACCGCATCGTAAATGATGTTGTAGTAGCGGATATCGATGCCGTTGTGCTCGGCCAGCTTGCGCGCGCCAGCGTCGGCACGCACGTTGAAGCCGATGATGACCGCCTTCGAGGCCGTCGCCAGGTTGACGTCGGACTCGGAGATGCCACCCACGCCGCCGTGCACGATCTGCACGCGCACTTCGGCGGTCGACAGCTTCTGCAGCGATTGCACCAGCGCTTCCTGCGAACCCTGCACGTCGGCCTTGACGATCAGCGGCAGCGTTTGCACTTCGCCTTCCGTCATCTGCTCGAGCATGTTCTCCAGCTTGGCGGCCTGTTGCTTGGCCAGCTTCACATCGCGGAACTTGCCCTGGCGGAACAGCGCGATTTCGCGCGCCTTGCGCTCGTCCGGCAGCACCAGCACTTCCTCGCCGGCGGCAGGCACTTCCGACAGGCCCTGGATTTCCACCGGGATCGACGGGCCGGCTTCCTTGGTCGGCTTGCCGTTCTCGTCCAGCATGGCACGCACGCGGCCATAGGCGCTGCCAGCCAGGACCACGTCGCCACGCTTGAGCGTGCCGCTGCTGACCAGGATGGTAGCGATCGGGCCCTTGCCCTTGTCGAGCTGGGCTTCCACCACCAGGCCCTTGGCCGGGGCGTCGACCGGCGCCTTCAGTTCCAGCACTTCAGCTTGCAGCGACACCTGCTCCAGCAGGTCTTCGATACCGGTACCGGCCTTGGCGGACACCGGCACGAACGGCGAATCGCCGCCGTACTCTTCCGGCACCACCTGCTCGGCCACCAGTTCCTGCTTGACGCGGTCCGGGTTGGCTTCGGGCTTGTCGATCTTGTTGATCGCCACCACGATGGGCACGCCGGCAGCCTTGGCGTGCGCAATCGCTTCCTTGGTCTGCGGCATCACGCCGTCGTCGGCCGCGACCACCAGGATCACGATGTCGGTCGCCTTGGCACCGCGGGCACGCATGGCCGTAAAGGCCTCGTGACCCGGGGTGTCCAGGAACGTGATCACGCCGCGGTCGGTTTCCACGTGGTAGGCACCGATGTGCTGCGTAATGCCGCCGGCTTCGCCCGCGGCAACCTTGGTGCGGCGGATGTAGTCCAGCAGCGAGGTCTTGCCGTGGTCGACGTGACCCATCACGGTCACCACCGGCGGACGCGGCAGCAGTTCGGCGTCGGTGTGCTCTTCACCGTCCACCACCAGCAGCGCTTCCGGATCGTCCAGCTTGGCGGCGAACGCCTTGTGGCCCATTTCTTCCACCACGATCATGGCGGTTTCCTGGTCCAGCACCTGGTTGATCGTCACCATCTGGCCGAGCTTCATCATCTGCTTGATGACCTCGGACGCCTTCACGGCCATCTTGTGGGCAAGATCCGCCACCGAGATGGTTTCCGGCACGTGCACTTCACGCACCACCGGTTCGGTCGGCGCCTGGAAGCTGCTGCGGCTGTCGTCATGCTGCTGCTGACGGCCGCCGCGGCCACGCGGGCCACCGCGCCAGCCGCCCACGCCGCCCGACGAATCGCCGCGCGTCTTCAGGCCACCGCCCTTCTTGCGGCTGCCTTCGTCCTGCCACGTGCCAGGCTTACCCACCTTGCCCTTCTTGTCGGCGGTGGTGGTGGTCGTGGCCGTGGTGGCGGGCTTCTTGTCGCCAGCCTTGGCTTCGGTCGCGGTCGCGGAAGCCGGCTTGACCGGCTTGTGCAGCGTGCCGGTCTGCTCGGCCTTCTTTTCTTCGGCCTTGCGCTCGGACGGCGCCTTCAACACGCGAGCCGGCGCATTCAGCATCTGCTGGATGGCGCGGGCTTCGGCTTCGGCAGCCTCGCGGCGCTTGCGCGCGGCAATCTCTTGTTCGGCACGGGCCTTGTCGGCGGCAGCCTTGGCCTCGTCGGCGGCCTTCTGGGCCTCGGCGCGCTCGGCGGCCACACGGGCCTTCTCGTCCTCGGCCTTCTTGCGCGAGGAGTCTTCCGCAGCCTCGGTCACGGCACGCGACGCAGCAGCCTCTTCCTCCGCCTTCTTGGCGGCGAGTTCGGCCTGGCGGCGCTGTTCCGCTTCCAGGGCTTCCTGGCGGGCACGGCGCTCGGCTTCCTCGCGCTCGGCAGCCTCGCGGGCGGCCTTGGCTTCGGCTTCCTGGCGCGCCAGCAGTTCGGCCTGGCGTCGTTCTTCCTCTTCGCGGCGTGCCTGCTCGGCCGTGTCGACAACCGGGGGCTGAGCCTCGGCCGTATCAGCGTGCGCCTCGGGGTGGGCTTCGTCGCGCTTGATCAGGACGCGCTTCTTGCGCACTTCGACCTGGACCGTGCGGGTCTTGCCGGCGCCATCCGACTGGCGGATCTCGGACGTCTCGCGCTTCGTCAGCGTGATCTTCTTCCGGGAGCTGTCGTCGGCCTGGCCGTGCGAACGCTTCAGATAGTCCAGCAGCCTGGTCTTATCCGATTCCGTGATGATGTCTTCTGGCGCAGCTTTGCCCACCCCAGCCGCCTGCAATTGTTCCAGCAGGGCAGCTGCGCTGCGACTCAGTTCTGCGGCCAGTTGGGCAACTGTTGTGCTTGCCATTCAAACCCTTTCAATGCTTGGTGTCTTCGTCGGGACAAATCGTATGCGGAAAGCGCGCCCGGGCTGGTATTGGCCAGCCCGGCCCCGTGTCCCTCAGTTGAACCAATGTTCCCGTGCTTTCATGATCAGCGCCTTGGCTTCTTCCTCGGTGACGCCGGTCATCTCGACCAGTTCGTCGACGGCCAGTTCGGCCAGGTCGTCACGCGTGTGGATATCACCTTCGGCCAGCTTGCCGATCAGTTCCGGGTTCAGGCCGTCGAGCGAGCGCAGATCCTGCGACACCTCTTCCACCTTTTCTTCCCGGGCCAGTTCCATCGTCAGGAGCGCATCACGCGCGCGGTTGCGCAGCTCGTTGACGGTGTCTTCGTCAAAGGCCTCGATCTCCATCATTTCACTGATGGGGACATAGGCCACTTCTTCCAGCGTGGAGAAGCCTTCCTCGATCAGGATGTCTGCCACTTCCTCATCCACGTCCAGCTTGGACATGAACAGCTTGCGCACGACATCGCTCTCTTCGGCCTGCTTCTGCGCCGATTCTTCCTGCGTCATGATGTTGATCTGCCAGCCGGTCAGCTCGGACGCCAGGCGTACGTTCTGACCACTGCGGCCGATGGCGACGGCGAGGTTTTCCTCGTCGACCACCACGTCCATGCTGTGCTTCTCTTCATCGACCACGATCGACTGCACTTGCGCAGGTGCCAGTGCGCCGATCACAAACTGCGCCGGGTCTTCCGACCACAGCACGATATCCACGGCCTCGCCGCCGATCTCGTTGCGCACCGCGGTCACGCGCGTACCGCGCACGCCCACGCAGGTGCCGATCGGGTCGATGCGCTTGTCATGCGCCACCACCGCGATCTTGGCACGCACGCCCGGATCACGCGCGGCGGCCTTGATTTCCAGCAGGCCCTGCTCCATTTCCGGCACTTCGTTTTCGAAGAGCTTGATCAGGAACTCGGGGGCCGTGCGCGACAACTCGATCTGCGGGCCGCGCGCGGCGCGGTCCACGTTCAGGATATAGGCACGCACGCGATCGCCGGTGCGCAGGTTTTCCTTCGGGATGATCTGGTCGCGGGCCAGCAGCGCTTCGACGCGGCCGGATTCCACGATCAGGCCCTTCTTGTCGGCGCGCTTGACCGTGCCGGTCATGATCTTCTCGCCGCGATCCAGGTAGTCGTTCAGGATCTGCTCGCGCTCGGCGTCGCGGATGCGCTGCAGGATCACCTGCTTGGCTGCCTGCGCGCCGATACGGCCGAACTCGACCGACTCGATCTGCTGCTCGATGTAGTCGCCAAGCTCAAGGCTGGGGTTCTCATCGCGGGCTTCGAACAGAAGGATTTGCTTGTCCGGCTCCTGCAGGCCCTGCTCGTCGGGAACGACCAGCCAGCGGCGGAAGGTTTCATGCTCGCCCGACTCGCGATCGATCGCGACCCGGATATCCACGTCTTCTTCGAAACGCTTCTTGGTGGCCGAGGCGAGCGCCGCCTCCAGGGCACCGAATACCACATCCTTGTCGACGTTCTTCTCACGCGCAAGCGCATCGACGAGCAACAGAACTTCGCGGCTCATTGCTTGTTCCCTTTTCTTTGATTTCCTTTGAAGTCGAATACCGGCACCAGGCGTGCCTTGTCGACATCGGATACGGCAAATTCCAGCAGTGCCGGGCCATCCTTGCCCTCGAACTCCAGGCCGACCTTCTCCGCGCCAGCCTCGCCGGCCGGTTCGCGCAGGATGCCCGTGAAGTTCTTCTGCCCGTTCACCGGCAGGCGCAGCGTCACGCGCGCCTCGGCGCCGGCAAAGCGGACGTAGTCGGCCAGCTTCTTCAGCGGCCGGTCCAGTCCGGGCGACGAGACCTCGAGGCGTTCGTAGTCGACGTTCTCGACCGTGAACACGTGGGTGAGCTGGCGGCTCACCTTTTCACAATCCTCGATGGCGATGCCGGTTTCAGGCTGATCGATATAGACACGCAGCAATCCGGCCGGGGCACGCTCGAGCTCAACCAGCTCATATCCCATGCCGTTAAGGGTGGTTTCGATCAAATCTGCCAGATGCACTGTTATCCCGAGTAATGGCCATCAACACCGTTGGCAGGCAAACCCGCCGCTGCCGTCCGGGACGACCCTGCTGCAGTGCTGCCTGTCCGCCATCCCGCACGCGCCGGGGCGCGGGACCGAATTCGGGCGAACCAAAAAAAAATGGGCGCAATGCCCATCATTCGCCCACCCTCGGCGAGGATGGCTTTTTGAATAGACTTGAATTATACGCGGATTATGTCGAAAAGGCAAAAGCCAGACATACTCGCGGATTACGCGCCGCGCCGGCGGGTCGTCACCCCGCCGTGCGCGGCATCAGGCACTCAGCGATTGCCGCCGCGATTGCCCCCGCGGCTGCCTCCGCGATTGCCACCACCGCCGCCGCCACCACGCTGGCCGCGGTTTCCGCCTGCCTTCGCCGCCTTCGGCATGACGTTTCCGTTCGCCTCGCCGCCGCCACGACGCTGCGGCTTGCCTTGCCCGCCAAGCCCGGCGCCACCGCCACCACGCGCCTGGCGCGCGCCGGTGCCGCGGCCGCCGCCAAGGTTGGCCGCGTGCGAGGTCAGCAGCGTGGGGCCGTGGCTGATGTAGCCCATCGACGTCTTCATCGGATCCGGCTGGCCGCCGCGGCTGCCGCCCCGCGCACCGCCCTGCTCGTAGCGCGGCAGGCCGTCCATGCCGGTATGCATCGGCATGCCGGCAATCGCCGCTTCGGTACGCTGCTTGCGCCCGCCGACCTTGGTCGCGCCCTTGCCGGACTGCTCGCCCTTGCCCGGCACCTTCAGGCCGACGGCGGTCATCAGCGCCTTGACGTCATTGGGCTCGACCTCCTGCCAGCGGCCGCGCTTGAGGCCGCGCGGAAGCAGGAACTGCCCGTAGCGCGTACGGATCAGGCGCGACACGGTCAGGCCGACCGCCTCGAACATGCGCCGCACTTCGCGGTTGCGGCCTTCGGTCAGCGCCACGTGGTACCACTGGTTGACGCCCTCGCCGCCGCCGTCCGCGATGCGCAGGAAGTTGGCCTCGCCGTCGTCCAGCTTGATGCCGTGCAGCAGGCGCTGGCGGTCGGCTTCGGCCAGCTCGCCCAGCGTGCGCACCGCGTATTCACGTTCGACGCCGTAGCGCGGGTGCATGAAGCGGTTGGCGATATCGCCCGAGGTGGTGAAGATCAGCAGGCCCTCGGTATTGAAGTCCAGCCGGCCAATGGCGACCCACTTGCCGGACTTGATGCGCGGCAGGCTGTCGAACACGGTCGGACGGCCTTCCGGGTCCGACTGGCTGACGATTTCGCCGGCCGGCTTGTGGTACAGCAGCACGCGCGGCGGCTTGGTCGAGACCTTGCGGTGAATCAGCTTGCCGTTGACGCGCACCTGGTCGGCCGGCAGGATGCGCTGGCCGATATGCGCCGGCAGCCCGTTGACCGAGACCCGTCCCTGCAGGATCAGCTCTTCCATTTCGCGGCGCGAGCCCAGGCCGCCCTCGGCCAGCACCTTGTGCAGCTTCGGGGCGTCGTCCTCGGCCGACAGCTCACGCACCGGCTTCGCCTTGGTGCGCGGGATGACCGTGTCTTCCTTGTCGTACTGCTCGGAAATCACGAAGCGGAACAGGTCCTCGCTGCTGGCCGCGGCCTTGTCGCCACCACCCTGGCCCTGGCCCTGGCCCTTGCGCTGGCCCTGCGGCTTGGCACCCTCCTTGCGGCGGCCCTGCGGCTGCCGGCCGGCAGCGCCCTGGCCCTCGGCCGGAGCGGCTGACTTGCCGCTGCGCGGGTTCGGCTTGCGCTTGCGGGGCGCCTGCTCACCCTTGTCCGCCCTCTCGGCTCTTTCGGCTTTCTCGCCGCTTTCAGCCTTGTGCGCCTTGTGCGCCTTGTCGGCCGGGGCCTGCGCCGACTGGCCGCCATCGCCCTGAGCCGGCTTGCGCTTGCCGCGGCCGCGCTGGGCACCGCGCCCGCCGGCCGCCGCTGGCGCCGGGGCCGCTTCCGCGGCGTCGCCGGGCATACCGGCCTCGGCGCCTTCGGCGCGGCCGGCATCGCGATCTTGCGTGGCCTGGCGGCGCGACGCCACCAGGTTCCTCAGCCCGCGGCGCAGCCCCTTGCGGCGGGGCGCGGCTTCGCTGCCCGATCCGGGTTCGGCGGCGCCGGAATCGGCGGGTGCGCCCGCATGGCGGGTGTCTTGCTCAACGGAATCAGACAAGATATTCACTATCGGATGTTGCATGTTGTTCAGTTCGGCACGCGTTCGTCGTGCTCGCTCGGGTGCGGCGAGGCGCCGTCTTCCGGCAGTTCAGCCCGTGCCCCGTCCGGATCGGAATCGGCAGGATTGCCCAGCTCGGTTGGATCGCCTTCGGCACCCAGTTCCTCCGCCCCATGCTGGTGCGGCTGCAGGTCGAATCCGTTGGCGACTGCGCCGTCGGCGGACGCCTGGCCGGCGTCCGTGGCTTCGGGCTCGCCTGTGGCGGATGCCTCGGGCCGGGCCGGCTCGGCAAACGCCTCTTCATCGGCACTGGCAGGCTTGCCTGCCGCCAGCGCCTCGAAATCGATGGCCTGCTGGTCCAGCAGCGTTGCCTGCGCCTGCGCCTGGGCATCCTCGAGCGGGGGCAACTCGTCCAGCGTGCGCAGCCCGAGGTCGTCCAGGAACGCCTTGGTGGTGGCATACAGGGCCGGACGCCCCGGCACGTCGCGGTGCCCGATCACCTCGATCCAGCTGCGGTCTTCCAGCTTCTTGATGACTTCCGTGCTGACCGTCACGCCGCGGATTTCCTCGATATCGCCACGCGTCACCGGCTGGCGATAAGCGATGATCGCCAGCGTCTCCATCACGGCGCGCGAGTATTTCGGCGGCTTTTCCGGATTCAGGCGATCAAGGTATTCACGCATCTCGGGGCGGCTCTGGAAGCGCCAGCCGCTGGCCAGCGACACAAGCTCCACGCCGCGCGGGCGCCAGTCCTGGCGCAGTTCCTCCAGCAGCACGCGGACGGTGTCCGCGCCGACGTCGTCGGCGAACAACCGTCGCAGATCATTGACGCGCAAAGGCTCCTGCGCGCAGATCAGCGCCGTCTCGAGGACGATCTTCGCCTCTTGGGTATTCATGTTGATGGTGTGCAGCCTGTCTTTGCACCTGCTCCCGGACGGATCCGGGGCACCGGAGATTTTGGATACAGCGATGCCAATGCCATCGCCATCTCATTGCGCAGCTCACCCGGATGCCTGCTGCATCCAAGCCGTGCACTTCCCTTTCTTTGCATCGAGTTGCCGGGTCACTCCGGCAGGAGATCGTTCGCATGCCGCCATGGGCCGGTCAGCGAACCTCTTGCGTGGCGCGTCCGCACAACGGACGCCGCTGTCGGCGAACTGAACGCCTCGGACGCAAGAAAAACGGGTATCGGGAGCAAGGCCGGCATCTCCAACACCGCAGTGCCAGCCGGGCTTTTGAACCAGATCATTTGAACCGGATGGACCGTGGGACGGGCCGGGAATCGAACTACCAACACTCCCCGCCGCCCTGGGCGCACCTTCTGGCAGGAAGGCCGCTGGCGCTGCTCGCCGCTGCTTACAAAACACCGCGCGATACCGCAATGCTGGCGATTGTATGGCATTCCCGCCCTCGCCCGCAACCACCATCCGACGCGCCGAGCGCCGCATACGTCTCAAAAGACCAGGCAGAAACCCTGCTCTGCCAGCGAATGTGGCAACAACACCGCGCGCGCCAGACCAAGGGCCCCGAACACCATGACCGCCACGCCCGCGCCCACGCGCACCGCGCGCCGCCGCGACAGGCTGCGCAGGTAGCCGGACAGCCCCGACAGCACCAGCAGGTTGGGCAGCGTACCGATGCCAAACACACCCATCACCAGCGCACCGGAACCGGCATTGCCGGCGAGCAGCGCCAGCGTCAGCGCTCCATAGACCATGCCGCACGGCACCAGCCCCCACGCCAGGCCAACACCATAGCGCCTGGCAAGCCCCCCATGCGCACGCACGAAGGTGGGCATGGCGCCGCCGCCCAGCCGCCCAAGCTGCCGCGCCAGCACGCTGCCTGCCCGCACCGCCAGCCGCTCGAGCCACGCGACGGTAAAGGCATTGCCGCGCAGCACGCGCCAGCCCGACCACAGCAGCATGGCACTGCCGGCACCAAACAACCAGCGCTGCAACGGCAGGTAGTCCTGCTTCCAAGCGCCGGCGCCAATCGCGCCCAACAGCGCGCCAAGCAGCACATAGGTCGAAATCCTGCCCAGGTGCATTGCCAGCAACTCGCCGGCCCAGGCAGCGCGGCTACGCACGAAGGTCAGGGCCGCGACGCCGCCACGCGGCTGTTCAACCGCCAGTGCGATGCCGCCACACATTGCCGCGCAGTGCACGCCGCCCAGCAATGCCAGCATAAAAACGCTAATTAGTACACCAAATGGCAAATCTGACTCCCTGCCTCATCACATCGCACGGTAAAATGGCGGGGTCGCGCCCTCGCATCCACTCTTGCAGGTCCCAATTGCTCACCTCCATTCCAATCACTGAGATGTCGCCCCGTTGCTCCACTTGCGCGATGGGGCAACTGTGCCTTCCGGTTGGCATGTCCCAGCAAGACCTCACCAAGATGGACACGCTGGTGCAGGAACGCATCCGGGTCCATAAGGGTGAGACCTTGTATCGCATGGGCGATCCCCTCACCGCGGTTTACGCCGTTCGCTTCGGCACGCTGAAGACCCATGTCACGACCGAAGACGGCCGTTCACAGATTACCGGTTTCCACCTGCCAGGCGAAATCGTCGGCCTCGACGGCCTCGGTGAGATGCAGCACGCCTCGGACGCCACCGCGCTGGAAGATACCGAGGTCTGTGTAGTCCGCCTTGGGGACCTGCAGACGCTGTCTGCAGACCTGCCTTCGCTACAGCATCAGTTCCTGCGGCTGATGGGCAAGGAAATCACGCACGACCAGATGATGCTGGTGACACTCGGTTCGATGCGCGCCGAAGAACGCCTGGCCGCTTTCCTGATCAACCTGTCTGAGCGCCTGTCGGCGCGCGGCTACTCGTCGACCGAATTCGTGATGCGCATGAGCCGCGAGGAAATTGGCAGCTACCTGGGCCTGAAGCTGGAAACCGTCAGCCGCCTGTTCTCGCGTTTCGCTGAAGCCGGCCTGATCCAGATTCGCCAGCGCCACGTCAAGCTGGTGGATCTCGCCGGCATCAAGCAGCTCTACAGCCGTAGCTGCTGACCCTTCCCACCACCCGCCGCTTTGCGCCTGCGCCGCGCGGGGCGGCGCAGGCATCGGCATTCACTCCAACTCGTCGGTATCGCTGAGCCGCGTCGGCATCGTGTACAGCGTCAACCCGCTGGACAGCGCGCAGAAGATCCACGCTAGCAGGAAGCTCATCGTGTAGATCGATTCGCGCGACGCCTCGATCGGATGCCCGAAGAACTTCAGATCACCGGGGTCCACGACCGAGAACACCGTCGCGGTGGCGAAGCCCGCCATCAGGAACCCGGGCCACAAGACCCACATCAGCCAGCGCAACCTCATGGCTGCCTCGCTGCGCTCGGCTGAGGCCGCACCGCCTCGGCCTTCTCGACCACCAGTCCATGGCGCGCTGCGCCCTGCACCGGCACGTCAGGATGCGACGACGCAAGCCAGATGGTGACGCCGCACGCCACCATCGCGACCAGCGGGCCGCTCATCAACAGCCACGGCCACGGCTCTTTCCACCACGGATTGCCTTGCTGATTCATCATGCCCCCTTGAGTTCTGCACCGAGCGCCTGGCGTCACAGGTCGCGCGGCACGATAAAGCTGGTGCTCTGCCGGATCTCGGCGTTGCCCTGCTCCGATCCTTCGCTGGTCACCGTCACGCTGATCTTGTGCGTACCCTGCGCCGCGTCTTCGATCGGCACGCGTATGCGGATCGGCAACAGCCGGTTCGAGGTCGGCGCCAGCGATTCGGCCTGCTTGTCATATTCGACCGTCAGGTGCTTCAGCTCGTCGCTGTCGGCTCGCACGCTGATGTGCATCGGCCCCTCGGTCGTGTTGATCAGCTGCAGGCGATACACATTCTCGATCCAGCGGCCTTCGACCTCCCGGCCCAGCGCGCCGCGGTCGCGGATGATGTCCACCTTCAGCGGCGTGCGCAGCGCGATCGAAGCCACAAAGCCAGCGAGCAGCGCGACCCAGATCACGGAATAGATGATGACACGCGGACGCAGCAGGCGCTTGCGCGATGCTGCCGCGGACAGCGCCTTGCGCATGGCATTCTCCGAGGTGTATCGGATCAGCCCGCGCGGGTAGGACATCTTGTCCATGACCTGGTTGCAGGCGTCGATGCACGCGCCGCAGCCGATGCATTCATACTGCAGGCCATCGCGGATATCGATGCCGGTCGGGCACACCTGCACGCAGATGCTGCAGTTGACGCAATCGCCCAGGCCCGCCTGGCGATGGTCGGTCTTGCGCGAACGGCTGCCGCGCGGCTCGCCCCGGCCGACGTCGTAGGTCACGACGTAGGTGTCGCGGTCGACCATCACGCTCTGGAAACGCGCATACGGGCACATGTACTTGCACACCTGCTCGCGCATGAAGCCAGCGTTGCCCCAGGTGGCGAACGCATAGAACAGCATCCAGAACGTCTGCCACGGGCCCAGCGACAGGCTCGCCAGCTCGCCACCCAGCTCACGGATCGGCGCGAAGTAGCCGATGAAGGTGAAGCCGGTCCACAGCGCGATCAGTACCCACAGGAAGTGCTTGGTGGCCTTGATACGCAGTTTGCGCAGGCTCCAGGGGTCGCCGTCGAGACGGATGCGGGCGATCCGGTCGCCTTCGATCCGCCGCTCGATCCACATGAAGATCTCGGTATAGACCGTCTGTGGACAGGCGTAACCGCAGAACAGCCGCCCGGCGATCGCCGTGAACAGGAACAGCGCCAGCGCCGAAATGACCAGCAGCACGGCGAGATAGATGACATCCTGAGGCCACAACACCAGCCCGAAGATGTAGAACTTGCGTTCGCCAAGGTCGAACAGCACGGCCTGGCGTCCGTTCCACTGGAGCCAGGGCGTGCCGTAGTAGATCAGCTGCGTGAAGAGGACCAGCCAGACGCGCCAACTGGAGAAAGCGCCCGTAACGGAGCGCGGATAGATCTTGCGGCGGACCTCGTACAGCGTTTCATCCGAGGTCTCGGCAGGCGCAGCGGCCGACCGCTGGCGGTCGGCCGCCCGGGCCATTTCTTCGGTCCCGGGTGCGTTCATGGATGGTTTCTCCTGCGGGCGGCCCGCGCCCGCTCAGATGAGTCGCCTGTCATTGGCCGGCACCCCCGCCGGTATTCGACAGACCCCAGACATAGGCCGTCAGCATGCGGATCCGCTCTGGCGTCAGGATCTCTTCATGTGCCGGCATATGGTTGTTATGCCCCTTCAGGATGGCGTCGACGATGCTGCCTTCCGAACTGCCATACAGCCACACGTTATCGGACAGGTTCGGCGCGCCCAGTGCCTGGTTGCCCTTGCCGCCGGCACCGTGGCAAGCCGCGCAGGTCGACTTGAAAGTGCTCTCGCCACGCGAGGCGCGGATGGGATCCGAAGACAGCCCCGACAGCGAGCGGACATACTGCGCCACGTCGCCTGCCAGCTTGCCGTCGATGGTGGATGCGAACGGCGGCATCACGCCATTGCGGCCCTTGGCAATGGTCTGCTGGATGGTCTCGGGTTCGCCGCCATACAGCCAGTCGCCGTCCGTCAGGTTGGGAAAGCCGCGGCTGCCGCGCGCATCCGAACCATGGCATTGCGCGCAGTAGTTCAGGAACAGCCGCTGGCCAATTTCGCGCGCCTGCGGATCTCCAGCCACCTGCTTGACATCCATCTTCAGGTACTTGGCATAGATCTCGTTCTGCATCTGCTCCTGCGCGGCACGATGCGCGGCCAGTTCGCCCTGCGTCGAGAACTTCAGCACGCCTGAGTACTTGCCCAGACCCGGATACAACACGAGGTAGACCAGGCCGAAGATACAGGCCAGCAGGAACATCCACATCCACCAGCGCGGCAGCGGGTTGTTCAGTTCGCGCAGGTCGTCGTCCCAGACGTGGCCGGTGTCGTCGCCCCCGCTGGCGGTCTTGGTGATCTTGCGTTGCGAGAACAGCAGCCATACGCACCAGACGATGCCGACGAGCGCGATCGCGGCAATGTAGTAACTCCAGAAATCGGAAAAGAAATCGCTCATGGCTAGGTGTTCCGGCTCGATGTTGTCGTGGTTTCGTCAGGCAGCGCGAACGGCAGCATGGCGGATTCCCGGTTGGCGGCCTGCCGGCCGGCCGACCACGCCCACCAGCAGATGCCAAGGAAGACGACCATCGACACGACGGTCGCAATAGCGGTGATCATGGCCATGGCTTACTCCTTCGCCGGTGCAACTGCTGCAGCGGTGTCCACGCGGACATTGCGGCGGTTGGTGCCCAGAGCCTGGAGGTAAGCCACCAGCGCGTCTTCCTCGGTCTTGCCCTGGAGCTCGTCCGGCGCCTTGGCGATGTCGGCCTCGGTGTATGGCACGCCCAGCTTCGCCAGCGCCCGCATGCGCGCCTGGATATCGTTGGTCGGCAGCGCGGCCTTCTCCAGCCACGGGTAGGAAGGCATCACCGACTCCGGCACCACGTCACGCGGGTTGCGCAGGTGGATGCGTTGCCAGTCGTCCGAGTAGCGGCCGCCGACGCGTGCCAGGTCGGGACCGGTACGCTTCGAGCCCCACAGGAACGGGTGATCGTAGACGGCCTCGCCCGCGGTGGAGAAATGGCCGTAACGCTCGGTTTCGGCCTGCAGTGTCCGCACCTGCTGCGAGTGGCAGCCGACGCAGCCTTCGCGGATATAGACATCCCGGCCCATCAGCCGCAGCGGCGAATACGGCGTGATACCCGGATCCGGCTTGGTCGTGGAGTGCTGGAAGAACAGCGGCACGATCTGCACCAGACCCGCGATGCTGACCACGAGGATCGTGCAGATGATCAGCCAGCCGATGTTCTTCTCCAGCGTTTCGTGGGAAAAGAATCTTTGTTTTTCCGACATCTTTCTATCCTGGAATGATCAGTGTGCGGAGGCCGGGATGCTGGCCGGGATCGGCGCATCCACGGCACGCTTGCCGACGATGGTCTTGGCGACGTTGTAGGCCATCAGCAGCATGCCGGAGAGGAAACAGATGCCACCCAGCAGACGGATCAGGTAGAACGGGTACTTGGCCTTGACCGCTTCGACGAAGGCATAGGTCAGCGTGCCATCAGGCTGCGTGGCGCGCCACATCAGGCCTTCCATCACGCCGGCGATCCACATCGAGGCGATATACAGCACCACGCCGATGGTCGCGATCCAGAAGTGCCATTCGATCAGGCGCACGCTGTACATCTGCTTCTCGCCGAACAGCCGCGGGATCAGGTAGTAGAGCGAACCAATCGAGATCATTGCGACCCAGCCCAGCGCGCCGGAGTGCACGTGGCCGATGGTCCAGTCCGTGTAGTGCGACAGCGCATTGACGGTCTTGATCGACATCATCGAGCCTTCGAACGTGGACATGCCATAGAACGACAGCGCCACCACCAGGAACTTCAGGATCGGGTCGGTGCGCAGCTTGTGCCAGGCGCCCGACAGGGTCATGATGCCGTTGATCATGCCGCCCCACGACGGCGCCAGCAGAATCAGCGAGAACACCATGCCGAGCGACTGCGCCCAGTCTGGCAGCGCGGTGTACTGCAGGTGGTGCGGGCCGGCCCACATGTAGGTGAAGTTCAACGCCCAGAAGTGGACGATGGACAGGCGGTATGAATAGATCGGACGCTCGGCCTGCTTGGGAATGAAGTAGTACATCATCCCGAGGAAGCTGGTGGTCAGGAAGAAGCCCACCGCGTTATGGCCATACCACCACTGGATCATTGCGTCCTGCACGCCGGCATAGGCCGAGTAGGACTTCCACAGCGACACCGGCATCTCGATGTTGTTGACGATGTGCAACAGCGCGATGGTCAGGATGTAGGCGCCGAAGAACCAGTTGGCGACATAAATATGCCGTGTCTTGCGCTTGACGATGGTGCCGAAGAACACGATCGCATAGGCCACCCAGACCGCGGTGATCAGCAGGTCGATCGGCCATTCCAGTTCGGCGTATTCCTTCGAGGAGGTAATGCCCAGCGGCAGCGTGATGGCCGCGGCGACGATAACCAGTTGCCAGCCCCAGAACGTGAACGCCGCGAGCGGGCCGCAGAACAGGCGGGCCTGGCAGGTGCGCTGGACCACGTAGTACGAGGTCGCGAACAGCGCGCTGCCGCCGAAGGCAAAGATCACCGCATTGGTATGCAGCGGCCGCAGGCGGCCGAACGACAGCCAGGGCGTGTTGAAGTTGAGTTCAGGCCAGATCAGCTGTGCTGCCAGCAGCACGCCGACGGCCATGCCGACGATCCCCCAGACTACCGTCATGACAGCGAACTGTCTTACGACGCCGTAATTGAAGGTGTCGACGCGTGAAGACGCGGCAGTGACATCCATTCAGACCCCCAAAGCTTAGAGAAGAGAAAAAACCTACTGACGTTGTGACTTTAGAAAAACCCCGCCACCGGTGTGTTGATCTTTATCAAGTCGCTCAGGACCGGCAATGAACCTCGCGGCGCGGCCCCGGTCCGAGGCCGATGTCATCCCACGACATGCGCGCATCAAGGCTTGTCGTTGTCCAGCAGGATCGATTCCGCGGGCCGGTCGAGATCGTCGTACTGGCCCGCATGCAATGCCCACCACAGCGCGGCGGCGATCACGACGACGAGTACCAGGCTCATCGGCACGAGCAGGTAAAGCGTTTCCATGAGGCTCCTAGACCGACTTGCGGCCGGCGCGCAGCAGACGCCAGGCGTTGGCCACCACCAGCAGCGACGACAGTGACATGCCGATACCGGCCATCCATGCCATCACCAGCCCGGTCGCCGCCAGCGGGATCGCCACCACGTTGTAGAAAAAGGACCAGCCCAGGTTCTGCCGCACCACGCGCCGCGCCTTGCGCGACACCGCCAGCGCGGTTGCGATCTCGTCGATGCCGCCGTGTGTCAGCACGGCGTCGGCGCCGGCCTGCGCCAGCGGCGCGCCGCTGCCGATCGCGATCGAGACCTGCGCCTGCGCCAGCACCGGGGCGTCGTTGATGCCGTCGCCCACGGCCAGCACTACCGCCCCGCCCTGCTGCAGCCGCGCGACGTAGTCGCGCTTGCCCTCGGGTGTCACTTCGCCGGCGGCATGGCCGATGCCGAAGTGCTCTGCCCACCAGCGCACGGCCGCGGCGTTATCGCCGGAGACGAGGTGGCAGCGCACGCCCAGCGCACCGAGCCGCGCCAGCAGCGCGGACGTCTGCGCGCGCTCGACATCGGCCAGCACGAAGCTGGCGAGCACGCCGTCCTGTGCCGCCAGCCACACGACCGTGGCGCCGGGATGGGCCGGGCCCGCAACCGCCGGCACTGGCACGGATGAGCCGCCGCTAACGAGCCCGCGCGCGAAATCCAGCCGGCCGAGCCGCAGGCGGCGTCCGTCGACCGTGGCTTCAAGGCCCTGTCCGGGCACGTTGCGGATGCCGGTGACCGCCACGGCATGGCCCCCTCCATCGGGCACGGCCGCGAGCAGTGCGCGTGCGATGGGGTGCTCGCCGCCGCGCTCCATCGCCGCGGCCAGTGCAAGGCATTGCGCCTCGCTCAGGTCGGCCAGCGGCTGCACTGCCGCCACGGCAAAGCGTCCTTCAGTCAGCGTGCCGGTCTTGTCCAGCACCACATCGGTCACGCGCGCCAGCGTCTCCAGCGCATGGCCGCGCGTCAGCAGTACGCCGCGCCGCGACAGCGCGGCGCCCGCGGCGGCCAGCGCGGCCGGCGTGGCCAGCGACAGCGCGCACGGACAGCTGACCACCAGCACGGCGATCGTCACCAGCAGCGCGCGTGACGGATCGATCCACAGCCCCCACACCAGCCCGGTCAGCGCCGCCAGCACCAGCAGCGTCGCCACGAACCAGCCGGCGACACGGTCGGCCAGCGTGGCCAGGCGGGGCTTCTCCGCCAGTGCGCGGTCGAGCACCGCCACGATCTCGGCCAGCCGTGTGCCGGCGCCCACGCGCGACACGCGCAGCTCCAGCGGGCTGGCGGTGTTGAAGCAGCCGGCCAGCACGGTTTCACCGGCACGGCGGCGCACCGGCCGGCTTTCGCCGGTCAGCATGGACTCGTCCAGTTCGCTGGCGCCGGCGACGACGGTCCCGTCGGCGGGAACGATCTCGCCAGCCTTCACGCGGATCAGGTCGCCCTGGCGCAAACGTGCCACCGGGATGCGTTCACCCGTGGCCCCTATTCCGGCAAGCCGCTCGCAGGTGGCGGGAAGCTGGCGCGCGAGCATCTCGGCACCGCTGCGCGATGCCTGGCGCACCCGCAGTTCGAGGTAGCGCGCCAGCAGCAGGAAGGCGACGAACATCGTCACCGAATCGAAATAGACCTCGCCGATGCCGCGCACGGTGGCCAGCGCACTGGCGATAAATCCCGCGCCCACGCCGATGGCGACCGGCACGTCCATGCCCATATGGCGCTGGCGCAGGCTGCGCCAGGCGCCGCCAAAGATCGGCGATGCGGAATAGAAGACCACCGGCAACGTCAGCGCAAAGCTGGCCCAGCGCATCAGCTGCAACTGGCCGGGGTCGATGGTGGCCTCGTGCGTGTAGATCGGCCATGCGTACATCATTACCTGCATCATGCCGAGCATGGCCACGGCCATGCGCATCAGCAGGCTGCGGCGCGCGCGACGGTCCTGCTGGTCGGTGCGCGAGACCTCGAACGGCCACGCCATGTAGCCGATGCCGGCGAGCGCGGCCAGCAATCCGGCCACGGACTGCGTGCCTTCGCGCCAGCGCACCACCACGCGGCGGGTGGCGACATTGGCAACCGCGGATTCCACGCCGGGCTGGCGCGTCAGGTGCTGCTCGATCAGCCAGGCGCAGGCGGCGCAGCGGATGTTCTCCGGCGCCAGCGTGATCTCGGCGCGGCCGTTGTCGAGCGGGCGCACGAACTGGGTGCGCAATTCGGGGGTGTCATAGGCGCCCCAGATCGGCTCGGCTTCGCGCCGCGCCGCGTCGTCGATCGGACGGGCAAAGCGGGCCTCGTCACCATATAGATGGGCAAATCCGGCTGCGTGGAGGGTCTGCGCCAGGGCCTGGCAGCCGCCACAGCAGAAGACCCGGCGGGCGCCGTCCAGTTCGGCAGCCAGTGGCTCGGCCTGCGCGACGGGCAGGCCGCAATGGAAGCATGCGAGTTGCGCCCCAACAGCGGCCGTGCCAGCGTTGGCGGCAGGCGCCGCGGACGCTGCATGCAAGGCCAGCACGCTGGCGGAAGGGATGGTGGCTGGGGACGACATGGGAACCTTTTTCTACCCCCTGCAGGGTATAGGGCGGTCCCGGCATCGGCCTTGATTTAGGTCAATGCGGCCCGGCTATCGTCGCGCCGGGCCGAAATACAACGCTTGCCGACGCTCAGGTGAGCGACGTGTCCATGGTGCGGCGCTCGGATTCCAGGTACTCGCGCGACTGCATCTCGATGATGCGCGACACGGTCCGGTGGAACTCGTTGGCCATCTGCCCCTCTGTGTAGAGTTCGTCCGCCGGCACTTCTGCCGACATCAGCAGCTTGACCTTGTGGTCGTAGAAGACGTCGATCAGCCAGGTAAAGCGCCGTGCTTCCGACGACATGCGCGGCGTCATGCGCGGCACGTCGGACAGGATCACGGTATGGAACTGCGAAGCCAGCTCCAGGTAATCGTTCTGCGAGCGCGGCCCGCCGCACAGCGTGGCAAAGTCGAACCACACCACGCCATTGGCCTTGCGCAGCGAGCGCAGTTCGCGGTGCTCGATATGCAGCAGCGGCGACTCGTCGGCCACGCCGGCAATCGACGTGAAGGCATCGCGCAGCGCCGAGTTCGCGCTGGCGTCGAGCGGCGTGTGGTAAGCCTGCACCTGTTCCAGTGCGCGCTTGCGGTAGTCGATGCCGGCATCGACGTTGAGCACGTCCATCTTCTGCTGGATCAGCGCGATGGCAGGCAGCACCCGGTCGCGGTGCAGGCCGTCCGTATAGAGCAGGTCCGGCCGGTAGTTGGAAGTCATCACGAACTGCACGCCGTTGTCGAACAGCTGCTGCAGCAGGCGGTGCAGGATCATCGCGTCGGCGACGTCGCTGACATGGAACTCGTCGAAACAGATCAGCCGGAACCGGCGCGCGATGCGCCTGGCCAGTTCATCCAGCGGGTCCGGGCGGCCGCGCAGCTCTTCCAGCTGGCGATGGACCTCGCGCATGAATTCGTGGAAGTGCAGCCGCGTCTTGCGCACCACCGGCACGCAGGTATAGAAGCTGTCCATCAGGAAAGACTTGCCGCGCCCCACCCCGCCCCACATGTAGACGCCCTTGGGCACGTCGGGACGGACCAGCAGCTTCTTCAGCGCGTTGTTGCGGCGGCTCTTGTAGGCCACCCATTCGTCGTAGCACTGCTGCAGCCGCGCCACGGCACGCAACTGCGCCTCGTCGGATGTGTAGCCGCGCTCCTTCAGTTCCTTTTTGTAGTACTCAGTGACGTTCATGCTGGGGGCTCACGCGGCACGCGCCGCAAGTGAAAACGGCGCGCCGCTGGTGCGGCGCGCCGGTACTCAAACAATGCGAGGCATGCGCCTTACATATTGAGTTGACGCTTGTCGACAGCCAGCGCGGCTTCACGCATGACTTCCGACATCGACGGGTGCGGATGGCAGACGCGGCCGATATCTTCGCTGGCGGCCTTGAACTCCATCGCCACCACGGCTTCGGCGATCAGGTCCGACGCGTTGGCAGCCACGATGTGCACGCCCAGGATCTCGTCGGTCTTGGCGTCGGCCAGCATCTTGACGAAGCCATCGGCGTGACCCATGCCCAGCGCACGGCCGTTGGCCATGAACGGGAACTGGCCAGCCTTGAACTCGCGGCCTTCTGCCTTGAGCTGGGCTTCGGTCTTGCCGACCCATGCGATTTCCGGGAAGGTGTAGATCACCCACGGCACGCAGTTGTAGTCGATATGCGGCTTCTGGCCGGCGATGCGCTCGGCCACGGCCACGCCTTCGTCCTCGGCCTTGTGCGCCAGCATCGGCCCGCGCACCACGTCGCCGATGGCCCACAGGCCCGGCACCTTGGTGGCGCAGTGGTCGTCCACCTCGATGAAACCGCGCTGGTCGGCGGCCAGGCCGACAGCATCCAGGCCCAGGTTGTCGGTGTTGGGCACGCGGCCGACCGACACGATCAGGCGATCGACTTCCAGGGTCTGGGCGGCGCCGTCCTTGTCGGTGTATTTGACGGTGACGCCGTTCTTGCCGGTGGTCACTTCGCTCACGTTCACGCCGAGGCTGAACTTCAGGCCTTGCTTGGTCAGCTGCTTCTGGGCTTCCTTGGCCACGCCTTCGTCGGCGGCGCCCAGGAACGCGGGCAGCGCTTCCAGCACGGTCACGTCCGAGCCCAGGCGGCGCCACACCGAACCCAGCTCCAGGCCGATCACGCCGGCGCCGATCACGCCCAGCTTCTTCGGCACTGCGGGGAACTTGAGCGCGCCCTCGTTATCGCTGACCAGGTCGTTGTCGACCTTGATGCCCGGCAGGTGGCGGGCCTTCGAACCGGTGGCGATGATGACCTGCTTGGCGGTCACGACTTCACCGGCGATCTCGACCTGGAAGCCCTCGGCGGTCTTGCCGACGAACTTGCCGTAGCCCTTGAGCAGCGTCACCTTGTTCTTGCGGAACAGGAACTCGATGCCCTTGGTCATCTTGCCGACGATATCGTCCTTGCGCTTGAGCATCTTGGACACGTCGACCTTGACGTCGCCCACGGTGATGCCGTGGTCGGCCAGGTGGTGCTGGGCGTTCTCGAATTCTTCCGAGGAAGCCAGCAGTGCCTTTGACGGGATGCAGCCCACGTTCAGGCAGGTGCCGCCCAGGCGCGGCTCGTTCTTGGGATCGTCGTAGGCGTTGCCTTCGCAGCAGGCCACGTTCAGGCCGAGCTGGCCGGCGCGGATCGCGGCGATATAGCCGCCGGGGCCGGCGCCGATCACCAGCACGTCGAATTGTTTGCTCATGGGGATTCCTTTGTGGCACCGGCAGCGTGTGCCGGCGCGCGATCAACTCTGGAGATGCGCACCGCGCGCGCCGGCATGAACCAACGCGCGCAGGGGGGACCGTCGATTACAGGTCCAGCAGCAGGCGGGCCGGATCTTCCAGCGCGTCCTTCATGGCGACCAGGCCCAGCACGGCTTCGCGGCCGTCGATGATGCGGTGGTCGTAGGACATGGCCAGGTAGTTCATCGGGCGGATCACGATCTGGCCGTCTTCCACCACCGGGCGATCCTTGGTGGCGTGCACGCCCAGGATGGCCGATTGCGGCGGGTTGATGATCGGGGTCGACAGCATCGAACCGAACACGCCACCGTTGGAGATCGAGAAGGTCCCGCCGCTCAGCTCGTCCAGCGACAGCTTGCCGTCACGGGCCTTCACGCCAAACTCGGCGATCTTCTTCTCGATGTCGGCCAGGCTCATCTGGTCGGCATTGCGCAGGATGGGCACCACCAGGCCGCGCGGCGAGCCCACGGCGATACCGATGTCGAAATAGCCGTGGTAGACGATGTCGTTGCCGTCGATCGAGGCATTGATCAGCGGGAACTTCTTCAGCGCGTGCACCGCGGCCTTGACGAAGAACGACATGAAGCCCAGCTTCACGCCGTGTTCCTTCTCGAAGCGGTCCTTGTACTTGTTGCGCAGGTCCATCACCGGCTTCATGTTGACTTCATTGAAGGTGGTGAGGATGGCGTTGGTGGCTTGCGATTGCAGCAGGCGCTCGGCGATACGGGCGCGCAGGCGGCTCATCGGCACGCGCTCTTCCGGGCGGTCGCCCAGTGCGGCGAAGTCGACCGGAGCCGAAACCTGCTGCAGCGCCGGCTTGGCGGCGGCCGGAGCCGGGGCGGCCTTGGCGGCCGGAGCGGCAGCGGCGGCCAGCGCGTCACCCTTGGTGATGCGGCCGTCCTTGCCGGTGCCGGCAACCTGGCCAGCCGACAGGCCGGCTTCGGCCATCAGCTTGGCAGCAGACGGCATGGCCACGCCGCCTGCGGCGGCAGGAGCGGCCGGTGCCGGGGCAGCGGCGGCAGGCGCCGGAGCGGCAGCAGCCGGGGCGGCGGCACCAGCAGTGGCTTCGGTATCGATCTTGGCGATGATTTCATCGGCCACGACGGTATCGCCGTCGTTCTTGACGATGATCGACAGGACGCCTGCCGACGGGGCCGGCACTTCCAGCACGACCTTGTCGGTTTCGATCTCGATCAGGATCTCGTCCTGGGCAACGGCTTCGCCAGGCTTCTTCTTCCAGTTGAGCATGGTCGCTTCGGCGACCGATTCGGACAGCTGCGGAACCTTGACGTCAACAATAGCCATGGTTGTGAATTCCTCGTGTTATGCGTGTTGTCTTTATATCGGCAAGCCACGGCGCAGCTGCGCGCGTCGCCGTGGCTGCCTCTGATTACTTGGTCAGAACAAAGCCCTTGAGCTTGGCGAAGGCAGCTTCCAGCAGAGCCTTCTGTTGCTCGTTGTGCTTTGCGTAGTAGCCCACCGCCGGCGAAGCCGAGGCGGGACGACCGGCATAACCGAGCTTCTGGCCATCCGTCATGTTTTCCATGATGTAGTGCTGCACGAAGAACCAGGCACCCTGGTTCTGCGGCTCGTCCTGGCACCACACGATCTCGGTGGCGTTCGGATATTTCTTCAGTTCCGCGGCAACAGCCTTGTGCGGGAACGGATACAGCTGTTCCAGGCGGATAATCGCGGTGTCGTTGGCCTCGCGTTCCTTGCGCGTGTTGACCAGGTCGTAGTAGACCTTGCCCGAGCACATGATGACGCGCTTGACCTTGCTGGCGTTCAGTTCTTCCTGGTCGGCAATCACGGTCTCGAAGTGGCCCTTGGCCAGTTCAGACAGCGACGACACGGCGTCCTTGTTACGCAGCAGCGACTTTGGCGTCATGATCACCAGCGGCTTGCGGAACAGGCGGATCATCTGGCGGCGCAGCAGGTGGAAGATCTGGGCCGGCGTGGTCGGCTGGCAGACCTGCATGTTGTGGTCCGCGCAGAGCTGCAGAAAACGCTCGATACGAGCCGAGCTGTGCTCCGGACCCTGGCCTTCGTAGCCGTGCGGCAGCATCAGGGTCAGGCCCGAGGCGCGGCCCCACTTCACTTCACCCGACGAGATGAACTGGTCGATCACCACCTGGGCGCCGTTGACGAAGTCGCCGAACTGGGCTTCCCAGATCACCAGCGCGTTCGGCTCGGCTGCGGAGTAGCCGTATTCGAAGCCGAGCACGGCTTCTTCCGACAGCACCGAGTCGATCACCGTGAACGGTGCCTGGTTTTCCGACACGTTCTGCAGCGGCACGTACGAGCCGGCATCCCAGCGCTCGCGCGCCTGGTCGTGCAGCACGGCGTGGCGGTGGGTAAAGGTGCCGCGGCCGGCGTCCTGGCCGGTGATGCGCACCGGGTAGCCCGAGGACACCAGCGAGGCGAAGGCCAGGTGCTCACCCATGCCCCAGTCCAGCGGCTGGTCGCCACGGCCCATGTTGGCGCGGTCCTTGACGACCTTCTCCACCAGCGGGTGCAGCTTCAGCGTCTCAGGCGTGGTGGTGATGCGCTCGGCCAGGCGCTTCAGTTCGGTCACCGGCACCGCGGTGTCGGCGGCGTCGGTCCACTTGCGGTTCAGGAACGGCATCCAGTCCACCGCGAACTTGTTCTTGAAGTTCGACAGGACGGGGTCGGCGGTGTGCTTGCCGGCGTCCATCGCAGCGCGGTATTCCTTGACCTTCTCGTCGCCAAACTCGGCCGGGACCAGCTTCTGCGCGGCCAGCTTCTCGGCGTACACCTTGCGCGTGCCGGGGTGCTGGCTGATCTTCTTGTACATCAGCGGCTGCGTGACCGCCGGGGTATCCTGCTCGTTGTGGCCCAGCTTGCGGAAGCAGATGATGTCGACCACGACGTCCTTGTTGAATTCCATGCGGAAATCAACCGCCAGCTGCATCGCGTACACCACGGCTTCGGGATCGTCGCCGTTCACGTGCAGCACCGGGGCCTCGATCATCTTGACCACGTCCGTGCAGTACAGCGTCGAGCGGGCGTCGCGCGGGTCGGAGGTGGTGAAGCCGATCTGGTTGTTGATGACGATGTGCATCGTGCCGCCCGTGCCGTAGCCGCGGGTCTGCGCGAGGTTCAGCGTCTCCATGACCACGCCCTGGCCGGCAAAGGCGGCGTCGCCGTGCACCTGCACCGGCAGCACTTCCTTGTGGCCGACTTCGCCGCGGCGTTCCTGGCGGGCCTTGGCCGAGCCTTCCACCACCGGGTTGACGATTTCCAGGTGCGACGGGTTGAACGCCAGCGACAGGTGCACCGGGCCGCCTTCGGTCGAGACATCGCTCGAGAAGCCCTTGTGGTACTTGACGTCACCGGCCGGCAGGTCGTCGACGTGCTTGCCTTCGAATTCGGCGAACAGGTCGGCCGGCATCTTGCCCAGCGTGTTGACCAGCACGTTCAGGCGGCCGCGGTGGGCCATGCCGATCACGATTTCCTGCACACCCTTGGTGCCGGCGCGCTGGATCAGTTCGTCCATCGCGGCGATGAAGCTTTCGCCGCCTTCCAGCGAGAAGCGCTTCTGGCCGACGTACTTGGTGTGGAGGAAGCGCTCCAGGCCTTCGGCCGCGGTCAGGCGGTCGAGGATGTGCTTCTTCTTCTCCAGCGTGAAGACCGGCTTGGAACGCGTGGTTTCCAGGCGCTCCTGCCACCAGCGCTTCTGCGCCTGGTCGCTCACGTACATGAATTCGGCGCCGATGGTGCCGCAGTAGGTTTCGCGCAGGTTGTTCAGCAGCTCGCGCAGGCTCATCGACTCCTTGCCAAAGTACGTATTGCTGGCATTGAAGACGATGTCGAGGTCAGCTTCGGAAAAACCGTAGAACGCGGGGTCCAGATCCGGCAGGGGCGGACGCTCCTGGCGCTTGAGCGGGTCCAGGTCGGCCCAGTGCGAACCGATGTTGCGGTAGGCGGCGATCAGCTGGGTGGCAGCGACGCGCTTGCGGCCCATGTCGGAATCGGCCGAGGCAACGATGGTCTTGATGGGGCCTTGCTTGGCGCGCTCGGCGAACGAGGCAACGATGGGAGCGTGGGCGACATCCCGGCCGTTCGAGCCGTCGACGGCGGGAACGTTCTGCATGGCGTCGAAATACGAACGCCAGTTGTCGGGAACCGAGGCGGGATTCTGGAGGTAGGCTTCGTACAGTTCTTCGACATACGGGGCGTTACCGCCGAAGAGGTACGAATTGCTCTGGTACTGCTGCATCATGGGACGCTCACTATTCTCCGGGTATGCCGGAGTTCAGCGGGTTATTCAACCTTCCGCGACACGGCTTGACCGGTTAGCGGATTGCAAACAACTCTTGGGAGCCCAACTGAGGACCCTGCGCAAACGGCGCCACCGGGGTGCCGCATGTGCTGGCTTCCTCACAAGGCCCGAAAGGGCAAGTTGTGCGGGGAAGGACCTAAGTCTTCACGGCGGTAAGAATAGCATGTTTGCCTGAACGGGATGTGGACTTTTCGCGATGCGGAACTTCATCGCACGACAACTCGCATCGCCATCGGCGTTTTGGCAACAGCTACACAACATTCAGACGTGCGGCTCTATCTTGTCGACGGCATCGGTGATCAGCCCGTCCAGCCCCCAGCCCAGCAGTTGCGCGGCCTTCGCCGGGTCGTTCACGGTATAGCTGAGGACGCGGTAGCCGGCCGCGTGGGCGGACGCAATGACGCCCTCGTCCAGCTCTCGGTAATTCGCATCGAGTGCCACGCAGCCGAGCCGGCGCAACCGCTCGAGCCAGTCGGCCGGCAGCTTGTCGAGCAGCAGCGCTCGCGGCAGGTCTGGCGCCACGCGTGCTGCCGCAGTCAGTGTCTCTTCCGAGAACGACGACAGCAGCGGCGGCACCGCAGCGCCGGCCCACAGCGCCGCGGCATCTAGCGCGACCGCCGCGCCAGTGCGCGCTTCGGTGCCGGGCACCGGCTTGATCTCGATATTGGCCAGGAAGCCGTTGGCCTGCGTATAGCGGGCGATGGCGGCCAGCGTCGGCACCGGCTCTCCGGCCCAGGCCGGGCCGTGCCAGCTGCCGGCATCGAGCAGCGCCAACTCGCCAAGCGTCAGCGCATCGACCCTGCCCTTGCCGCTGGTGGTGCGGTCGAGCGTCGCGTCGTGCATCAGCACCGGCTTGCCGTCGGCAGTCAGCTTGACGTCGAACTCGAACATCCGGTACCCAAAGGCGGCGCCGTGGCGGAACGCGGCGAGCGTGTTCTCGGGCGCCAGCTTGCCCGCGCCGCGATGCGCGATATGGCGCGGGTACGGCCAGGACTGGGTGTCTGCGATGGCTGGCATGTCAGGCCTCGATGCGCTTGCCGGTATCCGGCGCGAAGAAATGGAGGTGGTCAGGCGACGAGGTCACAGGCAGGCGGTCGCCTGCGCTCACGCGCGCATGGCTCTCCAGCCGCACCACCACCGGCTGGCCGCCGAGCGAACCATAGGCGAACGAGTCGGCGCCGAGCGCCTCCACCACGCGCACATCGACCTCGGCGATGGCCTCGTGCGCGGCGCACGGCTCGATATGTTCCGGCCGCAGTCCCAGCAACGCCTGTTCGGGCAGGTGCAGTCCCATCGGCAGGTGGCCGAGCGTGGCGGGAGCGCTGTCGGCGCCCTCCTTCGCCACCACCCGCATCTGCGCGCCACCATTGCCCGCGCCGTTGCGAACCACCGGGATCAGGTTCATCGGCGGCGAACCGATAAAGCCCGCAACAAAGGTGCTGGCCGGCTTCGAATAGACTTGCAGCGGCGTGCCGATCTGCTCCACGCGGCCCGCGTTGAGCACCATCATGCGGTCGGCCAGCGTCATCGCCTCGACCTGGTCGTGGGTCACGTACAGGCTGGTGGTGCCGAGGCGGCGATGCAGGTCCTTCAGTTCCAGCCGCATCTGCACGCGCAGCTTGGCGTCGAGGTTGGACAGCGGCTCGTCGAACAGGAACACCGCCGGCTCGCGCACGATGGCACGGCCCATGGCCACGCGCTGGCGCTGCCCGCCCGACAGCTGGCGCGGCTTGCGGTCCAGCAGCGGCGACAGCTCCAGGATGCCGGCGGCATGCTCCACGCGCTGCTGGATCTCGGCCTTGGCCATGCCGCGGATCTTCAGGCCGTAGGCCATGTTGTCGTACACGCTCATGTGCGGGTAGAGCGCGTAGTTCTGGAACACCATGGCGATGTCCCGCTCGGCCGGCTCCAGGTTGTTGACGATCTTGTCGCCGATATGGATCTCGCCCCCGGTGATGGTTTCCAGCCCCGCCACCATGCGCAGCAGCGTTGACTTGCCGCAGCCCGAAGGGCCGACGATGACGATGAACTCGCCGTCGGCGATTTCCATGTCGATGCCGTGCACCACCTGGGTACCGCCGGCGTAGGTTTTCTGAACGTTGCGAAGCGACAGTTTTGCCATTGCTGTTGTCCTGCGCGCGCGCGGGTGGCGCGCCACGCCTTGTTGTTCCGCTTATTTTTCGGTTTCGACCAGGCCCTTGACGAACCACTTCTGCATCAACACCACCACCACCGCGGGCGGGATCATCGCCAGCATCACCGTGGCCATCACCAGGTTCCAGTCGGTGGCGGCATCGCCCGAGCGCGAGATCATCTGCGTCACGCCCACCACCACCGGCGTCATCGACTTCTGCGTGGTGATCAGCAGCGGCCACAGGTACTGGTTCCAGCCGTAGATGAACTGGATCACGAACAGCGCGGCGATGCTGGTGCGCGACAGCGGCAGCACCACGTCCCAGAAAAAGCGCAGTGGCCCCGCGCCGTCGATGCGCGCCGCTTCGGCCAGTTCATCGGGAATGGTCAGAAAGAACTGGCGGAACAGGAAGGTCGCGGTCGCCGACGCGATGATCGGAATGGTCAACCCGAAGTAGCTGTCGAGCAGCCCAAGGTCCGACACGACCTTGTAGGTCGGCAGGATCCGCACCTCGACCGGCAGCATCAGCGTGATGAAGATCAGCCAGAAGAAGGTCTTGCGCAGCGGGAACTTGAAATAGACGATGGCAAAGGCCGAGATGATCGAGATTGCGATCTTGCCCAGCGCAATGCCGAGCGCCATGATCAGGCTGTTCTTCATCATGGTCGAGACCGGCGATGCGGCCTCGCCCACGCCCTGGAACAGCACGGTGCGATAGTTCTCGATCAGGTGGCTGCCCGGGATCAGCGTCATCGGCGCGTCCAGCACTTCTTCCGCAGTCAGCGTCGACGCGACGAAGGTCAGGTACACCGGGAACACCACCACCACGATGCCGAGAATCAGCACCGCGTGGGTCAGGAAATCAAGGAAAGGACGTCGTTCTACCATGGCTGCCTCCGTCAGTACTGGACCTTGCGTTCCACGTAGCGGAACTGCACCACGGTCAGCGCGATCACGATCACCATCAGCACCACCGACTGCGCGGCCGAGCCACCAATATCCATGCCGCGGAAGCCGTCATGGAAAACCTTGTACACCAGCGTGTTGGTCGAGTTGAACGGGCCGCCATGCGTGACCGCGTCGATGATGGCGAAGGTATCGAAGAAGGCGTAGACCACGTTGATCACCATCAGGAAAAAAGTGGTCGGCGACAGCAGCGGGAAGATGATCGACCAGAAGCGGCGCCACGGCCCGGCGCCGTCGATGGCCGCGGCCTCGATCAGCGAGCGCGGGATGCTCTGCAGCCCGGCCAGGAAGAACAGGAAGTTGTAGCTGATCTGCTTCCATGCCGCGGCCAGCACCACCAGCAGCAGCGCCTGGTTGCCGTTGAGCAGGAAATTCCATTCCACGCCCATCTTGCGCAGTGCGTACGAGACCACGCCCAGCGTCGGGTTGAACATGAACATCCACAGCACGCCCGCCACCGCCGGCGCGACCGCGTACGGCCAGATCAGCAAGGTCTTGTAGCCGACCGCGGCGCGGATCACGCGATCGGCAAAATAGGCCAGCGCCAGCGCGGTGGTCAGGCCCACCACGGTGACGCCGATGGCGAAGATCGCAGTGGTCTGGAATGACTCCACATACAGCGGGTCGTTCCACAGCATGCGGAAGTTATCGAGGCCAACAAACTCCAGGTTGATGCCGAAGGCATCCTGTTGCAGCATCGATTGATACAGCGCCTGCCCCGCGGGCAGGAAAAAGAAGATCAGCGTGATCGCGATCTGCGGCAAGACCAGCAGATACGGCAGCCACGGCGAGCGGAAAACAACGCGTTTTTCCATGAACGGATTCCGGCGGATGCCGCGGGTCGCGGCATCGTTCCAGGTACGGCCGGATGCGGCCGGCCACAATGCAAGCGGGCGGAGGTTTCGCCGCCGCCCGCCCTTTCCTATCAGCTTGCTGTCAGCCCGCGCTTATTCGCGCGCGGTCTTCTGGAAGCGCTCCAGCAGATCGTTGCCACGGGCCACAGCCGAGTCCAGCGCTGCCTTGGGCTCCTTCTTGCCGGCCCAGACGGCTTCCAGTTCCTCGTCCACCACGGTACGGATCTGCACCATGTTGCCCAGGCGCACGCCGCGCGACTTGTCGGTGGTCTTGACCACCATCTGCTGCACCGACACATCGGCACCCGGGTTTTTGTCGTAGTAGCCGGATTTCTTGGTCATCTCGTAGGCGGCCATCGTTACCGGCAGGTAGCCGGTGGCCTGGTGCCAGTCCGACTGGATCTCCGGACGCGACAGGAAGTTGAAGAACTTGGCCACGCCCTTGTACTCGTCCGGCTTCTTGCCGCCCATCACCCACAGCGAAGCGCCGCCGATGATGGTGTTCTGCGGGGCGCCCTGCACGTCCGGGTAGTACGGCAGCTGGGCTACCGCGAACGCGAACTTGGCGTTCTTGCGGATATTGGCCAGCGAGGCCGACGAGCCGGTAAACATCGCGCACTCGCCGTTATAGAACTTGGCCTGCGATTCCGCCTTGCGGCCGCCATAGCTGAAGTAGCCCTTCTTCACCATGTCCTGCAGGTTGGTGATGTGCTTGACGTGCAGCGGGCTGTTGAAGACCAGGCGCGTGTCGGTGCCGCCGAAGCCGTTATTCTTGGTGGCATACAGCGTGTTGTGCCAGGCCGAGAAGCTTTCCAGGTGGACCCAGCCCTGCCAGTCGGTGGTGTACGCGCAGTTGCTGCCCGATGCCTTCAGCTTGGCCGAGTACTGCATCACCTCCGGCCAGGTCTTGGGCGCCTTCTCCGGGTCCAGGCCGGCCTTCTTGAAGGCATCCTTGTTGTAGTAGAAGACCGTGGTCGAACTGTTGAACGGGAACGACAGCATCTCGCCCTTGGACGAGGTGTAGTAACCCGCCACTGCCGGGATGTAGGCCTTCTGGTCGAATTTCTCGCCGGCGTCCTTCATGACTGTCGACACCGGCTTGATCGCGCCCTTGGCGCTCATCATGGTGGCGGTGCCGACTTCGAACACTTGCAGGATGGCCGGCGCGCCGCCGGCACGGAAGGCGGCGATGCCGGCCGCCATGGTTTCGTCGTAGTTGCCCTTGTTAACGGGCACCACCTTGTAGTCGGACTGGCTGGCGTTGAACTTGTTGGCGATCTCGTTCACCTTGTCGTTCAGGGCGCCTTGCATGGCGTGCCACCACTGGATTTCAACGGCGGCCTGCGCGCTGCCGGCCCCGGTCAGGGCGGCCAGCACGGCAAGTTTAAGCGCGGTACGGGATATGGACATGGGTGGCTCTCCTTGGTCTCACTTGTTTCTGGGCGGTCGGAAACCCGACAGCATGTGATTCTTTTGTGACAGCGGCATGTTACGCCGGTCGCACCCGGGCAAGCAAATCAGCAACTTCACGGATCCCCGCCGTTTTGCGCTGCAATATGCGACTTAGCCGACGAAGACGGCGGAACGGCGGTTACAATGGCCCGCCATGCAATCCCTGAACAAGCTCTCTAATTCCGTGCTGCAGCGCGTGCGCGGCGTGCTGACCGATATTGACGGCACGCTGACCACCGACGGGCGGCTGCGCGCCTCCACCTATCTGGCGCTGGACGGGCTGCGCCAGGCCGGCCTGCACGTCATCCCGGTAACGGGGCGCTGCATTGCGTGGGCCGAGATCCTGACCCGCCTGTGGCCGGTGGACGCGATCATCGGCGAGAACGGTGCCTTCTATTCGCACCTGCGCGATGGCCGGCTGCATACCCGCTTCCTGGACGACGCGTCCACCCGCGCGCGCAACCTCGAGCGCATCCATGCGCTTGGCCAGCGCATCCTGCTTGAGGTGCCGGGCTGCGCGCTGGCGTCGGACCAGGCCTGGCACGCCGCCGACCTTGCGATCGACCATGCCGAAGACGTGCCGCCACTGCCGCAGGAAGCGGTGGCACGCATTGCCGCCTTGATGCGCGAGGCCGGCATGACTGCCACGGTCAGCTCCATCCATGTCAACGGCTGGTTCGGAGAGCATGACAAGCTCTCGATGAGCAAGCTGTGCGTGGCGGAACTGCTCGGAGAAGATCTGGATGCTTGCCGCGATGAATGGCTGTTTATCGGCGATTCAGCCAACGATGCCAGCATGTTCGCGCATTTTCCGCTGTCGGTCGGAGTGGCCAATGTGCGGGATATCCTGCCGCAGTTGCCGGTGCCGCCGGCCTTCATCACTGCGGCGGCGGGTGGCGAAGGTTTCGCCGAGATGGCGCAGCGGCTGGTGCAGGCGCGCGGCTGAGATCTGGCAAGGCAAAAAGCAAAACGGCCGGGCACATGCCCGGCCGTTTTTTTCCGCTCTGCCCGCTCAGTCGAATCCCAATTCCTGCAGCTTGCGCGTAATGGTATTTCGCCCGATGCCCAGTCGCGTCGCGGCCTCGACCCTACGCCCGCGTGTGACACCCAGCGCGGCCTCCAGCACCGCCTTCTCGAACCGGCGTGTCAGCACATCCATGACCTCCGGCTGCCCGGCCTCGAGCATGGCGCGCGCTTCGCCGGCCAGCAGGTGCTCCCAGCCGGCGGCAGTGCCGGCCGGCGCGGCGCTGACAGCCGGCGCCGGCCGCACCACGGTCGCCGTATCCGCCTCCGCCACCGGCATGGCAAAGCCGCCGTAGTCGGCCAGCTCATGACCGGCTTCGTACTCGGCGGCACGCGCCTCGACCACGCGCTCGGGCCGCGGCGCATTGATCGGCTCGCTGACGCCAGCCTCCAGCATTTCGCGCGGCAAGTCCTTGACCTCGATGGTCTGCGCCGGTGCCATCACCGTCAGCCAGTTGCACAGGTTCTCGAGCTGGCGCACGTTGCCGGGGAACGGCAGCGTGCTGACATAGGCCAGCGCCTCGTCCGACATGCGCTTGGGCTCGACGCCCAGTTCCTTGGCGCTCTTCTGCAGGAAATGGCGCGCCAGCAGCGTGATGTCCTCGGGCCGTTCGCGCAGCGGCGGCAAGCGCAGCCGGATCACGTTCAGGCGGTGGAACAAGTCCTCGCGGAACAGGCCTTCCTTGACGCGCAGCTCCAGGTTCTGGTGCGTCGCGGCGATGACCCGCACATTGGCGCGCAACGGGTTGTGGCCGCCGACGCGATAGAAGTTGCCGTCGGACAGCACGCGCAGCAGGCGGGTCTGCAAATCGAACGGCATGTCGCCGATTTCATCGAGGAACAGCGTGCCGCCCTCGGCCTGTTCGAAGCGGCCGCGGCGCATGGTCTGCGCACCGGTGAAGGCGCCGCGCTCGTGGCCGAACAGTTCGGATTCGAGCAGGTCCTTGGGAATGGCCGCAGTATTGAGCGCGATGAACGGGCCGTTGGCACGCGGGCTGTGCTTGTGAAGCGCGCGCGCAACCAGTTCCTTGCCTGTGCCGGACTCGCCGGTGATCATCACCGTGACATTCGACTGCGACAGCCGCCCGATGGCGCGGAACACATCCTGCATCGCCGGCGCCTGGCCGAGGATCTCCGGCGCATCGACCAGCCGGTCGTCCATCTCCTCTTCGCGCAGGCTTTCTTCGAGCGCACGGCGGATCAGCTCGACCGCCTTGTCGACATCGAACGGCTTGGCCAGGTATTCGAAGGCGCCGCCCTGGAACGCCGCCACGGCGCTGTCCAGGTCCGAGTAGGCGGTCATCACGATGACCGGCAGCCCCGGATGCCGCGCCTTGATGGCCTGCAGCAGATCCAGCCCGGAGCCGCCGGGCATGCGGATATCGGAAATCAGCACCTGCGGCTGGTCTTCTTCCAGCGCGGCCAGCACGTCTCGCACATTGGTGAAGCTGCGCGAGAGCAGGCTTTCACGGGCAAGGGCCTTTTCCAGGACCCAGCGGATTGATTGATCGTCGTCGACTATCCAGATCGGCTTCATGTGCGTCGCTTGTCTGCTCGGTGTCATTTGGTCTTCCACATACCCGGCACTGCGGCGCGATCGCTCGCGGACAGCTAGTGCAACGGCAGCAGGATGCGGAAGTCGGTACAGCCCGGCCGGCTCTCGCATTCGATCAAGCCCTCGTGCTGCTGCACGAAGGTTTGAGCGAGTGTGAGACCGAGACCGCTGCCGCCATCCCTACCCGATACCAGCGGATAGAAAATGCGCTCGCGAATGTCTTCGGGGATTCCCGGGCCGTTGTCGATCACATGCAAGTCCAATGCCAGCTTGAACAGGCGCTTGGCGATGGTGACCTGGCGCGCCACGCGCGTGCGCAGCACGATCTGCGCATCGCCGCGCGCAATGCGGTCGGCCAGCGCCTGCGCGGCGTTGTGCACGATGTTGAGCACCGCCTGGATCAGCTGCTCCATGTCGCCCTGCAGCTCGGGCAGGCTGGCATCGTAGTCGCGCACGATATCGAGCCCGTTCGGGAATTCGGCCAGCACCACCGAGCGCACGCGCTCCAGCACCTCGTGGATATTCAGGCTCGATACGATATGCGGATGGCGGTGCGGCTCCAGCAGCCGGTCCACCAGCGTCTGCAGCCGGTCCGACTCCTTGATGATGACCTGCGTGTATTCGCGCAGCGAGCGCTCCGGCAGCTCGAACTCCAGCAGCTGCGCGGCGCCGCGGATGCCGCCAAGCGGGTTCTTGATCTCGTGCGCCAGGTTGCGGATCAGTTCCTTGTTGGCCGAGGTCAGGTCGAGGATGCGCTCCTCGCGGTCGCTGCGCACCTTCTGCTCGTTGGGGAGGATTTCCACCACCACGGTGTCGCCGGACGCTTCCAATGCGGCGATCACTACGTGCGCATGGATGGGTTCCTGCAGCGGCGGGTGCAGCACCAGGTCCTGCCGGCGCACGTCGAACTGGCGCGCGACCACGGTGTCGAGCATGCTGTGCAGCTCGTCCGAGTGGCCGAACAGGTCCGGCAGCGACAGCTCCACCATGCCCCGGCGCGACACGCCGAAGGTCGCCTCGGCGGCGGGGTTGGCGTAGACCACGCGCAGGCCGGGCTGCCGCACCAGCAGCACCGGGTTGGCCACCACGTCGAGGCCGGCATGGAAGGCCACCACGCCCATGGGCAACACCTGGGCGCTGCCGCCCGATTGCACGAGGTCCGGCGCGGCGGTCTCGCCACGGGCGCTGTCGGCACCACCGACCTTGCGCGACACACCTCGAATCAGGCGACGCATAAGACTTAGTCCTTCAGGTTGCCAAGCTCGCGCCGCAACGATGCCGCGTTGGCCTCGCTGCGCGCGATGTCGTCGCGCAGCGCCGCGGTGCGATCCAGGTATTTCTGATAGTTGCGCTCATTGCCCTGGCGCTCGGGCTGGCCGTTGTTGTATTCGGCGCGCAGCGCCTGCAGCTTGGCCTCTTCGCTCTGCAGTTCCTGCGTGAGCACGGTACGGCGCTCGCTGTCGCGGCTGCGCTGCGTGGCACTGTCCACGCGCGGGAAGCTGGCGTTGCCGGCCGTGGCAGCACCGCCCTTGGCCGCCGCCGGCGCCGGCGCGCTTCGCCCGCCCGGCACGGTCACCACATCGGGCAGGCTCAGCTTCTTGCATCCCTTGCCGGCGCTGCCGTTGCGATACTCGGGTACGCCGTTGGGTCCGGTGCAAACGTAGACGTCGGAAGACGACTGCGCCTGCGACAGCCCGGCCCAGGCACCCAGTGTCAATGCCACGGCACTCACCAGAACAGGGAATCGAACACGAAATTGGTGCGGCGACGCGGCCCGGCTGGCCTTGCGCGAAGAAGCGTCCATGGACATGGCGTTAGGTGTGAACAGGGATGGATCGGGATGGGATCGGATTCCCCATTCTAGCGAGCAAAGCAAAAAGGGACAGCCGAAGCCGCCCCTTTCTGGTGCAACTGTTGCCCGGTCACAACCTGCGTCATTCCCGGGCAAGGGCCGCTTACAGCGAGTAGTACATCTCGAACTCGACCGGGTGCGTGGTCATGCGGAAACGCGTGACTTCTTCCATCTTCAGTTCGATGTACGCATCGATCATCGAGTTCGAGAACACGCCGCCGCGGGTCAGGAACTCGCGGTCGTTGTCCAGGTACTCCAGCGACTGGTCCAGGCTCGAGCAGACGGTCGGGATCTTTGCATCCTCTTCCGGCGGCAGGTCGTACAGGTTCTTGTCGGCGGCTTCGCCCGGGTGGATCTTGTTCATCACGCCGTCCAGGCCGGCCATCAGCAGCGCCGAGAAGCCCAGGTACGGGTTCATCAGCGGATCCGGGAAGCGGGTCTCGATGCGGCGGCCCTTCGGGTTGGCCACATACGGGATACGGATCGAAGCCGAACGGTTGCGGGCCGAGTAGGCCAGCTTGACCGGGGCTTCGAAGCCCGGCACCAGGCGCTTGTACGAGTTCGTGCCCGGGTTGGTGATGGCGTTCAGCGCGCGGGCGTGCTTGATGATGCCGCCGATGTAGTACAGCGCGAATTCCGACAGGCCGGCGTAGCCGTTGCCGGCGAACAGGTTCTGGCCGTCCTTCCACACGGACTGGTGCACGTGCATGCCCGAGCCGTTGTCGCCGACGACCGGCTTCGGCATGAACGTGGCGGTCTTGCCGTAGGTGTGAGCGACGTTCTGGATCACGTACTTCTGCAGCTGGGTCCAGTCGGCGCGCTGCACCAGCGTGCTGAACCTGGTGCCGATTTCGTTCTGGCCCTGGCCAGCCACTTCGTGGTGGTGGACTTCAACGGGGATGCCCAGCGATTCCAGGATCAGGCACATTTCCGAACGCATGTCCTGGAACGTGTCGATCGGGGCGACCGGGAAGTAGCCGCCCTTCTTGCCCGGACGGTGGCCGGCGTTGCCGTGCTCGAACTCCTTGCCCGACGACCACGGGGCTTCTTCGGAATGGATCTTCACGAAGCAGCCTTGCATGTCGACGTTCCAGGTCACGCCGTCGAAGATGAAGAACTCGGGTTCCGGACCGAAGAAGGCGGTGTCGCCCAGGCCGGTGCTCTTCAGGTAGGCTTCGGCGCGCTTGGCGATCGAACGCGGGTCGCGGTCATAGCCCTTGCCATCCGACGGCTCGATCACGTCGCACGACAGCACCAGCGTCGGCTCTTCATAGAACGGGTCGATGTGAGCCGTGTTCGAATCCGGCATCAGCAGCATGTCCGAAGCCTCGATACCCTTCCAGCCGGCGATCGACGAGCCGTCGAAAGCGTGGCCGCTTTCGAACTTGTCTTCATCGAAGTGCGACACGGGCACGGACACGTGTTGCTCCTTGCCTTTGGTATCGGTGAAACGGAAGTCGACGAACTTGACGTCGTTTTCCTTCACCAGCTTCATCACGTCTGCAACGCTGTGGGCCATGCCAATCTCCTGGGTATTCGGCAAATGTCTGTGAAAGCCAATTCTTGGGCCTGTCGCCGGCGGCGCCGCTGCATGTCGCCGCGCTTGCCGACCTCGCCACGAAAGGACGGGGGAATGTTAGCAGAAAGCATGCCAAGCAAACGCCCCACTGCTTTTCCCGGCCCGAAAAATGTGCAACTCCGGCGAACCGCGCACCGTCGCGGGGTAGGCGCGATCCGGAGTGCCGTGCCAGAAAGCGCCGGGGTGGCGCACCATCGACATGCACACTCGGGTTCCGCCCACCAATAAAACACCACAATGGTGCAATGAGCAAGTAATCGCACCGCATTAGTGCGGTGGCACCAAAATCGGTCATTGCGTGCCCGGTCGTGATGCCATCCAGCCAGCGCGGTGCGTGTTGCGGCCGCCGGGTTGCCGCGGCGCTATAGAATACCGGGTTACGGCCTTCGCGCCCTCAATTTCATCCATTTCATTTGTCACGCAGATGACCACCCGAGACGATCTTCTCCAGGCCGCCCAGCAGCGCCAGCAACAGAACCAGCTCCCGTACTTCGGCGCGCTGTCGCCGCAGGAAGCCTATGCCCTCCTGCAGAACGATCCCGCGGCGGTGCTGGTCGACGTGCGCACGCAGGCCGAGCTGGACTGGGTCGGCGGCGTCGATGTGCCCGACGCGCAGTTCGCCCATGTCGAATGGATGGCGTACCCGGGCGGCGCGCAGAACGCCCGCTTCATCGAGGAACTGAAGGCGCGCGTGCCGGCCGACGTGCCGGTGCTGTTCCTGTGCCGCAGCGCGGCGCGCTCCAAGCATGCCGCGCGCGTGGCGACCGAAGCCGGCTACCACTTCGCCATGGACGTGCTGGAAGGCTTCGAGGGCAACCGCGACGAGCATCACCACCGCAAGACGGTCGAAGGCTGGTGCGTGCGCGGCCTGCCGTGGCACGGCGCCTGAGCGCCGCCGCGCCGGAATGACGAAAAGGGGCAGCGTAGGCTGCCCCCCCCTTTTTGTTGGTCCGCTATTGCGAACGCTCAGGCCTGCGCCGATTCCCGCGCCGGCTGCTCGACGACTTCAAACCCCATCGCGCGCACCCCGTCCAGCAGCATGGCATAGGCGGGCGGCACCAGGTCGGCCGGCCCCTTGACGCCCAGGTCGATGTGCCGGCGTGCGAAGCGGTCGCCGCGCTGCACGTCGCCGACCGAAGGCAGGCTGAACACGCGGATGCCGGGAAAGGCGGCTTCTACTGTCTCCATCAGCGGGGTCAGCGTGGACTCGGGCGCCTCGAACACATAGAAGGCGCGTTCCTGGTGCTGCACCTGGTGGAACAGGTGCGCGTACTCATGGTCGAGCACCCACTCCATCATCGGCCATGCCATCACCGGGAAGCCGGGCATGAAGTGGTGATGTCCCACGGAGAAGCCCGGGATGCGGTTGTAGCTGTTGGGGATGATGCGCGCGCCTTCGGGAAACTCGCCCATCTTGAACCGGTGCTGGTTTTCCGGCTGGCTCAGGTCGGCCTTGACGGGATCGCCGCCTGCGGTCTCCGCAATGCGCAGCGCGATCTGCTCGCGCGCCTCGGGATGCAGCTGCAGCGGCACGCCCAGCGCCGCGGCCGCGCACTGGCGCGTATGGTCGTCAGGCGTTGCGCCGATGCCGCCGGTGCAGAACACCACGTCAGTGCCGGCGAAGGTGCGCTTGAGCGTGGCGGTGATGCGGCCGCGGTCGTCGCCGACATACTGCGCCCAGTCCAGCGCCAGGCCGCGCGCGCCCAGCAGTTCGATGGTGCGGCGCAGATGCTTGTCTTCGCGCCGCCCCGACAGAATCTCGTCGCCGATGATGATCAGGCCGAAACCCATGTTGCCCTCGCTTCAGGAATGTTCGATGCGCCGCACGTCGGAGGGCGCCAGGTCGATGATGTCGCCGCCCGCGGACGGACCGGTCGGCTGCTGTGCCGGCGGCGGTGCGCGATCTGCAGCACGTTCGGCGCGCAGCTGCGCCAGCGCGCGCAGGCAGAAGTGGCCGAACCACAGCGCCGAAAAGATAAAGATCAGCACGTACAGCCACAGCGTGCCCGCCAGCACGAACGGGAACAGGAAGATCACCGCCGCGGACGACACCCACAGCAGTGTCGGCGCCGAGCCCAGCAGACCCACCGCCACGCCGATCACCAGCAGCGGCGTGCGATGGCGCCGCATCAGCGTCTTGCGCTCTTCCGCGCTGGCGTGGTCGGACAGCGCGTCATAGGTCATCACCCGGTAGGTCAGCCAGCCCCACAGCACCGGCGGGATCAGCGCGAAGAACGGCGGCACCAGCCATAGCGGCAGCGTCACCAGCACCAGCAACAGGAACACGATGGTGCTGCCCAGGGACTGGAACACGCTGCCGAGCACGCTGCCGCCGTGGGCCTTGGACAAGTCCGGGTAGCTGCGCTCGAGGTGGCGCACCACGGCTGGCACCGAGAACACGCCGATAAACATCAGCATCGATGCGATCACCAGCGGCACCACCAGCGCGGCGACGAACAGCGGCGCCACCACGGCCCGCATCGATTGCAGGCTGAGCCAGTCCAGTGCGCTGTAGATCCAGCTGGTCAGCACCGAGGTTTCGAGAAAACCGCGCGTGGCGGTCATGATGGGATCCCAGCCCCACCAGAGCAGCCCGCCCCAGAAGAGCGTGGCCAGGACGAAAGGCAGCACGGTCAGCAGCAGCATGCGGGGATGCAGCTGGCTGACGAGCGCGCGGCCAAACGAGCGGAAGATATCGTTCATGCAGCGTGGGGCCGAGCGTGAATTCGGCGATTATGCAGTGGAAGGCGGAAACAGCCGACATTCGAGCCGGCATTCGAGCCGGCATTCGAGCCGGCGCCGGGGCCGGGGCCGGCGGCAAACCGGAACACTAGCATACGCCACTTGCCGCGGCCACGCGGACTGCCGCGCCGGCAGTAGAGGATCGCTTCAGCGCAGCCGCAGCAGGCGCTTGATGCCGTACCACTGGTGGGCGAGGAAGCCCGCCCCGTAGTCGTGGCCCTTGCCCAGCGGCGGCGGCAGCTGGTCGCGGATACCGGTGGGGTGATAGGTCTCGGTGAAGACCGCGGTGCCGAACAGCATGTCCCACCAGGGAAAGATCACGCCGTAGTTGCAGCCGCCCAGCCGTGCCGGGGCGCCGTCGGCTTCATGGCCGATGCCCACGGCATGGTGGGTGCGATGGAAGCGCGGCGAGATCAGCAGGCGTTCGCCGATGGCGCCGAAATGCAGCCGCACATTGGCATGCTGCAGGCTCTGCAGCAGCTGCGACAGCGCCACCAGCAGCACATACTGCGACGGCTCGACACCCACGCCCAGTGCCACCAGCGCAAACACCAGGTCGCGCAGCATGTCGTCCAGCAGGTGGTTGCGGTTGTCGCTCCACAGCGTCATCTGGCGCTGGCTGTGGTGCACCGCATGCAAATGCCACCACCAGCGGAACGTATGCGACAGGCGGTGGTACCAGTAGTCGAGCAGGTCGAACAGCAGCAGGTAGACGAAGAAGCTGACCAGCGGCACCGAGGTCACGCCCGGCCACCAGTCCTCGACATTGACCCGGTGCCAGCCCATCAGGCGCAGATGCCCTTCGAGCGAATCCGTCAGCGGCGCCAGCAGGAAGAACATGGCGAGGCGGAACAGCCCGAGGCGGTGGATCGCCGTGTACAGCATGTCGGTGCGGATCGCCGCGCGGTCGGCCACCGGCTCGACCGGACGCCATTTTTCCAGCGGGCCCAGGATCAGGAACATCGCCGCGATCTGCACCAGCCCCACCAGCAGCCACTCGGTGCCGGTGAAGGCCTCTTCGGCATAGCGGCCAAACCCGAGGTCATAGACCACCGGCAGCACCACGTCCTGGAACAGCGTGCCTTCGACCTGTCCGATCCAGCCGTTGAGCGACTCCCACATTACCGCCTGCCCTCCTGTTCTCCGATGGCATGCCGGGCGATCCAGTCGCGGTAGGCCGGGTGCTCGCGCAGCGTCGCGAAGCAGAAGCCCTTGCGCTCCAGCCCGGACAGCAGCGGCTCCAGCACGCCCGGCGCCCACGGGTCCTTGCGCGACCAGATGCCCAGGTGCGCCATGGTGATGTCGCCATCGCGCAGCTTGTCGAGCGCGCGCTCGAGCAGCATGGCATTCGGGTAGCGGTCCGACGCCAGCTCATCGCCCAGGAAGCCGGCCGGCGCCCAGCCGACATGGCGGAAGCCGCACTGCTCGGCCCATTGCAGCGTCTGCGGCGCGGTGCGGCCGCCCGGGGCGCGCCAGATCGGCATCATCTCGGCACCGGTCATGTCACGGAAGGCGTCGGCGCTGCGGCGCAGTTCGCGGCAGAAGCCGGCAGCATCCATCACCGTGTCCTTGCCGGCCTGCGCGCCGAACTGCGGCCGCATGGTCACCTGGCCCGCACGCACGCCGCGCAGGTAGACATGGTCGAAGGTATGCGTGCCGAAGGCATGGCCATCAGCGGCCAACGCCTTCCAGTACGGCGCCCATGACGGGTCGAGCGAGCTGTCCTGCCGCACCGTGGGTTCATTGGCCAGGAAGAAGGTCGCGCGGATCCTGTGGCGGCGCAGCGCGTCGGCGATCAGCTGGGCCTGGCTCATGCTGCCGGTATCGAAGGTCAGGTAGAGCGTGCCGGCCGGGCAGGCTTTTGCCGCGGCCCCGGTTGCATCCGCCGCATGCAGCGCAGAGGGCAAGGCGCAGGCAAGCGCGAGCCCGGCCAGCATCCTGCCGAATCGTCTGAATCGTCCCAGGCGTCCGAACCGTCCGAAACGCGAAGCCCTGGTATCGCGCATGATCCTGCCCCGCCCCGTCTAGTACAGCGGCGCGCGCGTGCGGAAGTAGATGCCGTGCGGCGAGCGGCCGACGCGCACGGTCTTGACCAGCTTGCGGCTCGGCACGTCGATCAGCCCGACCGAGCGCGCCCAGCGGAACGTCACCCACAAGGTCTTGCCGTCGGCGGTCAGCTCCATGTCGTCCGGCCCGGGTGGCAGACCCGTGATGTCGCCGATCTTGGCCAGCGTCTGCTGGTCGATGATGCTGATGCTTCCGGTCACGCGATTGCTCAGGAACAGGTGGCGCTTGTCGCCCACCGCGCGGAAGTTATGCGCGCCCTTGCCGGTCTGGATCTGCTTGACCACGGTGCGGGTGCGCCAGTCGATCACGGCAATATAGTCCGCACCGGTCATGCCGACCAGCAGGTATTTCTGGTCCGGCGTCAGCCAGATGCCGGCCGGCGCGGAGCCGGCCTCCATGCGCCACAACACGTTCTGCGTGATCAGGTCGATCGCCACGACCTCATTCGAATCCTGCAGCGTGATAAAGGCGATGCGGCTGTCGGCGGTAAAGGCGATATGGCTTGGCGTCTTGGCCAGCGGATATTGCTTGGCCAGCTTCAGCGCCTTGCCGTCCCAGCGGTAGACATCGACCCGGTCGAGCCGGTTGCCGGTGGCGACAAACCACTTCTGGTCGGGCGAAAAGCCGATCTGGTAGGGGTCGTCGATATTGGGAACACGCTGCTGCACCTTGCCGGTCGCCGGGTCCAGGAACACCAGGTCATTGCCGACCGCGTTGGCGACGATCAGCGACTTTTCATCGGGCGTCGCGATCAGGTGGTGCGGCTCCTTGCCGATCGGAAAGGTCTCCAGCACCTTCTGCGTATCCTTGTCGATCAGCGTGACGGTTGCATCACCCGAATTGAGGATCACCACCACTTCCGCCGATGCCGGCGCGGCCATCAGGCCCAGCGCGAGCGCGCCCACCGTGATCCCACCAGCCACCAACCGACGCAATGCAAACATAAGACCCGCTACAAGAAGAACTGAATCGGCGATTCTAACGTTTGGGCGGCTAATTCCGCTGACGTCGCGGCTGACGGCGAACAAGAATTTGGCAGATTGTTGCGCCGGCACGACCATTTGCGGCCGTACCGGCGCCCGAGCCTCAGCGCTGCATCGATTCCCAAACCTTCTGCAGCCGCTTCACCGACATTGGCACCGGCGTGCGCAGCTCCTGCGCGAACAGCGCGATGCGCAGCTCCTCCAGCATCCAGCGGAACTCTTCCAGCCGCGCGTCCTCGCCGCCACGGCCTTGCGTGCGCAGTTGCTTTTCGGCGCGCTGCCATTGCTGCAGCAGCGGCGCCATCTCCTGAATGCGCTGGGTATCGCGCGCCGGATCGCCCTTGAGCTTGTCGATGCGCATGGCGATGCCCTTCAGGTAGCGCGGGAAGTGGACCAGTTGCGTGTACGGCGTCTCATCGATAAAGCGCTTGCCCACCAGCCGGCCGAGCTGCGCTTCCATGTCGGCGTAGGCTGCGGCGAACGGCTTGGCCTGCAGCAGCTTGCGCGGCAGCCCGGCGTATTCGGCAAGGATCGCGCCGGCAAGCCGTGCGATCTCCTGCGCCAGCAGCGACAGCCGCGTGCGGCCCTCGTCCTTGCGGGCGTTGAACTCTGCCTCGTTGCGCGGCAGCGGCGACTGCATGCAGGCGCGTTCCAGCGCCAGCATCACGATCTGGTCGCGCAGAATTTCCTGCGTACCCAGCGTCATGTACTGCATCGCCATCTGCTGCAGCCCGGGGATGTTCTTCTCGATGAACTTGACCTGCTCGCGCAGTTGCAGCGCGAACAGCCGGCGCAGCCCCAGGTGGTGGATGCGCGCCGCTTCCTGCGGATCGTCGAAGACCTCGACGTCGCAGTGCGTGCCGCGGTCGACCAGCGCCGGGTAGCCGAACAGCGTCTGGCTGCCCTTGCGGATCTCCAGCAGCTCGGGCAGCTCGCCGAAGGTCCAGCCGGTCAGGTTCTCGTACTGGCCGGGCTCGGCCGCCGGCAGCTGCGCGGCCTGGTCGGGCGAGCCGGCTTGCGCGGCCGCCTGCGCTGCAACGCGCTGGAACGACTGCTGCGCCTGGCCGCCCAGCTCGGCGCGCAGTTGCGCCAGGTTGCGGCCCATGTCGAGCTGGCGGCCGTGCTCGTCGATGACCTTGAAGTTCATCGCATGGTGTGCCGGCAGCGTTTCCAGCTTGAAGTCGGCGCGCTTGACCATGGTGCCGGTCTCGCCGCGGATATCGGCGATCAGCACGTCCAGCAGCTCGCCCTCGCCGAACCGCTGGCGCGAGACAAAGCCGGCGGCAAAGTCCGGCAATGGAACGCAATGGCGGCGCAGCTTCTGCGGCAGCGACTTCAGCAGCAGGTGGACCTTTTCCTTGATCATGCCGGGGACCAGCCAGTCGGCACGCTCCTGCCGCACCTGGTTGAGCGCGTACAGCGGCACGGTCAGCGTCACGCCGTCGCGGTGGCTGCCGGGCTCGAAGTGGTACGTCAGCCCCATGTCCACCCCGGCCACGTTCATGGTCTTGGGAAACAGGTCGGTGGTGATGCCGGCCGCCTCGTGCCGCATCAGCTCGTCGCGGTTGAGGTAGAGCAGCTTGCGGTCCTTGGCGCTTTCGGCCTGGTACCACTGTTCGAAGGTGGTCTGCTGGTTGATCTCGGCCGGGATGGCGCGATCGTAGAAGGCGTAGATCAGCTCGTCGTCGACCAGCACGTCCTGCCGGCGCGACTTGTGCTCCAGGTTTTCGATCTCCCGCACCAGGCGCTGGTTGTGCGCGAAGAACGGCAGGCGCGTATCGAATTCGCCCTCGACCAGCGCGCGGCGGATAAAGAGCTCGCGCGCTTCCTGCGGGTTCATCGGCCCGTAGTGGACGCGGCGGTGCTGGTAGACCACCAGGCCGTACAGCGTGGCCCGTTCCAGCGCCAACACCTGGCCGGCCTTCTTTTCCCAGTGCGGATCGCTCCAGCTCACCTTGAGCAGGTGGCCGCCGATGTGCTCCAGCCATTCCGGCTCGATCCGCGCCAGCGTGCGCGCGAACAGGCGGCTGGTCTCGACCAGCTCGGCCGCCACGATCCAGCGGCCGACCTTGCGCGCGATCAGCGAGCCCGGCCACAGGTGGAACTTGATGCCACGCGCGCCCAGGTACTCGCGGCCCTTGCCGTCGCCGTCCTCGATACGCACGCCGACGTTGCCGAGCAGGCCGGTCAGCAGCGCCTTGTGCACCTGCTCGTAGGTCGGCTCGCTTTCGTTCAGGCGCCAGCCCTGCTCGGTCACCGTGGTCAGCAGCTGCGAATGCACGTCGCGCCATTCGCGCAGGCGCAGGTGCGACAGGAAGCTGGCGCGGCACTGGTCCTGCAGCTGGCGGTTCGACTTCTTGTGCGTGACCGCGTCCTCGAACCACTTCCACAGCTTGACCCAGCCCAGGAACTCGGACCTCTCGTCCATGAACTTGCGGTGCGCCTGGTCGGCGGCTTCCTGCGCCTCCTGCGGGCGGTCGCGCGGGTCCTGCACCGACAGCGCGCTGGCGATGATCAGCACCTCGCGCAGGCACTGGTGCTCGCGCGCGGCCAGGATCATGCGGCCCACGCGCGGGTCCAGCGGCAGCTTGGCCAGCTGCCGCCCCGTCGGCGTGAGCTGGTTGCCGTCGTCGACCGCGCCCAGCTCCTGCAGCAGCTGGTAGCCGTCGGCGACCGCGCGGCCCAGCGGCGGTTCGATAAACGGGAACGACTCGATATCGGTCAGCCGCAGCGCCTTCATGCGCAGGATCACCGCCGCCAGCGACGAGCGCAGGATTTCCGGATCGGTAAAGCGCGGGCGACCGGTGAAATCCGACTCTTCGTACAGCCGGATGCACACGCCGTTGGCCACGCGGCCGCAACGGCCGGCGCGCTGGTTGGCGGCGGCCTGCGAGATTGACTCGACCTGCAGCTGTTCGACCTTGTTGCGGTACGAATAGCGCTTGACGCGCGCCATCCCGGTATCGACCACGTAGCGGATGCCCGGCACCGTCAGCGAAGTTTCGGCGACGTTGGTCGCCAGCACGATGCGGCGCGTGTTGGACGGCTTGAACACCCGCTCCTGCTCCTGCACCGACAGCCGCGCGAACAGCGGCAGTATCTCGGTATGCGGCGGATGGTGCTTGCGCAGCGCCTCGGCGGCCTCGCGGATCTCGCGCTCGCCCGGCAGGAACACCAGCACGTCGCCCGGGCCGACGCGGCACAGTTCATCGACGGCATCGACGATGCCGTCGTACAGGTCGCGTTCGCGCGCCTGCGCGCTGCGCGGCGCGGCGCCCGGCGGCGCGTCGTCGGTAACCGGGCGGTAGCGCACTTCCACGGGGTACAGCCGGCCGCTGACCTCGATCACCGGCGCGGGCTTGCCGTTGAGCGTGAAATGCTCGGCAAAGCGCTGCGCATCGATGGTGGCCGAGGTGATGATCACCTTCAGGTCAGGCCGCTTCGGCAGGATCTGGCGCAGGTAGCCGATCAGGAAGTCGATGTTCAGGCTGCGCTCGTGCGCCTCGTCGATGATGAGGGTGTCGTAGGCGCGCAGCAGCGGGTCGTTCTGCGTCTCGGCCAGCAGGATGCCGTCGGTCATCAGCTTGACCGACGCGCCCGCCGACATGGTGTCGTTGAAGCGCACCTGGTAGCCGACATGCTCGCCCACCGGCGACCCCAGCTCCTGCGCGATGCGCTTGGCGGTGGAGGTGGCGGCGATGCGGCGCGGCTGGGTGTGGCCGATCAGCCCCCCGCCCTCGCGCCCTGGCCCGCGCCCGATCGACAGGCAGATCTTGGGCAGCTGCGTGGTCTTGCCCGAGCCGGTCTCGCCCGACACGATCACAACCTGGTTGGCCAGCAGCGCCGCGGCGATCTCGTCGCGGCGGGCCGAGACCGGCAGGGCCTCGGGGAACGTGATCGGCGGCAGCGGGTTGACCGCGCGCGGTGGCTGTGGCGCACGCGGCGCGCGCTCCTGGCGCAAGCCTCGCGGCTGGCGCTGGCCGGATGCGTCGGCCGGACGGGCGGCAGCGGGGTCCGGGCGTCCGGCCGGCGGCCGGACCGGGCGCTGGGCCTGCCCTCGGGTCTGCCCCGCGGTCTGGCCCGCGGTCTGCCCTTTAGGCGGCCGGGACGGATTGGATGGCGTGGACTGGCCGGCACCGGCCGGCGTCTGCGGGGCGGCGGGTTGACCTGGCCTGGCGGGCTTTACAGCCTTGAAGGGGCGTTGTTCTGACATTGGCCGGGATTATAATCCGCGGGATGAACGCCAGAACCGATACGCCGCAGCCGGCGACCCCTTCCGACACGGCAGCCGCTACGGCGGCGGAGCCGCCCGCCACGGCCGAACTCCCCCCGCCCGCCCCGACTTCCACCACGCCCGCCACCGCACCGGCGCCGGCGGCTGCCGACGCCATCGAACGCGGCGGCCCCGATCACCAGCAGTTCGTCGACTGGCTGCGCATGGTGGCGCCGTATATCCATGCCTTCCGCGGCAAGACCTTCGTGATCGCATTCGCGGGCGAACTGGTCAAGTCGGGCGTGCTCAACGCGCTGGTCAACGACGTCGCGCTGCTGCACGCGATGGGCATGCAGATCGTGCTGGTGCACGGCTCGCGCCCGCAGGTGGAAGAGCAACTGGCACTGCGCCATGTCGAGTCTCAATTCGTCGACGGCGTGCGCATCACCGACAACGCCGCGCTCGAATGCGCCAAGGAAGCCGCCGGCGAACTGCGCCTTGACATCGAGGCCGCCTTCAGCCAGGGCCTGCCCAATACGCCGATGGCCGGTGCGCAGCTGTCGGTGATTTCCGGCAACTTCGTCACCGCGCGCCCGGTCGGCATCGTCAACGGCACCGACTACCAGCACACCGGGCTGGTGCGCAAGATCGACGCCGAGTCGGTGCGCATGTCGCTGTCGCACGGTAAGGTGGTGCTGCTGTCGCCGCTGGGCTTCTCGCCGACCGGCCAGGCCTTCAACCTGTCGATGGAGGACGTGGCCAGCGCCACCGCCACCGCGCTCAAGGCCAACAAGCTGATCTTTATCACCGAGGTGCCGGGCGTGCCCGACCCGGTCGGCAAGCTGATGCCGGAAATGTCGCTGCGCACGGCCGTGGAGCGCCTGCAGAACAACCACCTGCCGCACGACGTGGCCGACTACCTGCGCCACCTGGTCAAGGCGCTCAAGGGCGGCGTGCCGCGCGCGCACCTGATCCCCTACGCGCTGGACGGGTCGGTACTGCTGGAACTGTTCCTGCACGATGGCGTCGGCACCATGCTGTCCGATACCGACCTCGAAAGCCTGCGCGAAGCCACGCTGGACGACGTCGGCGGCATCCTGCAGCTGATCGCGCCGCTGGAAGCGGACGGCACCCTGGTGCCGCGCGGACGCCACCTGATCGAGCGCGATATCGCCAATTTCTCGGTGATCGAGCACGATGGCGTGCTGTTCGGCTGCGCCGCGCTCTATGACTACCCGCGCGAGAACATGGGCGAGATGGCTTGCCTGACGGTCTCCGCTGAAGCCCAGGGCACAGGCGACGGCGAGCGCCTGCTCAAGCGCATCGAGCGCCGCGCCCGCGCGCTCGGCCTGGAGCGCCTGTTCGTGCTCACCACGCGCACCGAGCACTGGTTCCTCAAGCGCGGCTTCGTCCACGCCAATGTGGACGACCTGCCAGAAGACAAGCGCAAGCTCTATAACTGGCAGCGCAAGTCGATGGTGCTGATGAAAAAACTGTGACGGCGTAGGGTCAATGGCCGCCGCGCCGCGGCCAGCCGCCCTGCTTGGCTACAATAGCGCCAGCGCCCTGAGCCCAGTCTAACGAACGTACAAGGAGTCCCCCATGGCCCGCATGGTCCATTGCATCAAGCTGAACAAGGAAGCCGAAGGCCTCGACTTCCCGCCGCTGCCCGGCGAGCTGGGCAAGAAGATCTGGCAGAGCGTGTCGAAGGAAGCGTGGGCCGGCTGGCTCAAGCACCAGACCATGCTGATCAACGAGAACCGCCTGAATATGGCCGACACGCGTGCGCGCCAGTACCTGATCAAGCAGACCGAAAAGTACTTCTTCGGCGAAGGCGCCGATCAGGCCCAGGGCTACGTGCCGCCGCAGTCCTGATTCCGGACGGCATCAGACGACAAAGGGGTGCCCGAGGCGCCCCTTTTTTGCCTGGCCGCTGACGGGCCGGCCAGCCGGATCAGTAGTCCGTGCGCTGCACACCGTCGCCGGTGCCAAGCAGCAGCACGTCCGCGCCACGCAGCGCGAACAGGCCCACGGTGACCACGCCCGGCACCTGGTTGACGGTCTGCTCCAGCCCGCGCGGATCGTCGATCTTCAGGCCGGCGACGTCCAGAATCACATTGCCGTTGTCGGTCTTGTAGATGCCGCCTTCCTTGGTCATGCGCAGCTTCGGCTGGCCGCCCAGCGCCTGCAGCTTGCGCGCGACTGCCGCACGTGCCATCGGAATCACCTCGACCGGCAGCGGGAAGGCTCCCATGGTGCCGACCAGCTTGCTGCCGTCGGCGATGCAGACAAAGCGCTTCGCCACCGAGGCAACGATCTTCTCGCGCGTCAGCGCGCCGCCGCCGCCCTTGATCATGGCGCCGCTGGCATCGATCTCGTCGGCGCCGTCGACGTACACGGGGATCTCGTCGACCTCGTTCAGGTCGAGCACCTTGAACCCGTGCTGCTGCAGGCGGCGCGTGGAAGCCTCGGAGCTCGACACGGCACCCGCGAAGCGCTCCTTGAACGCCGCCACGGCATCAATGAAGAGGTTCGCGGTGGAGCCGGTGCCCACGCCCAGCACGGCACCTTCGGGAACTTCCTGCTTCACATAGTCGGCGGCGGCCTGCGCCACCAACGCCTTGAGTTCATCCTGAGTCATGACAACAGCCAGATTGCGGTGGAGGAAACGCATAGTGTAGCGGATTGAGCGGCATCCCCCGTCACCGGCGGTACAATGGATTGGCCGGGGCCGGTGCTTGCCGCCCTGCCACCGCAAACCGAATCGCCAACGATTCAGCGCCAATTCAGCGCCAATTCAGCGCCAACGACTAAGCGACATGAACCAGCTCGAACAACTCAGGCAGTTCACCACGGTAGTGGCCGACACCGGCGACTTCCAGCTGATGAAGCAATACACCCCGCAGGACGCGACCACGAACCCCTCGCTGATCCTGAAGGCCGTGCAGAAGCCCGAATACCGGCACTTGCTGGAAAAGGCGGTGCAGGATCACCATGGCAACGGCGGCGTCGATGCGGTGATGGACGAAGTGCTGATCGCCTTCGGCTGCGAGATCCTGGCGATCGTGCCGGGCCGCGTCTCGACCGAAGTCGACGCGCGCCTGTCCTTTGACACCACCGCCACCGTCAACAAGGCCCGCCACCTGATCCAGCTGTACGAGCAGCGCGGCATCGCGCGCGAGCGCGTGCTGATCAAGATCGCCTCGACCTGGGAAGGCATCCGCGCGGCCGAGATCCTGCAGCGCGACGGCATCCGCTGCAACATGACGCTGCTGTTCTCGCTGGTGCAGGCGGTGGCCTGCGCCGAGGCCGGCGCACAGCTGATCTCGCCCTTCGTCGGCCGCATCTTCGACTGGTACAAGAAGCAGGCCGGCGAGCAGTGGGACCCGGTCGCCAACGGCGGCGACAACGATCCCGGCGTGCGCTCGGTGCGCCAGATCTATGACTACTACAAGAAGTTCGGCTACCCGACCGAGGTGATGGGCGCGAGCTTCCGCAGCACCGCGCAGATCCTGTCGCTGGCCGGCTGCGACCTGCTGACCATCAGCCCGGAACTGCTGGAGCAGCTGGCCGCCGGCCAGGGTGCGCCAGAGCGCAAGCTGTCGGTCGACCAGGCCCAGGCCGCCAATATCGCCCGCATCACGGCGGACGAGCCGTCGTTCCGCTGGCAGCTGAATGAAGACGCAATGGCCACCGAGAAGCTGGCCGAAGGCATCCGCCTGTTCGCGGCGGATGCAGTCAAGCTGGAAAAGCTGATCGGCGAGATTGCCAAATAAGCCGGCGGGGCCGGCTCAGTCCGGCTCCACCCCCGGTTGCGGCCACAGCAGCGGCAGCAAGGCGCCTGCCGCTGCCGGCACCACCAGGTCCGCGGTCTGGTCCAGCGCGGACGACAGCGGGTTGATCACGATGACGGGCGCGCCGTGCTCCTTCGCCAGCCCCGGCAGCGCGGCAGCCGGATAAACCAGTCCCGACGTCCCCACCACCAGGCACAGGTCCGAAGTCTCCGCCGCATGCTCGGCGCGAAAGCGCGCCACGCGCGGCAGGTCTTCTCCGAACCACACCACGCCCGGGCGCATCAGTGCCCCGCACAAATGGCAGCGCGGCGGCATGCCGGGCAACGCGCTGGCTTCCTCGCAGCGCCCGCACCCGTCCAGCCATTTGTTGGCGAACAGGTTGCCATGCAGTTCGATCACATGCTGGCTGCCGGCACGCTGGTGCAGGCCGTCGACGTTCTGCGTCACCAGCGTGACGGTCTTCTGCGCGGCCAGCGCCACCAGCGCGTGGTGCGCCGGATTGGGATGCGCGGCCGCCACGAGCGCGCGCCGGTGCAGATACCACTCCCACACCAGTTCGGGCTGGCGCCGGTAAGCCTCTTCGCTGGCGAGCTCCTCCGGATTGAACCGTTCCCACAGGCCAGTCATCGCTTCGCGGAAGGTCGGCACGCCCGACTCGGCCGAAATGCCGGCACCGGTCAGCACGAAGATGCGGCGCGCCTGCGCGATCAGCCGACGCGCCTCTTCCATCCCCGGCCAGGGCTCAGAGGTGGAACGTAGCGGATCGGCCACCATGGCTTTAGCGCGGCAGGCGCCGCTGGCGCACCGCTTCGTACAGGCAGACGCCGCTGGCCACCGAGACGTTGAGGCTCTCGACGCCGCCGGCCATCGGGATGCCGACCAGTTCATCGCAGGTCTCGCGCGTCAGCCGGCGCATGCCCTCGCCTTCGGCGCCCATCACGATCGCGGTCGGGCCCTTGAAGTCGATGTCGTAGAGGGATTTCTCGGTACCGTCGGCGGTGCCGATCACCCAGATGCCGCGCTCCTGCAGCTCGCGCAGCGTGCGCGCGAGGTTGGTCACGGTGATATACGGCACGGTCTCGGCCGCGCCGCTGGCCACCTTGGCCACGGTTGCATTGAGACCGACGCTGCGGTCCTTGGGCGCGATCACCGCGTGCGCGCCGGCGCCGTCGGCCACGCGCAGGCAGGCGCCAAGGTTGTGCGGGTCGGTGACGCCGTCGAGCACCAGCAGCAGAGGCGTGCCTTCGATGCCATCCAGCAGTTCGTCCAGGTTCAGTGCCAGCGCGACGTCCTCGGCGCGCGCCACCACGCCCTGGTGCCGGTCGGTGCCGGCCATGCCGCGCAGGCGCTCGGCATCGACGGGGTGCAGGCGCACGCCCAGGCTTTCGGCCAGGCGGACGAAGTCTTGCATGCGCCGGTCGCGGCGGGCGGATTCGATGTAGATATCCGACACGCCCTTGGGATCTTGCCGCAGGCGCGCGGTCACGGCGTGGAAGCCGATCAGGAGTTTTTGTTTAGCCATGGGCGCGATTGTACTCGCCCGTGCGCCGTCCCCGCGCGGGCGGGGACGGCGGTTGACCCTGACTTGCGCCTTTAATCGTCCTGGCTCGCCTTAACGCTTGCGCGGGGTGCGCTTGGCGGCAGACTTGCCGGCCGTCTTGGCGGGACGCGACTTCGACGCCGGCTTGCGCGGCTTCTCCAGGTGCGCGGGCTTGGGCTTGGCCGCGCGCTTGGCCGGCTTGCCGCCGGTCCTGACGTGCGGCTTGAGCGGAGTGATCACCGCTTCGAACACCGGCTGCTCCTCGATCACGCGGTCGAGCGTCTCGTCGAACGACTCTTCCGGCTTGGACGAACCGCCCAGCAGCGCTGCCAGCTGGCGCCCCTTCTTGCGCGCCGGCACCGCGTGGGCGGCCGGGACGCGCGGCTGGGTGTCGGCACCGGTTGCGCGCGCACGCAAGGTCTTGGCCGACGGTTCCTGCACCAGGCGGAAGTCGATCTTGCGTGCATCGAGGTCCACACGCGAGACCTGCACGCGCACCCGGTCGGTCAGGCGATAGCGGATGCCGGTGCGCTCGCCGCGCAGTTCGTTGCGCGCCTCGTCGTACTGGAAGTAATCGCTGCCCAGTTCGGTCACGTGCACCAGCCCTTCGACATACAGCTCGTCGAGCTGCACGAAGATGCCGAACGACGTCACGGCGCTGACGGTGCCGGCAAAATCGCTGCCCAGCTTGTCGCGCATGAAGTAGCACTTGAGCCAGGCCTCGACATCGCGCGAAGCCTCGTCGGCACGGCGCTCGTTGGCCGAGCAATGCAGGCCGAGCTCGTCCCAGATCGCCTCGTTGCGCTTGGCGCGCGCCGCGGCGAGCTCCGCCTTCTGCTCGGCGTCCTTGGCCTGCAGGCGGCGCGCCTTGGGCGAGATCGCGGTATTCAGCTCGGTGCCGTGGGCAAACGCCGGCTGGTACTTGGTATGCGCCAGCACCGCCTTGATCGCGCGGTGCACCAGCAGGTCGGGATAGCGGCGGATCGGGCTGGTGAAGTGCGCGTAGGCCCCGTACGCCAGGCCGAAGTGGCCGATATTGTCTGGGCTGTACACCGCCTGCTGCATCGAGCGCAGCAGCATGGTCTGCAGCATCGGCGCATCGGGGCGGGACTTGATCTTGTCCATCACCTCGGCATAGTCGGACGCCTGCGGCTTGTCGCCGCCGCCCAGCGACAGGCCGGCGGTCTTCAGGAACTCGCGCAGGTTCTTCAGCTTCTCTTCGCTGGGGCCGGCGTGGATGCGGTACAGCGCCGGGTGCTTGAAGCGCTCGAGGAAATCCGCCGCGCACACGTTGGCGGTCAGCATGCATTCCTCGATCAGCCGGTGCGCATCGTTGCGGGTGCGCGGCAGGATCTGTTCGATCTTGCCCTGCGCATTGCAGACGATATAGGTCTCGGTGGTGTCGAAGTCGATCGCGCCGCGCTCGCGCCGCGCCTTCAGCAGGACCTGGAACAGCTCGTACAGGTTCTGCAGGTGCGGCACCAGTTCGGCGCGCTTGTGCGCCTCGGGACCCTTGGTGTTGGACAGGACCGACCAGACCTCGTTGTAGGTCAGGCGCGCGGTCGAGTGCATCACCGCGGGATAGAACTGGTAGCCCTTGAGTTCGCCCTTGGCCGTGAGCACCGCATCGCAGACCATGCACAGCCGGTCGACGTTGGGATTGAGCGAGCACAGCCCGTTGGACAGCTTCTCCGGCAGCATCGGAATCACGCGGCGGGGGAAGTAGACCGAGGTGGCGCGGTCCAGCGCATCGGCATCCAGCGGCGTGCCGGGGCGCACGTAGTGCGACACATCGGCGATCGCCACGATCAGGCGCCAGCCCTTGGCACGGCCGATCTTGACCGGCTCGCAGTAAACCGCGTCGTCGAAGTCGCGCGCGTCTTCGCCGTCGATGGTCACCAGCGGAATGTCACGCAGGTCGATGCGGTGGTCCAGGTCGGCCTGGCGTACTTCGTCCGGCAACGCGGAGGCTTCCTTGGCCGCGGTCGGCGAGAAGGCATGCGGCACGCCATACTTGCGCACCGCGATCTCGATCTCCATGCCGGGATCGTCGATCTCGCCGAGGATCTCCACCACGCGGCCCACCGGCTGCACATAGCGGTCGGGATATTCGATCAGCTCGACGCTGACCACCTGCCCCACGCGGGCCTTACCCTGCGCCTTGGGCGGAATCAGGATGTCCTGGCTGATGCGCTTGTCTTCCGGTGCGACCACCAGCACGCCGCCCTCGCTGAGCAGCCGCCCGATCACGTAGCGGTTGGCGCGCTCGATGATCTCGACGATCTGGCCCTCGGGCCGGCCGCGGCGGTCGTAGCCCACCACGCGCACTTGCGCGCGGTCGTTGTGCATGGCCTTCTGCAGTTCGCGCTCGGGCAGGAAGATATCGTCCTCGCCATCGTCGCGGATCAGGAAGCCGAAGCCGTCGCGGTGGCCCTGCACGCGGCCGGTGACGAAGTTGGGCTGGTGGGCCAGTTCATAGCGGCCCTTGCGGTTCAGTTCGATCTGGCCGTCGCGCTCCATCGCTGCCAGGCGCTTCTGGAAGCCGTCATGCTCCTTGCGCGTGACCGACAGGGCCTTGGCGATATCGCCTGCCGACTGCGGAGATCCCGACGTTCTCAGCACGCCCAGGATTTCTTCCCGGCTGGGGATCGGATAGTTGTTCTGATTCAATTTTTTCTGGAAACTATTTGACAAAATTCTCGCGCTCTCTATAATGAGCGCTTCGGTTGTTTCGACACCTGCCCAGGTGGCGGAATTGGTAGACGCACTAGGTTCAGGTCCTAGCGGTGGCAACACTGTGGAGGTTCGAGTCCTCTCCTGGGCACCAGATCACCGGGAAACCCGCAGCGCTTTCGAGCCCTGCGGGTTTTTTGTTTTTGGCGCTTTGTTGGCGTACCAGATCCGGCAACTTCCACTCCTTGCTTGGCGGCAACTTGCCGCGGTGTCATACGTCAGCGTACGGGTTTTCTCCCGCCCTTGGAACCGCGCACAATGCCTTGCGCGGCAACCGAACCACATCGGTCCGGCAATGCCGAGGAGTGTAACAGCTTCAGTGGCGATTCCGGCATTCCGCGGGCACGGCCGGCTACTGACGCCACCGGTTCCCGTGCCGTGCGGCGGGCGCCGCGGGCACAGATGAAGCGGGACGGTGCTCAGGCGCTGGCGTCGTCGTCGAGCAGGCTGGCGCGTTTGCCGCGCTTGAGCCAGGCGCCCAGGTTGTGCGGGCGCAGCGTGTCGTACTCTTCGAACGGCTGGTGGATCCAGGGGTTCGACGGCAGGAAGGTCACGTGATAGTCCGGCTCGATTTTCGAGCAGGCCTTGTACCACAGCACCGCCGAGCGCACCTCGGTCACCGCCGGATAGCGTTCCTTCAGGTGGCGGCCCACGCGTTCCAGCGTGATGCCAGAATCGACCAGGTCGTCGACCAGCAGGATCTTGCCCGACAGTTCGCCTCGCGTCATGGTGATGTATTGCGCGATATCCAGGTCGCCCTGCTGCGTGCCAGCCGCTTCGCGATAGCTGCTGGTAGCCAGGATCGCCAGCGGCACGTCGAAGATGCGCGACATCTGGTCGCCCACGCGCAGGCCGCCGCGCGCCAGGCACAGGATCTTGTCGAACTTCCAGCCCGACTCATGCACGTTCAGCGACAGGCGTGCGATCAGGCGATGGTATTCGTCCCACGAGACCCACAGGTTCTCTTCATCGTTGGATGGCAGGTTCATCGTTTTGCTCTAGATATCTTCGTGGCCCGTTGGCCCGTTGGCCCGGATGGCAAATAAGGCTCGGCCCGCTTGCGCGGGCCGATGGTCTGTTGCAGGCCGCGGCGTTCGTGACGCCGCGGCACTACGTCATGCTTCTGGTTGCCGGGTCAGGCCTTGTACGGGTGACGCAGCAGGATGGTCTCGTCGCGGTCCGGGCCGGTCGAGATCATGTCGATCGGGATGCCGACCACTTCTTCCACGCGCTTCAGGTAGACGCGGGCCGCCTCGGGCAGCGCGTCCCACGACTTCACGCCGAAGGTCGATTCGTTCCAGCCCGGGAACTCTTCATAGACCGGCTCGCAGCGCGCCACCGCGTCAGAGCCGCGCGGCAGGATGTCGACGGTCTGGCCGTCGAGCGTGTAGCCGACGCACAGCTTGATGCTGTCCAGGCCATCCAGGACGTCCAGCTTGGTCAGGCACAGGCCCGACACGCCGTTGATCTGCACCGAGCGCTTGAGCGCAGCGGCATCGAGCCAGCCGGTGCGGCGCGGACGGCCGGTGACCGAACCGAATTCCTTGCCGACGTTGGCCAGGCGCACGCCGACCTGGTCCTGGCGCTGCGGGTTGTCGTTGTCGTACAGCTCGCTGGGGAACGGGCCCGAGCCCACGCGCGTGCAATAGGCCTTGGTGATGCCCAGGATGTAGTTCAGGCGGCCCGGACCGACGCCGGCACCCGCGGCGGCCGCACCGGCCACGCAGTTGCTCGAGGTCACGAACGGATAGGTGCCGTGGTCGACGTCGAGCAGCGTGCCTTGCGCGCCTTCGAACATCAGGTTGCCACCGGCGGCGTTGACCGCGTACAGCTCGGCCGAGACGTCGGCCACCATCGGGGCCAGGCGCGGCGCGAAGGCCAGCGCATCGTCCAGCGTCTGCTGGAAGTCCACCGCTTCGGCGCCCAGGTACTGGGTCAGCATGAAGTTGTGGTAGTCCAGGTTCTCGCGCAGGCGCTCGGCAAACTGCTCGGGATCGAACAGGTCCTGCACACGCAGCGCGCGGCGGGCAACCTTGTCCTCATATGCCGGGCCGATGCCGCGGCCGGTGGTGCCGATCTTGGCCGCGCCGCGACGGGCTTCGCGCGCCTTGTCGATGGCAACGTGGTACGGCAGGATCAGCGTTGCCGCCTCGGAGATGCGCAGGCGGCTCTGCACCTGCAGGCCGGCGGCTTCGAGTTCTTCGATTTCACGGAACAGCGCTTCGGGCGACAGCACCACACCGTTGCCGATGTAGCAGATCGTGCCTTCGCGCATGATGCCCGACGGGATCAGGCGGAGAATGGTCTTCTTGCCGCCGATGATCAGGGTGTGGCCAGCGTTGTGGCCTCCCTGGAACCGCACCACGCCCTTTGCATGGTCGGTAAGCCAATCGACGATTTTTCCTTTGCCTTCGTCACCCCACTGGGTGCCGATCACGACGACATTGCGTCCCTGGCCTACTGCGGATGCGGACATATTGCTTTGGTCAATAGGTTAAAAACGTATTCTACTCTTGTTGCAGGGCGATTCCCGATTTTTGGGCGGGATTGCTCGCCCGGCGTCAGCGCGGCACCACGGCCCAGCCGGAATCCTGGCGCACCAGCTGGCGATCACAGTTGAATTCGTCGAGCTCGTGAGTATGGCCCGGCAACGACTGGATCACGATCTCGCCAGCGGCACGCAGCGCGGAAATCGCGGCACACAGTGCCGGATCCGCATCCCAGGGCGCGAAAATCGCCTGGGCGCGCACTTCCACCGGTGACAGCGACGCCACTTCGCGCAGGTCGAGCGAAAAGCCCGTCGCCGGGCGGGCGCGGCCGAAGGCTTCGCCCACCTTGTCATAGCGCCCGCCGCGGGCCACGTAGTTGGGCAGGCCCGCCACGTAGGCGGCGAACATCACACCGCTGTGATAATGGTAACCGCGCAGGTCCGACAGGTCGATATTGACGCTGGCGCCACGCACCTGCACCGCCAGCGCGGCCAGTTCGTCCAGCGCGCGGCCGATCGCCGGGCTCGCCGGCAGCGTGGCGCGGGCGCGGTCCAGCACTTCGACCCCGCCGTACAGTGTCGGCAGCGCCAGCAGCGCATCGCGTTCGGTCTGCGGCATGCCCATGGTCAGCTCGCGCAGCGCGGGCACGTCCTTGGTCTCGAGCGCGGCAAAGAGCGCGTCCTCGATCTTGCGGATCGACGGCAGTCCGGCCAGCAGCGCTTCCAGGATGCCGGCGTGGCACAGGTCGATGCGGATCTCCGACAGGCCCGCAACCTGCAGCGCGGCCAGCATCAGCTCCTGGATCTCGACGTCGGCTTCGAGGCCGGCGTGGCCGTAGATTTCGGCACCGATCTGGATCGGCTCGCGCGTGGCATGGAAGCCCGCCGGCCGCGCATGCAGCACGTTGCCGGCATAGCACAGGCGCGTCACGCCTGGCCGGTTCAGCAGGTGGGCGTCGATGCGCGCCACCTGCGGCGTGATATCGGCGCGCAGGCCCATGGTGCGGCCCGACAGCTGGTCCACCAGCTTGAGCGTGCGCAGGTCCAGGTCATGCCCGGTGCCGGTCAGCAGCGACTCCAGGTATTCCAGCATCGGCGGCATGACCAGCTCGTAGCCGTAGGTGCGGAACAGGTCCAGCATGCGGCGACGCAGTTCTTCGATCTTGCGCGCTTCCGACGGCAGCACGTCGGCAATGTTTTCTGGCAGCAGCCAATGGTTGGACATGGTGAATCTCTTCTCGGTCATTCGGTTACCCCGCGGGCTCCGCGCCCGCGGTGCCGGGCCACGCCCGGGCACATTGTTGCCGCAGCCCTGCCTCTCCGCGCGCCCGGTCCATCACTCGGCAATGATGGCTCCAGCCGGACAAAACCCCGGCAAGCCGGGGTTTTGTCAATTCGCCACACGGACAAGCGGACGTTCTAGCGCTTGCCTCCGGACCCGCCGGACGCGGCCGCCGCGGCGCCGCCGCTGGAACGCATATAGCGGAAGAACTCGGAATTGGGCTCCAGCACCAGCACGTCGCGCTTGTCGCGGAAGGTGTTGCGATACGCTTCCATGCTGCGCCAGAACTGCGCGAACTGCGGGTCGCGGCCAAAGGCATCGCCGTAGATCTGCGACGCCTTGGCATCGCCGTTGCCCTTGATCACCTGGGCATCGCGATAGGCCTCGGCCAGCACCACTTCGCGCTGGCGGTCGGCGTCGGCGCGGATCTTTTCGCCCTCGGCGGCGCCGGTGGAGCGCAGCTCGTTGGCCACGCGCTTGCGCTCGGCCTCCATGCGGCGGTACACCGATTCGCTGATCGCCGGCAGCAGGTCGACGCGCTTCAGGCGCACATCCAGGATCTCGACACCCACCGACTTGGCGTATTCGACCATGCCGCTACGGATGGCCTGCATCACCTGCTCGCGCTCGCCCGCGACCACGTCGGCCACGGTGCGCCTGCCGAACTCCTCGCGCGCCACGGCATCGATACGCTGGGTCATGCGGTCCTGGGCGCCGCGCAGGTTGCCGCCGAAGGCGACGAAGAACTTGCGCGGATCGGTGATGCGCCACTTGACGAACCAGTCCACCACCATGCTCTTCTTCTCGGCGGTCAGGAAGCGCTCGTTGGCGGCCACGTCGATGGTCTGCAGGCGGCGGTCCATGAAGACCACGTTCTGGAACGGCGGCGGCAGCTTGAAATGCAGGCCGGGCTCGCGCACCACCTGCTTGATCTCGCCGAAGGCGAACACCACGGCGTACTGGCGCTGGTCGACCACGAACAGCATCGACGACAGCACGGCCAGCAGGATGAAAAAGCCGATCGCGAAGGAAATCAGTCGGTTCATGACGGGTCTCCTCAGCGCGAGTCGCGGTCACGGTTGCGCAGCGATTCGCGCGACCGGGTATCCGGCGAAGTCTCGGGAGCCGGCGCCGGCGTGCCGGCTCCCGGCTGGCCAGGGGTGGCCGCACGGCCGTCGCCAGCTTGCGCCATCAGCTTGTCCAGCGGCAGGTAAAGAAGATTGTTGCCCTGGCGCGCGTCCACCAGCACCTTGGTCGAATTGGCGTAGATCTGCTGCATGGTTTCGAGATAGATCCGGTCGCGCGTCACCTGCGGCGCCTTGGCGTATTCAGCCTGCACCGAGCGGAAGCGCGAGGCATCGCCCTCGGCCTGGGCCACCACGCGCGAGCGGTACGCTTCGGCCTCTTCCTTCAGGCGCGCCGCGGTACCCTTGGCGCGGGGGATGATGTCATTGGCATAGGCCTGGCCTTCGCTGATCGCGCGCTCGCGGTCCTGGCTGGCCTTGTTGACGTCATCGAACGCGGCCTGCACCTGCTCGGGCGGCTGCACGCTCTGCACGTTGACCGACAGCACGCGGATGCCCGTCTTGTAGGCCGACAGGATGGCCTGGATCGACTTGGCCAGCCCCTGCGCGATCTGCTCGCGGTTCTCGTACAGCACCGCATCCATCTTGTTGCGGCCGACAATCTCGCGCACCGAGGTCTCGGCGGCCTGGGTCACCAGCTCCTCGTCGCCGCCGCGGTCGGTCTTGTTGAAGAACAGGAACTCGGTCGCGTCCTGGATGACGTACTGCACGGTGAAGCGCACGTCGATGATGTTCTCGTCCTGCGTCAGCATCGACGAGTCTTTCAGGTTGCTGTCCTTGATCGAGGTAGAACGGCCCACTTCGACCGAGCGCACCGCCGACAGGTTGACAACCTCGGCCGACTGGATCGGCCAGGGCAGCCGCCAGTTGATGCCGGGACCGGCCGAATACTTGAACTTGCCGAACTGCAGGATCACGGCGGTCTGGCCTTCCTGCACCATGAAGAAGCCGCTGGCCAGCCAGATGCCGACCACCGCGGCCACGATCACGCCGACGCCCACGCCCGAGGCCTTGCCCGGGGTGCGCGGGCCGCCAAATCCCTGGTTGCCGCCACCGCCGTTTTCCTTGCGGCCGAGCAGGCCGTTCAGGCGGCGGTTGAAGTCGCGCCACAGTTCGTCCAGATCCGGCGGGCCGCCATCCTGCTGCGGGCGCTGGTTCTGCTGGCGGTTGTCGTCGCGGCCGTCCTTCTTGTCGTCGTCGTCGCCATTGCGACCCCAGCGCGGATCGTTCAGCGAGAAGATGGCGCGCAGGCGCTGCCAGCCCGCGCGTGGCGCTAAGCGGCTGCCTGGTGTCAGGCTCGAATCAGCATTCCGGGGAAACTGGGGCATGAAGTGCACGGGTCCGGGGAAGTTTGTAACAGGGGGATTCTAGCAGTCATCTGCGCCACATTTACCCAAATCGCGACCAATCCGTGGAAAGGCGCTCCGAATCGGGCCGCAGATGCGCCGCTGCGGCGCCACTGCGGCACCTGAGCCGCGCAAGACTCCGCGCTGGCCCGGCTCAGGGCCTGGCCCCCAGCTGGTCGTCGTCGGCGCCATCGCCTGCCAGATCGCCGCTGTCGCCGTTGCCCTCATACAGATGGGCGTCGCCCAGCCTCTGGTCGTAGGGCGCGGGCTCCGGCGGGCGGCTAGCCAGCCACTGGGCCACTTCGACCACCGCTTCGCGCAGCGCATCCAGGCCGATCCCTTCGCGCGCGCTCAGGAACACCCGGGTGGGAATGCCGTCTTCATCGCGCTCGGTGCGCGGGCCCTGGTCCAGCAACTCGGGCGCCGCATCGATCTTGTTCATCACCACGATCTGCGGGATGTCGGACGCGTCGATCTCGGCCAGCACGCGGTTGACCTGTTCGATCTGCTCATGGCGCACCGGACTGGATGCATCGACCACATGGAGCAGCAGGTCGGCATGGACCGTTTCCTCGAGCGTGGCACGGAACGCCGCCACCAGCTGCGTGGGCAGGTCGCGGATAAATCCGACCGTGTCGGACAGCACCACGTTGCCCAGCCCGTCCAGGAACAGCCGCCGCGAGGTGGTATCGAGCGTGGCGAACAGCTGGTCGGCAGCATAGGCGCGCGCCTTGGTCAGCGCGTTGAACAGCGTCGACTTGCCGGCATTGGTATAGCCCACCAGCGAAATGCTGAGCGTGTCGTTGCGCGCGCGTGCGCGCCGCTGCGTGCTGTGCTGGCGCTGCAGCCGCGAGAGGTCCGCCCTGAGCCGCTTGGCACGGTCGTCCAGCATGCGCCGGTCCAGCTCGAGCTGGCGCTCGCCGGGGCCGCCGCGCATGCCGATACCGCCCTTCTGCCGCTCCAGGTGGCTCCACGCGCGCACCAGCCGCGAGGCGCGGTACGTCACCTGCGCCAGCTCGACCTGCACCTTGCCGACGTGGCTCTGCGCGCGCTGCCCGAAGATGTCCAGGATCAGGCCGGTACGGTCGATCACGTGGCGGTTCAGGAAGCGCTCGAGGTTACGCTGCTGCGCCGGGCTGAGTGCGTGGTTGAACACGACCACGTCGGCATCGAGCGCGTTGGCGGCTTCCTTCAGTTCCTCGGCCTTGCCTGAGCCGATAAACAGCGCCGGATCCGGCCGCGAGCGGCGGCCCGTCAGCGTATGCACCGGCAGCGAGCCGGCGGTGGAGGTCAGCAAGGCGAGCTCGCTGAGGCTTTCCTCGAAATCATGCTTGCCGAAATCGACGCCGACGAGGATGGCGCGCGACGGGGCAGTGTTGGAAGTAGCTCTGGGATCCAAGGGATGGCGCGAATGCGCTGGGAATTAGCGGTAGCGAGAGGAATAGCAAGGAATAGCGGAACGCTTTCCGATGGTTTCCAGGGATGGCCGGCGAAAGTCCCGCCCTGCCCTGTCCCCGGCCGGGATGGCTGCCCGCACCGGGCGGGAAGCCACGGCGGCGAGATGCGCCGCCGGTCCGGCAGGCACCGGCCGCGCTGGCGCACCGGTACCGGGCATCGGTGCAACCCTGAAGGGCGCCAGGCCGATGCCTTGGGTCCGCGACCGCGGGTTGCCGCGGCCGTGAGGCAGATCAGTTCTCGGAGGAATCATCCACGCGGAAATTGACCGCGCGCGCCGGAACGACGGTGGAAATCGCATGCTTATAAACCATCTGCGTCACAGTGTTACGCAGCAGCACGACGTACTGATCGAACGATTCGATATTGCCTTGCAGCTTGATGCCATTGACGAGGTAGATGGACACCGGCACGTGCTCTTTGCGCAGCGCGTTCAGGAACGGGTCTTGTAGCAGTTGCCCTTTGTTGCTCATGGCACACTCCAAATTTATAGGTTTAGTGGTGAATGATAGGGATGGAACTCCCCGGTTCAAGTCAAGCGGCGCAAAAACGCGCCAGAAAAAAGATCAAAAACGGTACCAAGTCGGCGTCAATGCACAGGGAACCCCCTGCTACCGTGAATTTAGCCGCAGTTCCAAACGAACGCAAACGAAAACTGGCCCCGCCAAGGATCCGATTCCGGACTCAATCCTTCGAGTCCGCGTACGGATTTTTGTTCGTACGGAATTCGATGCGCAGGGGGGTGCCCTTGAGCTTGAAGGCCGCACGGAAACGGTTTTCCAGATAACGCCGATAGGTCTCCGCAACCCCTGACAGCGCGTTGCCATGGATCACGATGATCGGCGGATTCGAGCCCCCCTGGTGCGCATAGCGCAGCTTGGGACGCGATGCGCCGACGCGCTTGGGCTGCTGGAATTCGACCGCTTCCTGCAGCACGCGCGTCAGCTGCGGCGTCGGCAGCTTGACCATGGCCGCGGCATAGGCGTCGTCGACGGAACGCATCAGCGCGCCGATGCCGGTGCGCTCGCGCGCCGACACAAAGTGGAAATTCGCGAAATTCAGGAATTGCAGCTTGCGCTCGAGGTCGTGCTTGATGCGGTCGCGGGTATGGCCGTCCAGCCCGTCCCATTTATTGACGCCGACCACCAGCGCGCGGCCGGATTCAACGATAAAGCCCGCGATATGCGCGTCCTGGTCGGAGATGTCCTGCTGCGCATCCAGCAGCAGGATCACGACGTTGGCATCGGCGATCGATTGCAGCGTCTTGACCACTGAAAATTTTTCAATCGCCTCGAACACCTTGCCGCGCCGGCGCAGGCCCGCCGTGTCGATCAGCGTGTAAGGCTTGCCGCCGCGTTCGAATTCCACGTAGATGGCGTCGCGGGTCGTGCCTGGCATGTCGAACGCGATCACGCGCTCCTCGCCGATCAGCGTATTGACCAGCGTGGACTTCCCCACATTGGGGCGCCCGACGATGGCGATCTTGACGCCCTTGCCGTCCACGGGCTCTTCGGCGGCCAGTTCCGGGCGCTCCTGCACCGCCAGCTCGATCGCTTCGTCGACCAGCTCGCGCACGCCGTCGCCGTGGGCAGCGGAGATCGCGTACGGATCGCCCATGCCGAGCTCGTAGAAATCCGCGGCAACCGAGGTGTACTTCATGCCCTCGGCCTTGTTCACCGCCAGCATGATGCGCCGGCCGGTCTTGCGCAGGTAGTCGGCAATGGCGCGGTCCTGCGGCGCCAGGCCGAGGCGGCCGTCGACGATAAAGATCACCACGTCGGCCTCGACCACCGCCTGCTTGGTCTGCTTGGCCATCTCGGCGACGATGCCTTCCTTGACCACTGGCTCGAAGCCGCCGGTGTCGATGGCGATGAACGGACGCTCGCCGACGCGGCCCTCGCCATAGTGGCGGTCGCGCGTCAGGCCCGGCAGGTCGGCGACGAGGGCGTCGCGCGAGCGGGTCATGCGGTTGAATAGCGTCGACTTCCCCACATTGGGACGGCCGACAAGTGCGATAACTGGTTTCATGCAATAAACGGAAACGGGGGCCGGCACCTGCCGCCCCCCGGTTACTCCGGAGTCAATGGATCCGACGGCACGCGCACCCGTGGGCGCCCTTGCCGCTTGTCCTGTCGGGGCGCGGCGCCGGTCAGCAACCCGCTGCGCAATTTGCCGCACGACCAGGGATCATGCTACCGGATTCGGCGCGCACCGTACCGACAGGTGTACGGCAGCGCGCACTGCTTGCTGGTCAGCCCGGCTGGAACCCGAAGACGTCGCCGTCGCGGGTCTGGATCACCAGCGTCTGCCCCGCCACCACCGGCGCGGCGGTGATGGCGCTGCCATCGGTCTTCATGCGGGCGACGACCTGGCCGTCCTCGCGCGACAGGAAGTGGACATAGCCTTCGAAGTCGCCCATCACCACCGAGCGGCCCAGTGCCAGCGGCGCACCCAGGCGGCGGTTGCGCATCTGGTCGTTCTTCCAGCGCTCGGTGCCGTTCTGGCGGTCGAAGGCATGCACCACCGACTGCTCGTCGCTGGCATAGATGGCATTGTCATCCTGCGCGGGGCCGCTCGGCGACGAGAAGTCCTTGCCCCACTGCGGCTGGCCGCTGGCCAGCTCCAGGCAGGCCACGCGTCCCTGGAACGTGGTGGCGCAGACCTGGCGGCCGCTGATCATCGGCTGGCCGGTGACATCGTTCAGGCGCTCGATCTCGGATACGCCCTTGGGATAGGAGATCGTGCTTTCCCAACGCAGCACGCCGTTGCCCGGCGTCAGCACGCCCAGCTTGCCGCCGGGAAAGCCCATCACGATGCCGTCACCGGCAAACACCATCCCCATCGCGGCACGCAGGTTCAGCGGCGTCTGCGAGCGCTGGTAGATCCAGCGGCGCTCGCCGGTCCCGGCGTCGAGGCCGAACACGCGCGTGTCGGTGGTGCGCACCACCACCAGGCCGTTGCCGACCAGCGGCGCGGACAGCACCTCGCCGTTGACCTGCTTCTTCCAGATCTGCTTGCCGCTGGCGTCGAAGGCGTAGATCGCGCCCTTCTCGCCGGCGACCGCGGTCACCGAGCCATCGCTGCCCGGGCCGGAGGTCAGGTCCAGGTCGGTCTTGGCCTTCCACAGCACGCGCCCGGAGGCGCCTTCCAGCGCCATCACGTTGCCGTTGTTGGACGACACATAGACATTGTTGCCCGCCGCGGCGGGCTGCATCGAATACGGGCCGCTCTTGCCCACATCGGCCTTCCACGCCTGGCGCACCGTCAGCGTGGCCGAGACCGGCTTGAGTTCGGCGGGCGGGTGCTTGTTTTCCTTGCTGAACAGCGAGCAGCCGCCCAGCGCGGCCAGGCAGGCAGCCGCCACCAGCGCACGGGTCACGGCGCGGGCGCGCTGGCGGTGTACGGCACGGGAAAGCACTGACGTCATAAGGTTACGGTCCTGGTTTTGCGTGATGCTATAAAGCGCGCGCGGCCGCATCAGGCCGCGCCCAGCGCATCGAGCTTGAACTGGATGATCTGGCGCGTGGCCGGCTCGGCCTCGCCCAGCTTGTCCAGCGCCTTGCGATAGGCGGCGCGCGCGTCGTCGCGCTTGTCCTGCGCGGCGAGCAGGTCGCCGCGGCGGTCGGCATACAGCGACACGAACGCTGCCGGCGGTTCGTCCTTCAGCAACGCCAGGCCTTTGTCATAAGCCTTTTCGTCGAGCAGCACGCCGGCCAGGCGCACCCGCGCCAGATGCGCGTATTCTTCGTCGCCGTGGTCGATGGCCCACTGCAGCTGGGTCTTGGCCGCGGCCAGGTCGCCCGCGTCATACAACACGCGGCCGGCGACCAGTGCGCTCATCTGGCCATAGGCGGTACGCCCGTACTTGTTCTCGAGGTCGGTTGCCGCACGCTTGATGCGTTCGACATCGCGTGCCTCGGCGGCCTTGAGCACCTGCTCGTACAGCACCGCGGCCTCGCCGGCCTGCCTGCGCTCCCAGTACTTCCAGCCGTTCCAGCCGGCAAACGCCAGCAGCGCGGCGATGACCACCCAGGTCAGCGCATTGCCGTACTGGCGCCACCAGGCCTTCAGATTCTCAAGCTGTTCCTGTTCTTCTAGATCGTAAGCCATGTCGAGGCAATCACCTGCGTTGGTTGGATACGGGCGTCTTGGATGACGGTGCGGCGGGCGCGCTTATTCGCTGGCGCCGACCATGGCGTCGATCAGGTAGTCGACCAGGCCCTCGGCCTGCACGGTGGCCTGTTGCCCACCGCCTTCGGCCTGATCGCGCTGGCGAAGTTCCTTGACCTGGACCACGCCAGCGGCCACTTCGTCGTCGCCAATGATAACGGCATAGGCCGCGCCGCTTGCGTCGGCGCGCTTCATCTGCGACTTAAAGCTGCCGCCCTTGCCGTCGGGGCTGGCGTGCAGCACCACGTCCAGGCCGGCGTCGCGCAGCCGCTCGGCCGCGACCATCGCCTGCTGCGCGGCGGCTTCGCCCTGGTGCACGAGGTAGACATCGCAACCCGCGGCGTCGGGCACCACGCCCTCCTCGCGGATCAGCTCGATGATGCGCTCGACGCCCATGGCCCAGCCGCAAGCCGGTGCCGGCTTGCCGCCCATCTGCGCGATCAGCGGGTCATAGCGCCCGCCGCCGGCGATGGTGCCCTGCGCGCCGAGCTTGTCGGTGATCCACTCGAACACCGTCAGGTTGTAGTAGTCCAGCCCGCGCACCAGGCGCGGATTGATCTTGAAGGGGATGTTGTTGGCCTTGAGCAGGCGCTGCACGCCCTCGAAGTGAGCCAGCGACTCTTCGCCCAGGAAGTCGATCAGCTTGGGCGCATTGGCGGCCATTTCCTGCAGCGCCGGATTCTTGGTATCCAGCACGCGCAGCGGGTTGGTGTACAGGCGGCGCTTGCTGTCATCGTCCAGGATGTCCTGGAAGCCCTCCAGGTACTTGATCAGCTCCTCGCGGTGGGCGGCACGCTCATTGGCCTGCCCCAGCGAATTGATCTCCAGGCGCACGCCGACCAGGCCCAGGTCGTCCCACAGGCGCTGGCACATCAGGATGATCTCGGCGTCGACGTCCGGACCGGCAAAGCCCAGCGCCTCGGCGCCCAGCTGGTGGAACTGGCGATAGCGGCCGCGCTGCGGGCGCTCGTGGCGGAACATCGGGCCGGTGTACCACAGGCGCTTGGGGCCGTCGTACAGAAGGTTGTGCTCGATGGTCGCGCGCACGGCGGCGGCGGTGCCCTCGGGACGCAACGTCAGCTGCTCGCCGTTGAGCGCATCGGTGAAGGAGTACATCTCCTTCTCGACGATGTCGGTCACCTCGCCGATGCCGCGCACGAACAGCTGCGTGTGCTCGACGATCGGCGTGCGCAGCTGCTGGTAGCCGTAGGCGCGCAACATGGCGCGGGCGGCATTCTCGAAATGCTCCCACAGCGGCGCGTCGGCCGGAAGCATGTCGTTCATGCCCTTCACGCCCTGCAGCGCCTTGGCGGGCTTCACCTTCTGCTCGGCTTTCAGTTCAGCCTTCGGTTCAGTCTTGGCAGCGCCGGCGGCGGCTGCGTTGTCGGATTGCGTCATTCTGTTCTTGTCAGCTTCTGGGGCCTGGCCGGTGCGGCTCAGGCTGCCACTTCTTTATCGGCCCGTGCAGCACCCGGGCCGTAATGCGTGCGAACGTACTCGTCGACGATCGCCTGGAATTCCTCGGCAATGCGCTCGCCGCGCAGCGTCTTTACCTTGACGCCGTCGACGAACACCGGCGCCGCGGGCGACTCGCCCGAGCCCGGCAGCGAAATGCCGATATTGGCGTGCTTGCTCTCGCCCGGGCCGTTGACGATGCAGCCCATCACGGCCACATCCATTTCCTCGACGCCCGGATAGGCGGTTTTCCAATGCGGCATCTGCTCGCGCAGGTACGTCTGGATGCTTGCCGCGAGCTCCTGGAACACCGTGCTGGTGGTGCGGCCACATCCCGGGCATGCAATCACCATCGGGGTGAAGTTGCGCAGGCCCATGGTCTGCAGGATTTCCTGCCCCACATACACTTCCTTCTCGCGCGGCGCGCCGGGTTCCGGCGTCAGCGAGATGCGGACCGTGTCGCCGATGCCTTCCTGCAGCAGCACCGACAGCGCCGCCGTGGAGGCGACGATGCCCTTGCTGCCCATGCCGGCCTCGGTCAGGCCCAGGTGCAGCGCATAGTCGCAGCGGCGCGCCAGTTCGCGGTAGACCGCGATCAGCTCCTGCACCTGCGATACCTTGCACGACAGGATGATCTGGCTGCCCGGCAGGCCGATCTCTTCAGCCTTTTTCGCCGAATCGATCGCCGAGGTGATCAGCGCCTCGATCATCACGCTCTGCGCCGGCCAAGGCTCGGCGCGCGACGCGTTCTCGTCCATGATGCGCGCCAGCAGGTCCTGGTCCAGGCTGCCCCAGTTCACGCCGATGCGCACCGGCTTGTTGTAGCGGCACGCCATCTCGATCATCTGCGCGAACTGCGTGTCGCGCTTGGCGCCCTGCCCCACGTTGCCCGGGTTGATGCGGTACTTGGACAGCGCCTCGGCGCAGGCCGGATAGTCCTGCAGCAGCTTGTGGCCGTTGTAGTGGAAGTCGCCCACCAGCGGCACGTCGACGCCCATGCGATCGAGCTGCTCACGGATCGACGGCACCGCGGCGGCGGCCTCGGGCGTGTTCACCGTGATGCGCACGATTTCCGAACCCGCGCGCGCCAGGTCCTTGACCTGGATCGCCGTGCCGATGGCGTCGACCGTGTCCGTGTTGGTCATCGACTGCACGCGCACCGGCGCATCGCCGCCGATGGTCACCACGTTATCGCCCCACACGACGCGCGCCTGGCGCGTCTGGCGGCGCGGCAGCGAGCCGGGCAGGACCGGGAGACAGAGCTGTTGGTTCATAGCATTACCACCTTGCAAAGACGCACTGCGCCGCACCTTTCGCCGGCCCGGATCAGGGCAGCGTCAGGCGCGCCACGTTGTTGCGGTTGGCTGCCTTCAGGTCGACCGGCTCGCCGTTGCGCGTCATCGACTCGACACCCTTGACGTTGCCGATCACTACCTTGTACGGAGCCTTGCCGCCGCCGGCCACGGCCTGGCCGGCCTTGGCCGTGCCGCCCAGCACGATCTTGCCGCTGCTGTCGCGGACTTCATACCAGGTGTCGGCAGCGAAGCGGATCTGCAGTTCGCCGGCGCCCGCAGGCGCTGCGGGCACCGGCGCGGGCGTTGCTGCGGCCGGCGCAACAATGGGCGCAACAACGGGCACGGCAGCCACGGCCGATGCCGGCGCGGCAGTCGCGACCGCGGCGCTGACCGGCGTGGTTTCGGCCGAGGGCGCCGGCGAGTCGGCGGCGGCCATTACCGGCGGCAGCGCTGCGGTCACCGTGCCGGGCTCGGTCGGTTGCGCGGCGGCATGTTCTTCCGTCACGGCAGTCTCGGTCGCGCTGCTGCGGGTCTCGATCCACTGGCGGATATGGTCCAGGCCGAACCAGCCACCGGCGGCCAGCACCACCGCCACCAGCGCCAGCCAGACCCAGCGGCCGCCAGCTCCGCCGCTGCGGAAGCGCTTGCGGTCGTCGAACGCCGCATTGAGGCTGCCCTCGCGCTGGCGCGCGATTTCGTTGACCGGTGCCACCGGAGGCTGGAAGCGCGCCAGCAGCGCGTCGATATCGACATGCAGCATGCGCGCATAGGCCCGCATCACGCCCTTGGCGAAAGTGACGTCGGGCAGCGACTGCAGGTCGCCGGCTTCGATCGCGCGCAGCTTTGGCGCCGCCACTTTCAGGCGTGCGCTGACATCTTCCACCGACAGCCGCTGCGCTTCGCGCTCGCGCGCCAGTGCCGCGCCAATCTCGCGCGCTGCGGCTTCGCGTTCTCCTTCGTGCGCGCCACCGCCGACGTATTGCGTCGGTACGGCCTGGCCTGCGGCGCGGTCGTGCTCACTCATCCCATGCTCCTTGTTCGTATGCGGTCAACTCACGCGAATCGGGGAAGCGGCTGCGCAGCTGCGCGACCAGCGCATCCTGCGTGCGGCCATCGCCCTGGCGGTGTGCAATGCGCGCTCCCAGCCAGAGGGATTGCGCACTGGCAAATTGGCTGCTGTTGACGCGCTGGGCATACTGCCGGGCCTGCGCGAAATCGCCGCGCCGGTAGTAGGCCAGCGCCAGATTGGTGTTTGCCACCGGATTGTTGCGGTCGTAGCCTAGTGCGGCCTTCAGATTCTTTTCCGCCTCGGCGCTGTTGCCGCGACGCAGCTCGCACGCACCCAGGCTGATCAGCGGTTTCACCGGACCACCGGCCGACGGCGCCGACACGGCGCGCTGCAGCATCGGCACGGCCTCGCCATAGCGGCCCGACTGGCACAGGAACCAGCCATAGTTGTTGAGCAGGTCGCCGTCGTTGCCGCGCATCGATACCGCGGTGCGGAAGCTGTCGTCGGCCAGCGCCTGCTCGTTCATATTCATGTAGATCAGCGCGCGCACATGGTAGGCATCCGCGAGCGACGGATCGATGGCGATCGCCTGCTTGATCTCGTCAAGCGCGACCGCATTCTGGCCGGCTTCGAGATAGTTGGTGGCCAGCTGCAGCCGGATGCCGGCGCGGCGCCTTGCATCGGTCTGGTCGGAAGCGGTCTGGAGATCCTGAGCCGGCGAGTGCGGCAGCTGGCAGCCGGACAACATCAGCAGCCCGAACAGGGCCGCAGCGATCAGACGGATCATGCAGGGCGAGCCTCCCGAGGCTGGCCGGCGCTGTTGACCGGCACCAGTGGCGTGATCTTGCCGAACTTGCCGCGCTCGGCCAGGCGGGTACGGTCCTTCACTTCCCCGGCCAGCTGTCCGCAGGCGGCGTCGATATCGTCGCCGCGCGTCTTGCGGATGGTGGTCACGATGCCCGCGTCCATCAGCACCTGCGCGAAGCGCCGGATCTGCTCGTTGTTGGAACGCTTCAGGCCCGATTCGGGGAACGGGTTGAACGGGATCAGGTTGAACTTGCACGGCACGTCGGCGACAAGCTTCAGCAGTTCCCGCGCATGCTCGACGCCATCGTTGACGCCGTCCAGCATGCAGTATTCGAAAGTAATGAAATCGCGCGGCGCGAATTCCAGGTAGCGGCGGCATGCCGCCATCAGTTCGGCCAGCGGGTATTTCTTGTTCAGCGGCACCAGCACGTCGCGCAAGGCGTCGTTGGACGCGTGCAGCGACACGGCGAGCGCCACCGGCAGGTCCGTGGACAGCCGGTCCATCATCGGCACCACGCCGGAAGTGGACAGGGTCACGCGGCGGCGCGACAGGCCGTAGGCGTTGTCGTCCAGCATCAGCCGCATGGCCGGCACCACGGCATCGTAGTTCAGCAGCGGCTCGCCCATGCCCATCATCACCACGTTGGAGATGACGCGGTCGTCCTTGGGGCCTCGGCCCAGCTGCTCGCGCATGGCAAACTCCGCCATCCACAGCTGGCCAATGATTTCGCCCGTGGTCAGGTTGCGCGAAAAGCCCTGCTTGCCGGTCGAGCAGAAGCGGCAGTTGACCGCGCAGCCCGCCTGCGAGGAGACGCACAGCGTGCCGCGCGTTTCCTCGGGGATGTACACCGTTTCCACCGCGTTGCCCTCACCGACGTCGAGCAGCCACTTGCGCGTGCCGTCGGCCGACAGGTTGTCGGTGATGGCGGCAGGCGCGCGGATCTCGGCCCGGGTCGAGAGCTTTTCGCGCAGCGACTTGGCGAGATCCGACATGGCGTCGAAACGGCTGGCACCGTAGTGGTGGATCCAGCGTTGCAGTTGCCGCGCACGGAACGGCTTCTCGCCGAGCTCGCCGCAATAGGCGGTGAGCGCGTCCGCGTCGAGGTCGAGCAGGTTGACGAGATCGTTCATGACGGCAAACTCGGCTTCAGTTCAGTCAGCAGCCAATTAGCGGCTGTAGACGTTCATGCCCGGGAAGAAGAAGGAAACTTCCACGGCAGCGGTTTCGGCGGCGTCCGAGCCGTGCACGGCGTTGGCGTCGATGCTGTCGGCGAAGTCGGCGCGGATGGTGCCCTTCTCGGCCTTCTTCGGGTCGGTGGCGCCCATCAGGTCACGGTTCTTGGCGATGGCGTTTTCGCCTTCCAGGGCCTGGATCATGACCGGGCCGGAAACCATGAAGTCGACCAGATCCTTGAAGAACGGACGCTCCTTGTGCACAGCATAGAACTGCTCGGCTTCACCGCGCGACAGGTGCACCATCTTGGCAGCAACGATCTTCAGGCCGGCGGCCTCGAAACGGGCGTAGATCTGGCCGATGACGTTCTTGGCCACGGCATCCGGCTTGATAATCGACAGGGTGCGTTCGATCGCCATGAAAAACTCCGAAAAATGAAGGGGTTACAAATGGATTAAACGTGCAATTCTAGCACGAAGACGATGACCCTTTCGAGGGTCTGGGCCGCTCTGGCGCGGGTGTCACCGGTCAAAAGCCACATCCTGGCCGCAAGTAGCAGTGGCTGCACATTACATCCTCGTCATGTCTGGAACGTGGCGCCCCGGCGTCCGTCAAACGAAGGCAGCGCGGAACAGGCCGAAACAGGGGCGCGGGTGCCTGCGGGATTACCCCGCCCTTGCAATTCGGCCAACCAGATGCCACATTGACGATGGTTCCGTCCGCGGTCGATCCGAAAATTCTCTTTATTTCGGACAGGCCCGGCGCCTCACCGTTTCGAGACAGGAGTCACCATGGATAACAAGCTGAATACCTACGGTTTCGGCAACAGTGCGTCGACCGTCACTGACGTCGTCGTTCGCAACCGGGTCTTGCGCAACACTTACTGGCTGCTGGCCCTTTCGATGATCCCCACCGTGCTGGGTGCATGGGTCGGCGTGGCCACCGGCTTCAGCTTCATGGCGGGCAGCCCCGGCCTGTCGCTAATCCTGTTCCTCGCCATCGCGTTCGGGTTCTTCTTCGCCATCGAGAAAACCAAGAACAGCAGCATGGGCGTGGTGCTGTTGCTGGCATTCACGTTCTTCATGGGACTGATGCTGTCGCGCCTGATCAGCGCAACGCTGGCGTTTTCCAACGGACCGGCGCTGATCATGTACGCCTTTGGCGGCACGGCGGCAGTGTTCGGCGCGATGGCGACCATCGCCACCGTCAGCAAGCGCGATTTTTCCGGCCTGGGCAAGTTCCTGTTCGTCGGCCTGATCCTGCTGATCCTGGCCAGCGTTGCCAATATCTGGCTGCAGCTGCCGTCGCTGATGATCACGGTGTCGGTGATCGCGATCGGTATCTTCTCGGCTTACATCCTGTTCGATGTACAGCGCGTGGTGAACGGCGGCGAGACCAACTACATCACCGCCACGCTGGCGATCTACCTCGACGTGTACAACGTCTTCGCCAACCTGCTGGCGCTGCTGGGCATCTTCGGCGGCAGCCGGGAATGACGGCAAACGCCGCGGCATGAAAAAAGCCGGCCAAGGCCGGCTTTTTCTTTTGGCGCACGGCGCGGTCAGTCGCGGTCGAATACCGCAATCGACTCCACGTGCGACGTGTGGGGGAACATATTGACCACGCCGGCGCCGCTCAGGCGGTAACCCGCCTCGTGCACCAGCAGGCCGGCATCGCGCGCCAGCGTGGCGGGACTGCACGACACGTAGACGATGCGCCGCGGCAGCACGTGGCTGCCCTGCTGCGCCAGCTCGCCGAGCGCCTTGCTCACCGCGAGCGCGCCTTCGCGCGGCGGATCGACCAGCCAGCGGTCGAAGCGGCCCAGCGCGGCGATGTCGTCGGCAGTGACTTCGAACAGGTTGCGGCACGCGAACTCGGTTTTGGCGGCCAGCCCGTTGTATTCCGCATTGGCCAGTGCGCGCGTGGTCAGCGCCTCGCTGCCCTCGATGCCCATCACCGACTTGCCCTGCGTGGCCAGCGGCAGCGTGAAATTGCCGATGCCGCAGAAAAGGTCGAGCAGGCGGTCGCCCGGCTGCGCATCGAGCAGGCGCAGCGCGCGGCCGATCAGCACGCGATTGATCTGGTGGTTCACCTGCGTGAAGTCGGTCGGCTTGAACGGCATGCGGATGCCGAATTCCGGCAGCGTATAGGCCAGCTCGACGTCGGTCGGGTAGAACGGGTAGACCGTGTCCGGCCCCTTCGGCTGCAGCCAGAACTGCACCTTGTATTCATCGGCGAAGGCGCGCAGCAGGTCCTTGTCGGCATCGGTCAGCGGCTCGAGGATGCGCAGCACCAGCGCCGTCACTTCATGCCCGACGGCCAGCTCGATCTGCGGCATGCGGTCGCGGATCGATAGGCCCGCCACCAGTTCGCGCAGCGGCACCAGCATCGCCGAGACATGCGGCGGCAGGATTTCACAACGCGTCATGTCGGCGACATAGCTGCTCTTGCGCTCATGAAAGCCCACCAGCACGCCGCCCTTCTTCACCACGTGGCGCACGGTCAGGCGCGCGCGGTAGCGGTAGCCCCAGTCCGGACCGGCGATCGGCCGGAACACCACGTCGGGCTTCACCTTGGACAGGTGCCACAAGTTGTCTTCCAGCACGCGCTGCTTGATCGCAAGCTGCGCGCGCGAATCCAGATGCTGCATCGAGCACCCGCCGCAGACACCGAAATGCTGGCAGCCCGGCTTTACGCGCATCACCGATTCTTGCAGGACTTCGCCGAGGTGCGCCTGCTCGAAGCTGGGCTTGCGCCGGTAGCTGCGATAACTGACGGTCTCGCCCGGCAATGCGCCTTCGACGAAGATCACCTTGCCAGGCGTGCCGTCCTCGTTCACCAGGCGGCCGACGCCGCGTGCCTCCATGTCGAGGCTGTCGATCGACACCACGGGGTCGACGCCCGGAGCATTGCCATCGGCATTGCCACGGCCACGGGGCTCTTTTGCGGCGGGAGCGGCACCCGGTGCAGCTGATTCGGGCGCGACGGCGGTCGTTTCTTGTGGGGAGGACACGGCTTGGGACACCAGATAAAACCTGACGTATTGTTTTACGAAAGCGCGATTGTATGCCAGACCGGCCGGGTCAACGATGGAGGCGTCGCATGGAACTGATTTCTTGGAATATCCAATGGGGCCGCGGCGCGGACGGGCGTGTGGACCTGGCGCGGCAGGTGGACACACTGCACGCGATGGCCGATGCCGATGTGATCTGCCTGCAGGAAGTCACGCGCGGATTCGGTGAACTGCGCGGCGAGCCAGGCATCGACCAGGTTGCCGAACTGACCGCCCTGCTGCCAGGCTATCACCTGCTCTTTGCGTCAGGCGTGGACCGGCGCGGCCGCAACGGCACACACAAGCAATTCGGCAACCTGATCGCCACGCGGCTACCAGTACGCGAGGTATTCCGGCACGCCTTGCCGTGGCCGGCGGACCCGCAAGTGGCGTCGATGCCGCGCGTTGCGCTGGAAGTCACTGTCGAAGCCGGCACGCAGTCGCTGCGCGTGATCTGCACGCACCTTGAGTATTACTCGGCGCTCCAGCGCGCGGCGCAGGCCGAAGCCCTGCGCGACTGGCATGCCCAGGCCTGCGACCACGCGCGTCGCCCGGGCCGCAGCGAGAAGTGGCCCGGGCCGTTCACGCCGGAACCGCGCCCAGCCGAAGCCATCCTGTGCGGCGATTTCAACAGCAAACCCGACGACATTGCCTATCGGCGCATGCTGGAGCCGTTCGACGACGCCACCACGCCATGGCGCGACGCCTGGCTGCTCACACATCCCGGCCAGCCGCACGCGCCGACCTGCGCCATCCATGACAAGGAGCAATGGCCCGAGCCACCGTTCGCCTGCGACTTCATGTTCGTCACGGACAACCTGGCCGCGCGGATCCGGCGTTGCGAGATCAACGCAGATACGGCCGACTCGGACCACCAGCCGATCCTGCTATCGCTGGACCTTTAAGGCCGTGGCGCCCGCCGGCGGGTGTCCGCGGGCGCAGGCGCGATCAGTCCTCGAAGTCGTCGGCTTCGGGCGTGAGGCGCTGCAGGCGGAAGGCCTGCAGGTATTCCATCCACTGTTCGCCAGGCAGTTCCGCTAGCGATTCCTGGACGAGTTCCATCTCCATGTCGAACTCGCGCGGCGACATGCCGCCGCGCATCAGCTGGAAACGGCAGTACATCAGGTAGGTATTGACGACGTCGGTCTCGCAGTAGGCGCGGATCTCGTCGAGCTGGCCAGCCTGGTAAGCATGCCAGACCTTGCTGCCATCCATCCCCATCTTGCCCGGGAAACCGCAGAGCTTGGCGAGGTCATCCAGCGGCGCGCTGGCGCGCGGCTGGTACATCGCCAGCAGGTCCATCAAGTCCAGGTGCCGCATGTGGTAGCGGCTGATGTAGTTGTTCCACTTGAAGTCACGGCTATCTTCGTCGCGGCCCTCGCCCATCTCCCAGTAGCGCGGCGCGGTGACGCCGTTGACCAGGCCGCGGTAATGCAGCACGGGGAGATCGAATCCGCCACCGTTCCATGAAACCAGTTGCGGGCTGTAGCGGGCGATCAGTTCGTAGAACTTCTGGATCAGCGTGGCTTCGTTGTCCTCGATGGTGCCGAGCGAGCCCACATGGAACACCGCCGAGCCATCGCGGTGCGTGCGCCGCAGCACGCAGGAAATCGCGGCGACGCGCTGAAGGTAGTGCGGCAGGAAATCGCTGCCGGTTTTCTCGCGGCGGGCGGCGAAGGCGTGTTCGGCGACTTCGCCGTCGCTCATCGCATCGGGGTGGTCATGCAAACGGCGCAGGCCGGCGACATCGGGAATGGTCTCGATGTCGAATACCAGCACAGGGGTCATAAAACGGCGTCCTTCCTGACACCTTGCGAAGCGAAATGCCGCTTGAGCTTGACCAGCGCCTCCTGCTGGATCTGGCGTACGCGCTCGCGCGTGAGGCCCATCTCCTCGGCGAGCTCTTCCAGCGTGGCGGGCTCGATATGGTTGAGGCCGAAGCGGCGCTCCACCACATAGCGATGCTTTTCCGACAGGCGTGCCAGCCAGAGCTTCATCAGCCCTTCCAGCTCGCGGTGCGCCACCTCCTGGTCGGGGGCGGCGTTGTGCTCGTCGGAGAGGAAATCCAGGAGGCTCGAGCCGGGATCGAGGTCGAACGGCGTATCGAGCGAGGTGGTATGTTCGTTGAGTGCCAGGACGTCCTGCACTTCGTCCGGCGTCTTGCCCAGCAGGTGGGCGATGTCTTCCAGGCTGGCGTCGCGCCCGTCGGTGCCGCCCTTCTCCAGATGGCGCTTGGCGCGCAGCACCTGGTTCAGTTCACGGATCACGTGCACCGGCAGGCGAACGGTGCGGGCCTGGTTCATGATGGCGCGCTCGATGCTCTGGCGGATCCACCAGGTCGCATAGGTCGAGAAGCGGAACCCGCGCGACGGATCGAATTTCTCGATCGCGTGCATCAGGCCCAGGTTGCCTTCCTCGATCAGGTCGAGCAGCGGCACGCCGCGATTGAGGTAACCCTTGGCGATGCTGACCACCAGCCGCAGGTTGCGCTCGATCATGACCTGGCGCGCGGCAAAGTCGCCGTCCTTGGCCAGCGTGGAGAAATGCAGTTCCTCCGGCGCGGACAGCAGCGGCTTTATGCTGATGCGGTTCAGGTAATGCTGGACGGTGTCGGCGGCCAGCTCGGTATGCAGCACCGTGCGGAAGTCATCGTGCTCGGCCGCTGCGCCGTCGCTGCCGTTCTCGCCTTCGCTGTCTTCCTCGTCCTCGGACTCGTCATCGTCATCATCGCGCAGATGGCGGTCGTTGTCGTCGGCGAGCAGGTCCGCTTCGCGCAGGCCCACCGAAGTGGACGTGGCGATCGGCTCGTCGGTCGCGGGAATCAGGTCGGCAGCGAGATCGGGCTCGAACGCTTGCGCGTCGGCATGCTCGTCGGGATGTGCCACACCAGCCTTCACTTCCGGCTGCTTGGGACGGCGAGCCCTGCTGACAGTTGTTCCGGAGGAGACGGTTTTCTGGCGTGGCATGAACCCTCACTGTGGCGGCAGGTACCGCATCGGATCAACCGGTTTTCCGTTCTTGCGAACTTCGAAGTGAAGCTTCACCCGGTCGGTATCACTGTTGCCCATCTCCGCAATCTTCTGGCCCTTGCGGACCGCGGATTGCTCTGCCACGAGCACCTTTTCGTTGTGCCCGTACGCAGTAAGAAATGTCTCGTTGTGTTTGATGATGACAAGATTCCCGTAGCCGCGCAAGGGGCCAACGTGAATCACTCGGCCATCGTCGGCGGCCAGCACCGCATCGCCCTTCTTGCCCGCAATATCGATGCCTTTATTGCCCTTGTCATCGAATTTACCGACCATCTGGCCGGTTGCCGGCCAGGCCAGCTTGATCGCGCCGTCAGCGGCCGGCGCGGCGGGGGTGGCGGCCGCTGCCGCGGGCGTTGCCGGCGCCGCCGCTGCGGCGGCAGGCGGTGCTGCGGGCGTGCCCACCGGGCGCGCCTGGTCGATCGGCTGGGACTGCACCGTGGCCGGGGCGATCGGCGTGGTGGAAACCCCGGGCGCAGCGTTGACGTCGGCACCCGGAGGCACGATGCGCAACAACTGGCCAACTTCGATCTGGTTCACATTGGACAGGTTGTTCCAGGTCGCGACGTCACGGTACGACTGGCCGTTTTCCAGGGCGATTCGATAAAGCGTATCGCCTCGCTTGACCCGATAGTATCCAGGCGGGGCCGGCTCCGTCGACGCTGCGGCGGCGCCCGAGGTGGAGGTGCGGTCAACGACAGGGGCCGGCATCGGCGAATTAGCGCAGGCGGCCAGCAGGGCCGTCAGCGCGGAAGCCGTAAAAAGTTGACCGGCGCGTGCGAAATATTGCGATTTCACGATGTTGTGCATAGTTCGACTCAGATGGTGCCCGATTTTAAGGGCACAAAGAAAACGGCTTCAAGCGCGGTTCGGTGAAAGCGATGGCGGTTGCGCCGCTCGATCAGCAGCAGCTGCTGCGTCACCGTCTGGCCGGGCACGCCCGCCGGCGGCACCACGGCCACCGGGGCGATCAGCCGCCCGCCTACCTCCAGCTGTTCCAGCAGCGCCTGTGGCACCTCCATGCCGGCAGCGGCCAGGATGATGGCCGAGAACGGGGCCGCCTGCGGCAGCCCGAGCATGCCGTCGCCATAGTGCAGGCGCAGGTTGGGTACGCGCAGCGGGCGCAGGTTCGCCTTGGCCTGTTCGTGCAGCGGCCGGATGCGCTCGATCGAGAAGACTTCGCGCGCCACCTGGCTCAGCACCGCGGCCTGGTAGCCGCAGCCGGTGCCGATCTCCAGCACGCGCTCCAGCGGCGTGTCGGCGGCCAGGCCGTCGCGCAGCAGTTCGATCATGCGCGCCACCACCGACGGTTTGGAAATGGTCTGCTGGTGGCCGATCGGCAGCGCGGCGTCTTCATACGCCTGCGAGGCCAGCCCCGGCTCGACGAACAGGTGGCGCGGCACCGTGGCGATGGCCGACAGCACGCGCTCGTCGCGGATGCCGCCGGCGCGCAGCCGGCCCGCCAGCGCGGCACGCGCACGCGCGGAAGCCATGCCCCCGCCGCCGGCCGTAGCCGCCGAGGCGCGCTGCTCCACGGCGCTCGCGGGTGCGGGCGCCGGCGCAGGCGCGGCTGTACGCGGCAGCCTTGGCTTGGCGGGTTTCGGGGGCGGCGCGGCTGCCGTCCCCGTGCGCCGCGCGTCGACGGCAGGCATGCCGGCGGTGCGTGCCGGTGCGGGCTTGCGTTCGACGACCGCGTCCAGCGGCAGGGGGAACTTGTTGCGTCGGGGCGTGGAACTCATCGGGGGCGCGACACTGCGGAGCGGCTGCCTATTTCAGCCACTGGTCGAGCGCGTCGAGCTGCCCGCGGTGGGTCAGGTCGAGCTGCAACGGCGTCAGCGAGACATAGCCGGCGGCAGTGGCATGGAAGTCCGTGCCTTCGCTGGCATCGCGCGCATCGCCGGCCGGGCCGATCCAGTAGTTGGTGTCGCCGCGCGGATTCACCTGCGTGATCACCGGCTGGGAAGGATGGCGCTTGCCCAGGCGCGTGGCGCGATAGCCCTTGATATGTTCGAACGGCAGGCTCGGGATATTGACGTTGAGCAGGAAGGGCTCGGCGGGCGGCTGGCTGATGATGCGCTCGACCACGGTGCGCGCGATGCGCGCGGCTGCATCGAGATGCTCCCAGCCCTTGTCGACCTGCGAGAAGGCCACCGACGGGATGCCGAGCAGATAGCCTTCGATGGCGGCGGCGACGGTGCCGGAATACAGCACGTCCTCGCCCATGTTCTGTCCCTGGTTGATGCCGGACACCACCAGGTCGGGCTTCTCATCCAGCAGCCCGGTCAGCGCGATGTGCACGCAGTCGGTCGGCGTGCCGTTGACGAAGCGGAATCCCTTCTGCACGCCTTCGCGCGCTTCGTAGATCGACAGCGGGCGCTGCAGCGTCAGGGAGTTGGAAGCGCCGCTGTGGTTCTGCTCGGGCGCAATGACCGTAATCCGGCCCAGCGGGGCGAGCGCAGCATGCAGAACGGCCAATCCCGGCGCGAGATAACCGTCATCGTTGGCAAGGAGGATATGCATGGCGCGATTGTACCTGAGCGCGCGCCGCACAAGCGCCCCGTGCGCCGCGCCGGAATCCCGTCCGGGCGCACGCCGCGAGCCGGTATGCAGGGCGCAAATAACCGCCCCCACGGGTTCGGCATGGAACAGAACGACCGTGCTATTTGTACGCTACACTTGCCCTGCCCGCCCGCTTAAGCTTGACTGGCGCGGAAGCCATACACATCGAAACGGAGACAAGATGAAAGCCGTACTGTGCAAAGCCTGGGGCCCCCCTGATTCCCTGACCGTGGAAACCCTGCCTGACCTGGTGCCGGGCGCTGGCGAAGTGGTCATCGACGTGAAGGCGGCCGCCGTCAACTTCCCGGATGTGCTCATCATCCAGAACAAATACCAGGCCAAGCCTGCGCTGCCGTTCAGCCCCGGCTCCGAGCTGGCCGGCGTGGTCAATGCTGTGGGCGAAGGTGTCACCCACGTCAAGCCGGGCGACAAGGTCATCGCCTACCTGGGCAATGGCGCATTTGCCACGCAGGCCAAGGCGCCCGCCGCCTCGGTGGTGCCGATGCCGCCGGGCATCGACTTCGAGACCGCCGCGGCCTTCACGCTGACCTACGGCACTTCGCACCATGCGGTGATCGACCGCGGCGAGCTGAAGGCGGGCCAGACCATGCTCGTGCTGGGTGCGGCCGGCGGCGTGGGCATCGCGGCGATCGAGATCGGCAAGGCCATCGGCGCGCGCGTGATCGCCGCCGCGTCTACCGACGAAAAGCTGGCGGTGTGCAAGGAGCACGGAGCCGATGCGCTGATCAACTACAGCACCGAAGACCTCCGCGAGCGCGTCAAGGCGCTGACCGACGGCAAGGGCCCGGATGTGGTCTACGATCCGGTGGGCGGCATCTATGCCGAGCCGGCGTTCCGCTCGATCGGCTGGCGCGGCCGCTACCTGGTGGTGGGTTTTGCCAATGGCGAGATCCCGAGGCTGCCGCTGAACCTGGCGCTGCTCAAGGGCGCATCGCTGGTGGGCGTGTTCTGGGGCGACTTCGTGCGCCGCGAGCCTAAGGCCAACCAGGCCAACATGGCGCAGATGCTGGGCTGGATGAAGGAAGGCAAGATCCGTCCGCATATCTCGGCGCGCTATCCGCTGGAACAGGCGCCGCAGGCGCTCAAGGACATGGAAGCGCGCAAGGTGACCGGCAAGATCGTGATCGTGCCCTAATCGTGCCCTCGGCGTGCGCTGAAGCACGCGCCAGGCGGCGGGCGCCCTGCCCGCCCGCCGATAAGAGAAAGGCGCAGGACATGCGGCAACGCCCTGCGCCCGCTGCTGACGGTGTCGGTCTGTTTCGGGGCCACAGGACTGTGTGCCCCTCTCTCGCTTAAGGCAAAGGAAGCAAACCAGCGCGGATCCGGAGGTCAGAGCTTCTCCGTCTCCCCGCTCCTGGGCTGCCACTTCATCAGCCGCTTCTCGCCGATGCCGACCATCCAGTCCAGCATCAGCGCGAATGCCGTCAGCACCACGATGCCGGCAAACACCGTGTTGATGTCGAAGGTGCCCTCGGCCTGCAGGATCAGGTAGCCCACGCCGCGCGCCGAGCCCAGGTACTCGCCCACGACTGCACCGACGAAGGCCAGTCCCACCGAGGTATGCAGCGACGAAAACACCCAGCTGGTTGCACTCGGCAGGTACACATGGCGCAGCAGCTGATGCTGGTTTGCGCCCAGCATGCGCGCGTTGGCCAGCACCACCGGGCTCACTTCCTTCACGCCCTGGTAGACGTTAAAGAAGACGATAAAGAACACCAGCGTCACCGCCAGCGCCACCTTCGACCAGATCCCCAGGCCGAACCACACCGCGAAGATCGGCGCCAGGATCACGCGCGGCATCGAGTTCATCGCCTTGACGTAGGGATCCAGGATGGCCGAGGTCATCGGGCTCAGCGCCAGCCACAGGCCTACGCCGAGACCCGCCAGCGTGCCGATGCCGAAGGCCAGCACGGTCTCGAGCAGCGTCACGCCCAGGTGCAGGTAGATATCGCGCTCGATGAAAAACCAGTTCCAGATCCGCTGCGCGACCATCAGCGGTTCGCCAAAGAAGAAGGCGACCTGCTGCGAACGCGTGGCGATGTGCCAGATGCCCAGGATCACCACCAGCACCAGCAGCTGCCAGACGCGCAGCATGCCCTTGGAGTCGTTGCGGAATGCCATCAGGGTTCGGTTGTCGTTCGGTTGTCGTTGTGATGACGTAGCAATGGCAGGCTCAGGCCACCTTGAGCTGCTGCGCATAGCCCTTGAGCACTTCCTCGCGCAGCACGTCCCAGATCGCGGCGTGCAGTTCGACAAAGCGCGGATGATTGCGGATCTCGGCCACGTCGCGCGGGCGCGGCAGGTCGATGGCGAACTCGCCGATCGGATGCGTGGCCGGGCCTGCCGACAGCACCACCACGCGGTCGCTCATGGCGATGGCCTCGTCGAGGTCGTGGGTGATGAACAGCACCGCCTTGCGCTTCGCGGCCCACAGGTCCAGCACCTCGTTCTCCATCAGTTGTCGCGTCTGGATATCGAGCGCCGAGAACGGCTCGTCCATCAGGATGATGTCCGGGTCCAGCACCAGCGTCTGCGCCAGCGCCACGCGCTTGCGCATGCCGCCGGAGAGCTGGTGCGGATAGCGGTCGCCGAAGCCGCCCAGGCCCACGCGGCGCAGCCATTCCTCGCCCTGCCGCACGGCCTCGGCGCGCGCCACGCCGCGGAATTCGAGCCCGGCGACGACGTTGTCGAGCGCGCTGCGCCACGGCATCAGCGCCTCGGTCTGGAACATGTAGCCGGCGCGCCGGTTGATGCCGCGCAGCGGCTCGCCGAACACGCGTACCTCGCCGCTGGAAGGCTCCAGCAGACCCGCCCCGACGTTCAGCAGCGTCGACTTGCCGCAGCCGGTCGGGCCGACCACCGAGACGAACTCGCCCGGCTGGATCGACAGCGTGACGTCCTTGACCGCGGTATAGCGCTGACTGCGGTCATCGCGCGAGACAAAGGTGCAGGTGACCTTGTCGAGGGAAAGTGCGGGAATGCTCATGGTGCACCGTGTCGTTCGCCATTCGTGCCGCTGGCGAGTGATGAGGGAATGCCTGCCGCTGCCGCAAAGCAAAGGCCCGCTGCGGGCAGCGGGCCGGTGGCGTGCGCGACGCGGTCTTACTTGTACTTGGCGTTGGCCTTCTGCACGAAGGCGTTGGTATAGGTCTCTTCCAGCTTGATCGGCTTGCCCTTCAGTTCGGCGTCGAACTGCTGCAGCGTGTTCAGCGCGGTGCGCGGACCATCGGCCGGCATGGTGCCGTCCGGCGAGATCGCTTCCTTGACCTTGTCCCACGCGGCCAGGTACAGCGCGCGGTCGCCCAGCAGGTAGCTTTCCGGCACGGTCTTGACGATGTCGGACGGGCCGGCCTTCTGCAGCCACTTCAGCGCGCGCACCATGGCATTGGTCAGCGCCTGCGTGGTGTTGGGATTCTGCTGGATAAAGGCCTGCGATGCATACAGGCAGCCCGACGGCATGTTGCCGCCAAACACCGCCTGCGTGTCCTTGAGCGTGCGCGTGTCCGAGGCGATGCGCACCTCGTTCTTCTGCATCAGCATCGAGATCACCGGGTCGAGGTTGGCCATCGCATCGATCTGACCCGAACGCATCGCCGCCACCGCGCCGGCGCTGGCGCCCACGCCGATGAACGACACGTCCGACGGCTTCAGGCCATGCTTGGCCAGCACGAAGTTGGCCATCATGTTGGTCGACGACCCCGGCGCGGTCACGCCGATCTTCTTGCCCTTCAGGTCGGCGATCGACTTGAAGCTGGGCATGGTCTTGTTCGACACCACCAGCACGATCTGCGGCGCCCGGCCCTGCAGCACGAATTCCTGGTAACGCTGGCCCTTGCCCTGCAGGTTGATGGTGTGCTCGTAGGCGCCCGAAACCACGTCGGCGCTGCCGCCCACCACGGCCTGCAGCGCCTTGGCGCCGCCGGCGAAGTCGACGATCTCGACGTCCAGGCCTTCGTCCTTGAAATAGCCCTGGCGCTCGGCGATGGTCAGCGGCAGGTAGTAGAACAGGTTCTTGCCGCCGACCGCGATGGTGACCTTGGTTTTCTCCGGCTTGCCCTGCGCCTGCGCATGACCGAAGGTGAACCAGCCGGCCAGGAACAGCGCCAGCGCGATCAGGAACTGCTTCCAGAATTTCTTGTTATACATGCTTGTCTCCTACCCGTTTCCTGTCCGTTTGTTGTCCGTTTGTTGTCCATTTGGATTCGGACGGCGATGCGCGAAAGCACGGCGTGCCGCCGTGCGGCAAGTTGCGATGCTACCGGGTGGATGGAGGGTCCGCATCGGTATCTATACCTAGGCGGGCTCCTGGTGTGCTCCCCTCTCCCGCATGCGGGAGAGGGGAGACAACATCCGCGCTTCAATGCTTACTCAGCGTGAATATCCGCAGACTTGATCACCTTGCCCCAGCGCGCCAGTTCGGCCTTCTGGTACTGCGCCAGTTGCTGTGGGTTCATGTACTTCGCCTCGGCACCCAGTTCCTCCGCCTTCTTGCGGAAGGCTTCGGTGCGCATGATCTTCTCGATCTCGCCGGTCAGCTTGTCGACCACGGCCTTGGGCGTGCCGGCCGGCGCATACATCGCGAACCACGACGACACGTCGAGGTCGGGATAGCCCGCCTCGGGCGCCGAGGGCACGTCCTTCAGGCTGGGCAGGCGCGTCTTGCTGGTGACCACCAGCGGGCGCAGCTTGCCGGCGGCGATATGCCCCATCAGCGGCGGCGGCGTGGTCATGGTCAGGTCGACCGTGCCGCCCAGCAGGTCGGTGATGGCCGGCCCGGTGCCCTTGTAAGGAACGTGCGCGATCTTGGTGCCGGCCATCTGGTTCAGCAGCTCGGTCGAGACGTGCTGCAGCGAACCGTTGCCCGACGACGCGTAGTTGAGCTTGTCCGGGTTGGCCTTGGCGTACGCGACCAGTTCCTTCAGCGACTTGACTGGCAGGTTCTGGCGCACCACCAGCACCTGCGGCGCCGACAGGATATTGGCCACCGGCGCGAAGTCCTTGACCGGATCCCACGACAGGTTCTTCATTAGCAGCGGCGTGATCACGTGGAAGCCCGAGTACTGCAGCATCAGCGTGTAGCCGTCCGGCTTGGCGCGCGCCACCAGCTGCGCGGCAATTCCGCCATTGCCGCCGGGCTTGTTGTCGACCACCACCGGCTGGCCAAGCGCCTTGGACAGCGGCTCGGAAATCATCCGTGCCGCGATGTCGGTGGTGCCGCCTGCCGCGGCGGATACCACCAGCGTGACCGGGCGGCCGGGATAGGCGTCCTGCGCCAGCGCGGCAGGCGCCAGCCACGCGGTACCGAGCGCGGCCAGCGTGGCAGCGACGGCCTTGCGCCGGGCGATAAGGGTGGACGTGGCCGGCTTGGCAGCGTTGCGTTGAAGGGCTTGCTTCATGAGGGTCTCCATTTGTATTGCTGTCTTGTTGTTGTCGGGGTGCGGCGCTAGGCCTGCACCGCGAAATGCTCCGCCATCCATCCCGGCGGCTGGTGCGTGCGCAGGCGCGGGCCGGCGCTGAGCAACTGGCTGTGGATGTCGCGCCCGACCAGCGCCGGCAGGCCGGCCACCGCGCCGAGCAGCGCGCCGAGGTTGACCCCGGTCTGCACGCCCATGCAGTCGAACATGTGGACCAGGTCCTCGGTGCTGACATTGCCGCTGGCCCCGGGTGCATAGGGGCAGCCGCCGAGGCCGCCGGCGGCCGCGTCGAAGCGGGTTACGCCGGTCTCCCATGCCGCCAGCGCGTTGGCCAGGCCCATGCCGCGCGTGTTGTGCAGGTGGATGGTCAGGCCGGTGCCGGGCAGCGCCGCCTGGAAGCGCTCGCACAGCGCGGCCACTTGCGTGGGATAGGCCATGCCGGTGGTGTCGCACAGCGTAATGCCCGCCGCGCCGGCTTCGGCGAAGCGCGTGGCCAGCGCCATCACCGCGCCGGCCTCGACCTCGCCCTCGAAGGGGCAGCCGAACACCGTCGACAGCGAGATATTGACCGGCACGCCGGCGGCGCTGGCGGCTTCGATCATCGCCAGCAACTGCGCCTGCGACTGCTCGCGCGTCATGCGCAGGTTGGCGCGGTTATGCGTCTCGCTGGCCGACATCACCAGGTTGACCTCGTCCGGCCGGCACGACAGCGCGCGTTCCAGCCCGCGCAGGTTGGGCACCAGCACGGTGTAGCGCACGCCGGGGAAGCGCTGGATCTGGTGCATCACCGCTTCGGCATCGGCGAGCGCGGGGATGGCGCGTGCCGACGTGAACGAGGTGGCTTCGATGCGGGCGAAGCCGCAGGCCGACAGCGCATCGACAAAGGCGACCTTGCCGTCGGTGGGCACCACCACCGGCTCGATCTGCAGGCCGTCGCGCGGCGCGACTTCATTGATTTCGACGCGGGCCGGGCCGCGCAGCTGGGCGGCGGCGCTCATGCGATCACCTTGCGCGCGCGCAGGTCGGCGATGGCGGCATCGTCGAAGCCCGCCTGCTTCAGCACCGCATCGGTATGCTCGCCCAACGTGGGCGCGCGGTCATGGATGCCGCCCGGGCTGGCCGACAGCTTGGGCACCACGCCCGGCACTTCCACGGTCAGGCCGCCGGCCGAGGTCACCGACTCGATCACGCCGCGGGCGCGGTAGTGCGGGTCTTCGGCAATATCCTTGACGGTATAGATGCGGCCCGACGGCACCTGCGCCTCGCGCAGCACCGCCAGCACCGATTCCACCGTCTGCGTGCGGGTCCAGTCGGCGATGGCGGCATCGATCTCGTCGACACGATTCACGCGGCCGTCGTTCTGGGCCAGCGCCGGGTCATCGGCCAGGTCGGGCCGGCCGATGGCCAGCATCATGCGCTTGAAGATGGCATCGCCGTTGGCCGCCACCAGCACGTATTCGCCGCTGCTGCAGGGATAGGCGTTGGACGGGGCGATGCCCGGCAGCGCGCCGCCGGCGGGCTGGCGCACCGCGCCGAAGGCGGAGTATTCCGGCAGCAGGCTTTCACTCAGGTTGAACAGCGATTCATACAGCGCCACGTCGATCACCTGGCCCTCGCCGCCGCGCGCATCGCGCTGGTACAGCGCCAGCAGCACGCCCATGGCGCCGTGCAGCCCGGCGATGGTGTCGCCCAGCGACAATCCGGCGCGCACCGGCGCGCGGCCCGGCTCGCCGGTCAGGTGACGCAGTCCCGCCATGGCCTCGGCCACCGCGGCAAAGCCCGGCTCGTCTTTCTTGGGACCGGTCTGGCCGTAGCCCGACACGCGCAGCATGATCAGGCGCGGGTTGTCGGCATGCAGCACGTCCCAGCCCAGGCCCCACTTTTCCATGGTGCCGGGGCGGAAGTTCTCGATCAGCACATCGGCCTCGGCGGCCAGCTTTCGCACCAGCGCCTGCCCTTCCGGCTGGCGCAGGTCGATGCAGATCGATTCCTTGTTGCGCGACTGTGCTTCCCACCACACCGACGTGCCCTCATGCAGCATGCGCCATTTGCGCAGCGGGTCGCCCTGCCCGGGCGGCTCTACCTTGATGATGTGGGCGCCGAAATCGGCCAGGGTTTTCGCGGCAAAGGGGCCGGCGATAAGTTGTCCGAGTTCGAGGACGCGGATGCCCTCGAGGATCTGTTGCGCCATGGCGTGTCTCCGTGCAATGCGGGGGATTCGTTGCGCCGCGGAAATTCGATCTGGTGATCGATACCGCCGCGTCTGTCATTGGCACGGAGTGTGCCCCAGCGAGGGGCGAGCCAGGAATCGGCAATCGGAGAAGCGGGCTTTCTCGGAACGCGAAAGGCTCCGGGGGGCACCTGGCGCCCCAGGACGTCAGAACGGCGCCTTGTCCCCGCAGAGATGGGTGATCAGCAGACGCGCCGACACCGTCAGGCCTGCAGGATCGCGCAGCCCGATCAGCAGCGAGCGGCGCGCCCACGCATCCTGCAGCGACACCAGCGACAAACCCATCGACTTGACGTGCGGCTCGGCCGCGATGCGCGGCAGCACGCCCACGCCGAGGCCGGCCATCACCATGCGGCACATGGCGTCGAAGCTGCGCACCTGGATGCGCAGCCGGAAGGGCCGGTCGAGCCGGCTGCTTTCTTCGAGCAGACGCGCCGCCAGCGAAGTTTCCTGCGGCAGGCTGACGAAGTCGAATTCGAGCGTATCGGCATACCGCACCGGGCCGCGTGCAGCCAACGGATGGTTGGGCGGCGTGATGATGACCAGTTCGTCCTGGCGGTACTCGACCGTCATCAGCCCCGCCGCTGGCGTGCGGTCGGCAAAGATGCCGACGTCGGCGCGGTTCTCCACCAGCGCGGCGACGATGTCGCGGCTGTTCTGTTCTTCCAGCTCGATGCGGATGGTGGGATGGCGCTGCATGAACGACGCCAGGTCGTCGGGCAGGAACTGCGTGATCGCCGACGTGTTGGCGCAGACGCGCACCTGCCCGCGCACGCCGGACGCATAGTCGGACATCACGCCAGCCATGCGCTCCACGTCCTGCAGGATGGTCAGCGCGTGGTGGAAGCAGGCCTGCCCGGCCTCGGTCAGCTGCACGCCGGCGGCATGGCGGAAAAACAGCGGCGCGCCCACCGCGGTCTCAAGGTCCGAGATGCGCTTGCTGGCGGCCGCCACCGCCAGGTGCGACTGGCGCGCGCCGGCCGAGATGCTGCCTTGGCGCGCCACGGCAACGAACAAGCCAAGCGTGACGAGATCGAAGCGGGCCAGGTTCATAGGACAGGCGGACGCGAAAAAGTCCGGCGCGGGCATGCCGCCCAGCGCCGCAGGGATCAGAGGTTGCGGCGGTCCATCACCGCGCGCGCGATGGTGCCGGCGTCGACGTATTCCAGCTCGCCGCCGACCGGCACTCCGCGCGCCAGGCGCGACACCTTGAGGCCGCGCGCCTTCAGCATTTCGCCGATGTAGTGCGCGGTGGCCTCGCCTTCACTGGTGAAGTTGGTGGCGACGATGACTTCGCCGACCGGCCCGCCCAGCTCCGGCTCGGTGGCGCGCGCCAGCAGCCGGTCCAGGTGGATCTCGCGCGGGCCGATGCCGTCCAGCGGCGACAGCCGGCCCATCAGCACGAAGTACTTGCCGCGGTAAGTGAGGGTCTGCTCGATCATGACCTGGTCGGCCGGCGTTTCCACCACGCACAGCAGCGCGGCGTCGCGGCGGTCATCCAGGCAGGTCTCGCAGATTTCCTGCTCGGTGAAGGTGTTGCAGCGCTGGCAGTGGCGGATATGGTCCGCCGCGCCGCGCAGCGCGTCGCCCAGCTTGCGCGCGCCCTCGCGGTCGTGCTGCAGCAGGTGGTACGCCATGCGCTGGGCCGACTTCGGCCCGACGCCCGGCAGCACCCGCAGCGCCTCGACCAGCGCCTGCAGCGAAGTCGGCGCGGAACCCTTCCCCCCCGCTTTCACGCTTGCCTTCAGAACGGCAGCTTGAAGCCCGGGGGCAGCGGCAGGCCGGAGGTCATCGAGCCCATCTTTTCCTGCGTGGTGGCCTCGGCCTTGCGCACGGCGTCGTTGAAGGCGGCGGCGACCAGGTCTTCCAGCAGGTCCTTGTCCTCGCCCTCGGCCAGCAGGCTGGGGTCGATGGTGACGCGCTTGACGTCGTTCTTGCAGGTCATGACCACCTTGACGAGACCGGCGCCGGACTGGCCCTCGACCTCGATCTGGGCCAGTTGCTCCTGCATCTTCTTCATGTTTTCCTGCATCTGCTGGGCTTGCTTCATCAGCCCGGCGAGTTGACCTTTCATCATGATGGAACGCTCCTGGATTCGGTAAAAAAATTCGGTGGTGGAAATTCGTGGCGGATGGCGCGGACTGGGGCTGTCAGGCCGCGCGCGGCTGGATCGAGCCCGGCACGATCTGGCCGCCAAAGTCGCGCAGCAGCCCTTGCACAAACGGATCGGCCTCGATCGCGGCCTCGGCTTCGCGCTGGCGCTCGGCACGGGCCTGGGCATCGGCCGCCGCGGCGGTGACCGCGACCGGGCCGACTTCGCACAGCACGCGCACGGGCTGGCCGAAGTGGTCGCACAGAACTTGCTGCAGGCGTTCGGCGACGCCATTCTCGCCGAGGGCGGCCACCGGGATGCGCAGGTTGAAGGTCTTGCCGACCACCTGCGTCAGTTCGCTCTGGTACGCCAGCTGTTGCGCCAGGCCCTTGAGCGGCAGGCCGGCAGCGAGCGCCGGCCAGTCGCCGGTGAAGACCGGCGGCGAGCCGTCTTCGGCCGGCGCGGGCGGGCGCGGGGCGACGTACTTGGCACCCTCGGCCGGTGCCGCGGGCGCAGCGGCCTCACGCACAGGTTCGGCTTCGCGTACGGGCGCGCTGGTGGCGCCGCTGCGTGGATTGACGCGGGCCGGCCGCTCGCTGAAACCGTTGTCGCTGAAGCCGTTGTCTCGCTCGTCCGCACGGAAACCGGGGTCGCTGTCATAGGGGCCGATCACCGGCAAGTCCGGCGGCAGGTCTTCCCATGGCGGCACATCGCTGCCGCCGGACATCTCCCACGGCGGCACCGATTCGGGTTCGGGCTGGCGAGCGGCCGGACCTGGCCTGGCGGGCGCGGCCGATGGCTGCGGCACAGCGCGCTGTGCCGGTGCCTGCGGTGCCGGCCGCGCAGGCGCCGCGGCGGGACGGCTGACGGCAGATGCACCGGGCGCGCGCAAGGGCTGTGCCGGCGGACGCTGCGCGGGAGCCGCTGCGGCGGCGGGCGCGGCAGGCGGCGGGGCATTGCGCGCGCCACCGCGC